>NZ_CP020555.1:6372500-6557500 GCF_002080455.1 Streptomyces sp. Sge12
GCCCTCGGCGGTGAGGAGGCGGCCAACGAGGACATCGAGGAGTCGATCCCGCCCGCGCGCGGCCGCAAGCGGCGCAGCAACGCCGACCCGGGTGTCGTCGTCAAGGGCGTCGACGACGTGTGGGTCAAGCTGGCCCGCTGCTGCACGCCGGTGCCGGGCGACCCGATCATCGGTTTCGTCACGCGCGGCAGTGGCGTATCGGTTCACCGCGCGGACTGCGTCAACGTCGACTCCCTCTCCCAGCAGCCCGAGCGGATGCTGGAGGTCGAGTGGGCCCCCACCCAGTCCTCGGTCTTCCTGGTCGCCATCCAGGTCGAGGCGCTGGACCGGTCCCGGCTGCTGTCGGACGTCACGCGGGTCCTCTCGGACCAGCACGTCAACATCCTGTCGGCGGCCGTCCAGACCTCCCGCGACCGGGTGGCCACCTCCCGGTTCACCTTCGAGATGGGCGACCCCAAGCACCTGGGGCACGTCCTGAAGGCCGTCCGGGGCGTCGAGGGCGTCTACGACGTCTACCGCGTGACCTCGGCGCGGCGCCCGTAGGCCCGTAGGCCCGTCGGCCCGCGGGCCCACCCCCGCGGCGAACGAAAAGGCGGCCCCGGTACTCGCGTACCGGGGCCGCCTCCTTCGTACGGGGCGGGCTGTCAGCCGCCGAACTCCTCCAGGCCCTTCAGCGCCTGGTCCAGCAGGGCCTGGCGGCCCTCCAGCTCGCGCGACAGCTTGTCGGCCTTGGCGTTGTTGCCGGCCGCGCGCGCCGCGTCGATCTGCTCACGCAGCTTGTCGACCGCCGCCTGGAGCTGACCCGTCAGACCGGCCGCACGGGCCCGCGCCTCCGGGTTCGTACGACGCCACTCGCCCTCCTCGGCCTCCTGGATCGCCCGCTCGACCGAGTGCATGCGGCCCTCGACCTTCGGCCGGGCGTCCCGCGGCACGTGGCCGATGGCCTCCCAGCGCTCGTTGAGGGAGCGGAACGCGGCACGGGCCGCCTTCAGGTCGGTGATCGGGACGAGCTTCTCGGCCTCGTCGGCCAGCTCCTCCTTGAGCTTCAGGTTCTCGATCTGCTCGGCGTCACGCTCGGCGAAGACCTCGCTGCGGGCCGCGAAGAACACGTCCTGCGCACCGCGGAAACGGTTCCACAGGTCGTCCTCGGACTCGCGCTGCGCCCGGCCCGCCGCCTTCCAGTCCGCCATCAGCTCGCGGTAGCGGGCGGCCGTCGGACCCCAGTCGGTCGACTTCGACAGCGACTCGGCCTCCGCGACCAGCCTCTCCTTCACCTTGCGGGCGTCCTCGCGCTGCGCGTCCAGCGAGGCGAAGTGCGCCTTGCGGCGCTTGGAGAAGGCCGAACGGGCGTGCGAGAACCGGTGCCACAGCTCGTCGTCCGACTTGCGGTCCAGACGCGGCAGCCCCTTCCAGATGTCCACCAGGGCGCGCAGCCGCTCGCCGGCGCTGCGCCACTGGTCGCTCTGCGCCAGCTGCTCGGCCTCGACGACCAGCGCGTCCTTGGCCGCACGGGCCTCGTCCGTCTGCTTGGCCTTCGCGGCCTTGCGCTCCTCGCGCCGGGACTCCACGGTCGTGACCAGCTTGTCCAGCCGCACCCGCAGGGCGTCCAGGTCACCCACGGCGTGGTGCTCGTCGACCTGCGTGCGCAGGTGGTCGATCGCCGTCTGGGCGTCCTTGGCGGACAGATCAGTGGTCCGCACCCGCTTTTCGAGGAGGCCGATCTCGACCACCAGGCCCTCGTACTTGCGCTCGAAATAGGCCAGGGCCTCCTCAGGGGTGCCGGCCTGCCACGATCCGACGACCTGCTCGCCATCGGAAGTACGCACGTACACGGTGCCCGTCTCGTCGACTCGGCCCCACGGGTCGCTGCTCACAGCGCCTCCTCCACCTGATGCCTTGCGAGGGGTTCACCCCCTGGGCATCGTCCACAGTTTCCTGGGGCGGGCAGCGCCCGCCCTGCACAACGCCAACATAGGCGACCGCCGGGCCGGCTGTCCGCATCCCGCACGACGGAATATCGGCGTACGGGCGGCGGGCCGGCCGGGCCCGGGGTCGCCGCATCACGTCAGTTCTGCGTGACCGCGCCCTTCTCGATCTTGACCTCGGTCTTCGGCGCGCCGTCCTGGCCGCCGTCGACCGTACCCGCCTTCGCGATCTCCTCCAGGACCTTCAGGCCGGCCGCGTCGATCTTGCCGAACGGGGTGTACGTCGGCGTCAGCGGGCTGTCCTTGTAGACCAGGAAGAACTGGCTGCCGCCCGAGCCGGGCTGGCCCGTGTTGGCCATGGCCACCGTGCCGGCCGGGTACACGACCTGGCCCTGCTCGTTGGCCTTGCCCAGGGAGTCCAGGTTCTCGTCCGGGATGTTGTAGCCCGGGCCGCCCCGGCCGGTGCCCTCGGGGTCGCCGCACTGGAGCACGAAGATCCCGCCGGCCGTCAGCCGGTGGCACTTGGTGTTGTCGAAGTAGCCCTTGTCGGCGAGCGACTTGAAGGAGTTCACGGTCTGCGGGGTCTTCGCCGCGTCCATCGTGAAGTTGATGTCACCCGCGCTGGTCTTCAGCGCGAAGGTGTACTTCCCCTTCTGGTCGATCGCCATCTCCGGCGACGGGGACTGCTTGGGCGCCGGCTCGCTCGCCGAGGCCGACGGGCTCGCGGACGGGTCCGCGGCCTGGTCCTTCTTGTCCTTGTCGAAGACCCCGCCGACGATCAGGCCCACCAGCGTCGCGATCACCACGGCCACTGCCGCGCCGATCACGGCCGCGCGCTGGCGCGACTTCTTCCGGGCCTCGGCCCGGCGCTTCTGCTGGCGCTCGTACTTCTCCTTGGCGAGCTGTCGCCGTCGCTGATCGCTCGTGACCACCGGGTCGTCTCCTTGTACGTGTCTGCTACTGCTGTCCGGGCTGGGATAGGCCGTACCGTATATGGGTTCGCTGTGTAATGAGCGGCGCCGGTAGGCTCTGAGCAGCAGGATTCCTGTCTGCAGCCTCCCGCCGGACGACGATTGAGGACGAACGTGCTGATTGCCGGGTTCCCCGCAGGCGCTTGGGGCACCAACTGCTACGTGGTCGCCCCCGCCGCCGGTGAGGAGTGCGTCATCATCGACCCGGGCCATCAGGCCGCCCAGGGTGTCGAGGAGACGCTGAAGAAGCATCGGCTCAAGCCCGTCGCGGTCGTTCTGACCCACGGCCACATCGATCATGTGGCCTCGGTGGTCCCGGTGTGCGGAGCACACGACGTACCGGCCTGGATCCACCCCGAGGACCGCTACATGATGAGCGACCCGGAGAAGGCCCTCGGCCGCTCCATCGGGATGCCTCTCATGGGCGAGCTGACCGTGGGGGAGCCGGACGACGTCCGCGAGCTGGCCGACGGCGCCGCGCTGAAACTGGCCGGAATGGACTTCTCCGTGGCGCACGCGCCGGGGCATACCAAGGGGTCGGTGACCTTCAGGATGCCCGAGCTGGCCGACATTCCGCCGGTCTTCTTCTCGGGCGACCTGCTCTTCGCCGGCTCCATCGGACGCACCGACCTGCCCGGCGGCTCCCACGCCGAGATGCTCGAGTCGCTGGGCCGTGTGTGCCTGCCGCTCGACGACTCGACCGTGGTGCTGTCCGGCCACGGTCCCCAGACCACCATCGGCCGCGAGCGCGCGACCAACCCGTACCTGCGGGAGGTCGCCGCCGGGCTCGGAGACGGCACCGCCGCTCCACGACGAGGAATGTGACGAGAGTTTCGTGAGCACTTTCAAGGCCCCCAAGGGCACGTACGACCTGATCCCGCCGTACTCGGCCAAATACCTGGCGGTCCGCGACGCCATCTCCGCCCCGCTGCGCAAGGCCGGGTACGGCTACATCGAGACGCCGGGCTTTGAAGACGTGAACCTCTTCGCCCGCGGTGTCGGCGAGTCCACCGACATCGTCACCAAGGAGATGTTCACCCTCACCACCAAGGGTGGCACCAACCTCGCCCTGCGCCCCGAGGGCACCGCCTCCGTGCTGCGCGCGGCCCTGGAGGCCAGCCTCCACAAGCAGGGCAACCTGCCGGCCAAGCTGTGGTACTCCGGCTCCTACTACCGCTACGAGCGCCCGCAGAAGGGCCGCTACCGCCACTTCTCGCAGGTGGGCGCGGAGGCGATCGGTGCCGAGGACCCGGCCCTGGACGCCGAGCTGATCATCCTGGCCGACCAGGCCTACCGCACCCTCGGCCTGTCGAACTTCCGCATCCTGCTGAACTCGCTCGGCGACAAGGAGTGCCGCCCCGTCTACCGCGAGGCGCTGCAGACCTTCCTGCGCGGCCTCGACCTCGACGAGGAGACCGTCCGCCGGGCCGAGATCAACCCGCTGCGCGTGCTCGACGACAAGCGGGCCGACGTGCAGAAGCAGCTCGTCGGCGCCCCGGTGCTGCGGGACTACCTGTGCGACGCGTGCAAGGCGTACCACGAGGAGGTGCGGGAGCTGATCACGGCTGCCGGCGTCGTCTTCGAGGACGACGAGAAGCTGGTGCGCGGACTGGACTACTACACCCGCACCACCTTCGAGTTCGTCCACGACGGCCTGGGCGCGCAGTCTGCCGTGGGCGGCGGCGGCCGCTACGACGGCCTGTCCGAGATGATCGGCGGACCGGCCCTGCCGTCGGTGGGCTGGGCGCTCGGCGTGGACCGCACGGTCCTGGCCCTCGAGGCCGAGGGCATCGAGCTGGACATCCCGGCGGCGACGACGGTCTTCGCGGTGGCACTGGGCGAGGCCAAGCCGACCGTGTTCGGGCTGGTGACGCAGCTGCGCAAGGCGGGTGTCGCCGCGGACATGTCGTACGGCGGCAAGGGCCTCAAGGGCGCCATGAAGGACGCCAACCGCAGCGGCGCGCGCTTCGCCGTCGTGGTCGGCGAGCGGGACCTCGCCGAGGGCGTCGTCCAGCTGAAGGACATGGAGTCCGGCGAGCAGGCCTCCGTGCCCGTCGCCGAGCTGGTCGATACGGTCCGGGCCCGCCTCGCCTGACGGCAGCGGCCGGGGAGTGCACAGGGCGGGGCCGAAGGATGTTTCCCCGGCCCCGCCCGTTCACAGGCTCATGCGGCACAATGGCCCGTGCTTGATCACCTGGCAGATGTGGAGCGGGCGGTATGACGACACGAAGCGCGGACGCGGACACCGCCCGGGGCAGGACCGTCGGAGGGAGCCGGGCCCTGGCCCTGCTGCTGGTGATCACCGGCGCCGCGGGGCTGCTCGCCGCCTGGGTGATCACGATCGACAAGTTCAAGCTGCTCGAGGACCCGGACTTCAAGCCGGCCTGCAGCCTGAACCCGATCGTCTCCTGCGGCAACATCATGACGAGCGACCAGGCGTCGGCCTTCGGCTTCCCGAACCCGATGCTCGGACTCGTCGCCTACGGCATCGTGATCTGCGTCGGCATGAGCCTGCTCGCCGGGGCCGCTTTCCGCCGCTGGTACTGGCTGACCTTCAACGCCGGCACGCTCTTCGGCGTCGCCTTCTGCACCTGGCTCATGTACCAGTCGCTGTACAACATCAACTCGCTCTGCCTGTGGTGCTGCCTGGCCTGGGTCGCCACGATCTTCATGTTCTGGTACGTCACCGCGCACAACGTCCGCAACGGACTGCTGCCCGCCCCGGGCTGGGTCAAGTCCTTCCTCGACGAGTTCACCTGGGTCCTGCCCGTGCTGCACGTCGGGATCATCGGGATGCTGATCCTGACCCGCTGGTGGGACTTCTGGACCTCCTGACGGCGGACGGCCCTGTCGGTGGGCTCGCATAGGCTTCCTGTGTGGAACCAGACCTGTTCACCGCAGCTGCCGAAGACCGCAGGGAGAAGGACCCCGCGAGCTCCCCGCTCGC
Source organism: Streptomyces sp. Sge12 (assembly GCF_002080455.1). Lineage (NCBI taxonomy): Bacteria > Bacillati > Actinomycetota > Actinomycetes > Kitasatosporales > Streptomycetaceae > Streptomyces > Streptomyces sp. Sge12. The sequence continues at coordinate 6,378,344 of NZ_CP020555.1, forward strand.
CGTCCGGATGCGCCCGCGCACCCTGGACGAGGTCGTCGGCCAGCAGCACCTGCTGAAACCCGGATCACCGCTGCGGCGGCTGGTCGAGGAAGGGGCCGGCGGCCCGGCCGGTGCCTCCTCGGTGATCCTCTGGGGCCCGCCGGGCATCGGAAAGACCACGCTGGCGTACGTGGTCAGCCAGGCCACCCAGAAGCGCTTCGTGGAGCTCTCCGCCATCACGGCGGGCGTCAAAGAGGTACGGGCCGTCATCGAGGGCGCCAAGCGCGCGGCCGGTGGTTACGGCAAGGAGACCGTCCTCTTCCTCGACGAGATCCACCGCTTCAGCAAGGCACAGCAGGACTCGCTGCTCCCGGCCGTCGAGAACCGCTGGGTGACGCTGATCGCGGCCACCACCGAGAACCCGTACTTCTCGATCATCTCGCCGCTGCTCTCGCGCTCGCTGCTGCTGACGCTGGAACCGCTGACGGACGAGGACCTGAGCGCGCTGATGCGGCGCGCGCTCACCGAGGAGCGAGGACTGGGCGGAGCCGTCTCCCTCCCGGCGGACGCGGAGGCGCACCTGCTGCGGATCGCCGGCGGCGACGCCCGGCGGGCGCTGACCGCGCTGGAGGCCGGCGCCGGATCGGCCCTCGCCAAGGAAGAGGACGAGATCACCCTCCAGACGCTGGAGGAGGCGGTCGACCGTGCGGCGGTCCGGTACGACAAGGACGGCGACCAGCACTACGACGTGGCGAGCGCGCTGATCAAGTCGATCCGCGGCTCGGACGTGGACGCCGCGCTGCACTACCTGGCGCGGATGATCGAGGCCGGTGAAGACCCCCGGTTCATCGCGCGCCGCCTGATGATCTCCGCGAGCGAGGACATCGGGCTGGCGGATCCGACGGCCCTGCCGATCGCGGTCGCCGCGGCCCAGGCGGTGGCGATGATCGGCTTCCCGGAGGCGGCGCTGACCCTGTCGCACGCCACGATCGCGCTGGCGCTGGCCCCGAAGTCGAACACCGCGACGACCGCGATCGGCGCGGCGCTGGCCGACGTACGGGCGGGGCTGGCCGGCGCCGTTCCCGCGCACCTGCGCGACGGGCACTACAAGGGCGCGGCGAAGCTGGGGCACGCGCAGGGGTACGTGTACCCGCACGACGTGCCGGGCGGGATCGCCGCGCAGCAGTACGCACCGGACGAGATCCAGGGGAAGCGGTACTACGAGCCGACGCGCTACGGCGCGGAGGCCCGCTACGCGGACGTGGTGGAAAAGGTCCGCGACCGGCTGCGCGGCGCCACCTCCTAGGCCGGGCGCCGGGCCGGGTGGCGGGGGCCCCGCCGGGCGGGCGGCTCCGGCGCGGTCAGCACCTCGTGGCTCCGGCGTGGCCGCGCGGGGGGCGGGGCGGCGGAGCCTAGGCTCCGGGCATGGCTCCGTCCCGGCCGTTCGCCGTCGTCCTCGCGCTCGCCCTCGCCGGGCCCGCGGCGGCCGGATGCCATCACGAAGACGCCGGGACGGCACGCGCCAGCGCGGCCGCGCTGGTCGCGCAGGTGCCGCTCACCGGGGCAGGGTTCCCGCCGGACGCGCGCACCGCCCAGGCGCAGCTGGCCGGGCTGAAGGTCGAGTGGGGCCGCAACTGGCAGACGTACAAGCGCGAGAACTTCGGCAAGTACTGGTCCGACGAGACCGGTGCCGTCGGCGGGCGCAACGGCTGTGACACCCGCGACGACGTGCTGCGCCGGGACCTCAAGGAGCTCCGCGAGGGGGACCGGAACCCGTGCGTCGTGCTCTCCGGGGTGCTGCACGACCCGTACACCGGCAAGGAGCTGCCCTACACCTACCGGCGGGCCTCGCAGATCCAGACCGACCACGTCGTCGCGCTCGGCGCCGCCTGGCGGGGCGGCGCGTACGCGTGGACCCCGCAGCGCAGGCTGGAGTACGCCAACGACCTCGACGTACTGCTCGCCGTGGACAAGCAGACCAACTACGACAAGGGCAGCAGGACGGCCGACAAGTGGCGGCCGCCCCGGCGGGCGTACTGGTGCGAGTACGCGCGCCGCTACACCGGCATCAAGGCCAAGTACGGGCTGACCGTGACCGCGCCGGAGAAGCTCGCCCTCCAGGACATGCTGGCCACCTGCACCCCCTGACCACGGCCTGGGCCGTCTCTTCCGGATCTTGTCGGGCCCGGCCCGCCCGGCACGGCACCTCGCCGCGTTGTCGGGGCGCCCGAGTACGTCCAGTACACGGGCGCCCCTCCGCCTTGCGATGTACCGCACCGGACGACCCGGGCTGATCCGACAAGATCCGAAAGAGACGGCCTAGTGCGAAGCCGCCGAGAACAGGGAGTGCATCGCCCGGCGCAGGCCGCAGATGTCGGCGACCGGCTCCGGGAAGTCGAAGCGGGCGTCGAAGGAGCCGGTGGCGCCGCCGGTGAAGCGGACGCGCAGGCCGAGGCGGTCCAGGGAGAGCGGGACGGCGGTCATGCCGCGGGCCTCGCGGGCGCCCAGCAGCCCGCACAGCTCGCCGAGCCGGTCGCCGTGGGCGGAGTGCAGGTGCTGCAGCAGCTCCGTCTCGTGCGCGACCATCGGGTCCGGCTCCGCCGCGGCCAGGTCCTCCGGGTCCACGTGCTCGGCGCCCCACAGGTCGTCGACCGAGATCTCGCCGACCTCCAGGCGCAGCATCATCCAGGCCGGGCGGCCGCCGCCCCGAAGAGCATCCGCCGGGGGGTCCTGGGACTCCCGCATGCCCAGCAGCTCGCCCACCGGATGCCGCTCCGCGAGCAGCGCCGCGCAGGCCGCGCGCTCGTCCCCGCGCACCGGCGTCAGCCAACCGGCGAGCCAGGCGCGGCCTCGGATACGATGGGGCACGGACACCGGCGCCACATCCGTGATCTCGATCACGGCGGTGAGGTCGTCGTCCTGGGCGTGAGCGGCTGCCCTGGCAGCCGTGGATTCCCCTGAGACAAGGAGAATCACGTCCCCGTCCGGGGTGACGGTCCGCGCGACCGGCAGCCCTGTCCCGAACTCCTCGGCCTCGTGACTGTCACGAGCACCGATCAGCGTGAGGGATACTGAGGCGTTGGACTCTACGAGGGTTCGTACGCGTTCGGCTCCGGTGAGCTGCCGAACGCCTTCCCTGGGACGCGGCTGACCTTGCTTATCGTCGTCGAAAGCGGATTCCGTTTCGTTGGAATCCGAACTTCGATGCGCACTGGGCAGGGGGATCCCATGTGGTCGAGACATTACGTCCTCCTCGCTAAGGTAAGCCTCACCTAACTTACATGGAGGTAGGTTCCCCGTGAACCAGAAGCGACCCAAGGTCAAGAAGTCGCGTGCCCTCGGCATTGCACTGACCCCGAAGGCCGTCAAGTACTTCGAGGCCCGCCCCTACCCGCCGGGCGAGCACGGCCGTGGCCGCAAGCAGAACTCGGACTACAAGGTTCGTCTGCTGGAGAAGCAGCGTCTGCGCGCTCAGTACGACATCTCTGAGCGTCAGATGGCCCGCGCGTACGACCGCGCCAAGAAGGCCGAAGGCAAGACGGGCGAGGCGCTTGTCGTCGAGCTCGAGCGTCGCCTCGACGCCCTGGTTCTGCGTTCGGGCATCGCCCGCACCATCTACCAGGCCCGCCAGATGGTCGTTCACGGCCACATCGAGGTCAACGGTGACAAGGTCGACAAGCCGTCGTTCCGTGTCCGTCCGGACGACGTCATCACCGTGCGCGAGCGCAGCCGCGAGAAGGTTCCGTTCCAGGTTGCCCGCGAGGGTGGCTACGCAGGCGAGGGCGAGACCCCGCGCTACCTGCAGGTCAACCTGAAGGCCCTGGCCTTCCGCCTGGACCGCGACCCGAACCGCAAGGAAATTCCGGTCATCTGCGACGAGCAGCTCGTCGTCGAGTACTACGCCCGCTGATGCAGGCCTAGTCTCACTGGCTGGTCGACCCGCCGTCCCCTCCGGGGGGCGGCGGGTTTTCCTGTCCCGGGACCGGCCCTGTTCCGGGACCGGCCCCGCCGCTACGGCTGCTCCGTCGCCGCGCCCGTCGACACCCGCGAGCCGCGCGGCCGCCCCGGCTGCCGGGGCACGCCGCCGGGGCCGGCGCCGCGTTCCTCCGGATCGCGCAGCGCCCGCCCCACCAGCGCCTCACGGCTCAGCTCCCGCCCCTCGGCCTCGTACGCCGCGTAGCGCTCGGCGCCCAGCAGCTCGCCCGCCTGCTCCCGGCACATCAGCCGGGGGGCGTTGAAGTAGCCCGAGCCGAACAGCTGGAGCCCGACCCCGCCCCACATCGGCTCCGCCGCGCCCTGGAGCACCGCGGCCTCGGCCGCGTCCCCCTCCGCGACCGTGACCAGCGCCAGCAGCTCCAGCGCGAGGACCAGCCCGACCAGATCGTGGAAGACGTGGTTGATCGCCACGCACTCGGTCAGCAGTTGCCGCGCCTCCCGCGTACGCCCCGCGTCGAGGGCCGCGTATGCGAGGACGTACAGGGCGTACGCCTTCGTCCAGCGCTCCCCGTGCTCCTCGCAGATCTCCCGGACCTCCCCGCACAGCGCGAGCGCCCCCGGCAGGTCGCCGAGGAAGGCCAGGGCCATCCCCAGCTCCACCTGGCACATCAGCACGTTGCTGTTCAGCTCGCCGGCCGCCCGGTACTGCTCCAGCGCCGAGCCCAGCAGCTCCCGGGCCCGCGCCATGTCGTCCGAGACCAGCGCCAGACAGCCCATCCGGTGCACGGCGTAGGCCGTCGCCACCGGGTTGCCGCTCTGCGCCGCCCCGTCCCGGCACTCGTACAGGGCGCTCATCGAGGCCGCCGCGTCGCCCTGGAGCGCCGCGACGTAGCCCAGTACCCACAGGGCCTTCAGCCGCGAGTTCTCGTACTCGCCCGCCGCCCGGTCCACCGGTTCCAGGGTCCGCTCCAGCCAGTGCCGGCCCTCGGTCAGCCGCCCGCAGCCGGCCCAGTAGAACCACAGGGTCCCCGCCAGGTACTGGCCCAGATGCGCCTCGTCCGGCTCGTCCAGGCAGCACTCCAGAGCGAGCCGGAGGTTCGGCAGCTCCACCTCCACCAGCGCGGCCACCTCCTGCTGGCGCGGGCTGAACCAGTCCAGCTCGCACCACGTGGCCAGCCCCACGTACCAGTCCCGGTGGCGCCGGCGCAGGCGGCCGGCGTCGCCGAGCGACTCCAGCCAGCCCGCCCCGTAGACCCGTACGGTCTCCAGCATGCGCAGGCGCACCCCGGCGGGCGTCTCCTCCCGGACCAGCAGGGACTGGGCCACCAGCTCCCCGACCAGGTCCAGCACCTCCTCCACCGGCAGGTCCGGGCCCGCGCACACGTATTCGACGGCGTCGAGGTCGAACTGCCCGGCGAACACCGACAGCCGCGCCCACAGCAGCCGCTGCGCCGGGGTGCACAGCTCATGGCTCCAGCCGATGGCCGTGCGCAGCGCCCGGTGCCGGGCCGGCCCGCCGCGCGCACCGCCCGTCAGCAGCGCGAAGCGGTCCTCCAGCCGGGCGAGCACCTGCGCGGGCGACAGCGTGCGCAGCCGGCCCGCCGCCAGCTCCAGGGCCAGCGGGATCCCGTCGAGCCGGGCGCACAGCTCCACCAGCGCGGCCCGGTTGTCCGCGGTCACGGCGAAGGCCGGGTCCGCCGCGCAGGCCCGCGCCGTCAGCAGGGCCAGCGCCTCCTCGGGGACCGGCGGGGCCAGCGGAAGGAGCAGCTCCCCCTCCAGGGCCAGCGGGCGCCGGCCCGCCGCGAGGACGTGCAGGCCGGGGCAGCGGCGCAGCAGCTCCCGTACCAGGTCGGCGCACTCGTCGACCAGCTGCTCGAAACCGTCCAGGACCAGCAGCACCCGGCGCCCGGCCAGGTGCTCGGCCAGGACGGCACGGGGCGGGCGGGTGGTGTGGTCGGTCAGCTCCAGCGCCTCGGCGAGGGCGAGCTCCAGCAGCGCGGGGTCCCGTACGGTGGCCAGCTCCGCCAGCCACACCCCGTCGCAGTAGCGTTCCTGCGCTCCCTCGGCGGCGCCCCGGGCGGCCGCGAGCGCGAGCCGGGACTTGCCCACCCCGCCCACGCCGGTCACCGTCACGAGCCGGGAGCATTCCAGGAGCCGTCCCAGCTCGGCGAGTTCGCCACCCCGCCCGATGAACCGGCTGAGCTCCGAGGGAAGATTGCCCCCGGCGGTACTTCGAAGGGGTCTCTGTCCCATGGGACACGGAGGGTACTGGTCCGGATGCGCTGCGTTCAAGACGGGTCCCGTCCTCCCCGAATTCGGGTACGGCCGGGGATCTCCGGCGCGATAGGGTCGGAGGGCGAATAGTCCTGCACTTCAGGAACAGACAGAGAGCGGTGTGACGTGTCCGGTGTAGAGGTGGCCGGGATCATCGTGGCCGTCTTCTGGGCCATCCTGATCTCCTTCCTGGCCGTGGCGCTGGTGAGGCTGGCCCAGGTACTGAGGGCGACGACCAAGCTGGTGGCCGACGTGACCGACCAGGCCGTCCCGCTGCTGGCCGACGCCTCCACCACCGTCCGCTCCGCGCGCACCCAGCTCGACCGGGTCGACGCCATCGCGAGCGACGTCCAGGAGGTCACCTCCAACGCCTCCGCCCTGTCCTCCACCGTCGCCACCGCCTTCGGCGGGCCCCTGGTGAAGGTCGCGGCCTTCGGCTACGGCGTCCGCAAGGCGCTGGGCAAGGGGGATGCCGCGACGTCGGGCGGCGTGCCGCCGAAGAAATCCCGACGAACCGTGATCGTTGGCCGTACGGTGCCCGCCGCCCGGCGCCGCAGGCAGAAGGGCTGAGACCGCCGATGTTCCGCCGAGCCTTCTGGTTCACCGCAGGCGCAGCCGCCGGCGTGTGGGCCACCACCAAGGTCAACCGCCAGCTGAAGAAGCTGACGCCGGAGAGCCTCGCCGCCCAGGCGGCCGACAAGGCCGTGGAGGCGGGTCACCGCCTCAAGGACTTCGCCCTCGACGTCAAGGCGGGAATGACGCAGCGCGAGGACGAGCTGAACGACGCACTGGGGCTCGGGCGGGACGCCTTGGACCCGGTGCGGCCCGACAACGTCACGGCCCTTCCCGGGCCGCGGCGGCTGCGGGCCATCGAGAACGACAAGACCACCTACCGCCCCAACCTTTCGTACGACCGGAATGAGGACCACTGATGGAGTCGGCCGAAATTCGCCGCCGCTGGCTGAGCTTCTTCGAGGAGCGCGGTCACGCCGTTGTCCCTTCGGCGTCGCTCATCGCGGACGACCCGACTCTGCTGCTGGTGCCCGCCGGCATGGTGCCGTTCAAGCCCTACTTCCTGGGGGAGACCAAGCCCCCGGCCCCCACGCTCACCAGCGTCCAGAAGTGCGTCCGTACGCCGGACATCGAAGAGGTCGGCAAGACCACCCGCCACGGCACGTTCTTCCAGATGTGCGGCAACTTCTCCTTCGGCGACTACTTCAAGGAAGGCGCCATCAAGTACGCCTGGGAGCTGCTGACCAGCTCCGTGGCGGACGGCGGCTACGGCCTGGAGCCGGAGAAGCTCTGGATCACCGTCTACCTCGACGACGACGAGGCCGAGCAGATCTGGCGCGAGAAGATCGGCGTCCCGGCCGAGCGGATCCAGCGCCTGGGCAAGAAGGACAACTTCTGGTCCATGGGCGTCCCCGGCCCCTGCGGCCCCTGCTCCGAGATCAACTACGACCGCGGCCCCGAGTTCGGCGTCGAGGGCGGCCCGGCCGTCAACGACGAGCGCTACGTGGAGATCTGGAACCTGGTCTTCATGCAGTACGAGCGCGGCGCCGGCGACGGGAAGGAAGACTTCCCGATCCTCGGTGACCTGCCGTCGAAGAACATCGACACCGGTCTCGGCCTCGAACGCCTCGCGATGATCCTGCAGGGCGTGCAGAACATGTACGAGACCGACACCCTGCGCGTGGTCATGGACAAGGCCACCGAGCTCACCGGCGTGCGGTACGGCGCCGCCCAGAGCACGGACGTCTCGCTGCGCGTGGTCGCCGACCACATCCGCACCTCGACCATGCTCATCGGCGACGGCGTCACCCCCGGCAACGAGGGCCGCGGCTACGTGCTGCGCCGCATCATGCGCCGCGCCATCCGCAACATGCGCCTCATGGGCGCCACCGGACCCGTGGTCCAGGCCCTGGTCGACGTCGTGATCAACACGATGGGCCAGCAGTACCCGGAGCTCGTCACCGACCGCAAGCGCATCGAGACCGTCGCGCTCGCCGAGGAAGCCGCCTTCCTGAAGGCCATCAAGGGCGGCACCAACATCCTCGACACCGCCGTGACCGAGACCAAGGCCGCCGGCGGCACGGTCCTCTCCGGCGACAAGGCGTTCCTGCTCCACGACACCTGGGGCTTCCCGATCGACCTCACCCTGGAGATGGCCGCCGAGCAGGGCCTCTCCGTGGACGAGCCCGGCTTCCGCCGCCTGATGCAGGAGCAGCGCGACCGCGCCAAGGCCGACGCCAAGGCCAAGAAGACCGGCCACGCGGACATGTCCGCCTACCGGGAGATCGCCGACGGCTCCGGCGCCACCGAGTTCACCGGCTACGCCACCACCCAGGGCGAGTCCACCATCGTCGGCCTGCTGGTCAACGGCGTCTCCGCGCCCGCCGCCTCCGAGGGCGACGAGGTCGAGGTCGTCCTGGACCGCACCCCCTTCTACGCGGAGGGCGGCGGCCAGCTCGCCGACCAGGGCCGCATCAAGCTCGACTCGGGCGCCGTCATCGTCGTCCGCGACGTGCAGCAGCCGGTCCCGGGCGTCTCCGTGCACAAGGGCTCCGTCCAGGTCGGCGAGGTGACGGTGGGCGCCTCCGCGTACGCCGCCATCGACATCAACCGCCGCCGGGCCATCGCCCGCGCCCACTCGGCCACGCACCTGACCCACCAGGCGCTGCGCGACGCCCTCGGCCCGACGGCCGCCCAGGCCGGTTCCGAGAACAGCCCCGGCCGTTTCCGCTTCGACTTCGGTTCCCCGAACGCCGTCCCCGGCTCGGTCCTCACCGACGTCGAGCAGAAGATCAATGACGTGCTGTCGCGCGAACTCGACGTCACCGCCGAGATCATGAGCATCGACGAGGCGAAGAAGCAGGGTGCCATCGCCGAATTCGGCGAGAAGTACGGCGAGCGCGTCCGCGTGGTCACCATCGGCGACTTCTCCAAGGAGCTGTGCGGCGGCACGCACGTCGGCAACACCGCCCAGCTGGGTCTGGTGAAGCTGCTCGGCGAGTCCTCCATCGGCTCCGGCGTGCGCCGCGTCGAGGCCTTGGTGGGTGTGGACGCGTACAACTTCCTCGCCAAGGAGCACACGGTCGTCGCCCAGCTCCAGGAGCTGGTCAAGGGCCGCCCGGAGGAGCTTCCGGAGAAGATCGCCTCCATGCTCGGCAAGCTGAAGGACGCCGAGAAGGAGATCGAGAAGTTCCGCGCGGAGAAGGTCCTCCAGGCCGCCGCCGGTCTGGCCGCAGGCGCCCAGGACATCCGCGGCGTCGCCCTCGTCGTCGGCACCGTCCCGGACGGCACCGGCGCCGACGACCTGCGCAAGCTGGTCCTCGACGTCCGCGGCCGCATCCAGGGCGACCGCCCGGCCGTGGTGGCCCTGTTCACCACGGCGAACGACCGCCCGCTGACCGTCATCGCCACCAACGAGGCCGCCCGCGAGCGCGGCCTCAAGGCCGGCGACCTGGTCCGTACGGCCGCCAAGACCCTCGGTGGCGGCGGTGGCGGCAAGCCGGACGTGGCCCAGGGCGGCGGCCAGAACCCGGGAGCGATCCCGGAGGCCATCAGCGCCGTCGAGCGCCTCGTCGTCGAGACGGTCTGACGATGACGCTGCGCCGCGGCCGCCGGCTCGCCATCGACGTCGGTGACGCCCGCATCGGGGTCGCCTCGTGCGACCCCGACGGGGTGCTGGCCACACCGGTGGAAACCGTTCCGGGCCGGGACATCCCCTTCGCCCACCGGCGGCTGCGGCAGCTCGTCGAGGAGTACGAGCCCCTCGAAGTCGTGGTCGGCCTCCCTCGCTCGCTCAGCGGGCGGGAGGGGCCGGCCGCGGCCAAGGTGCGCGTCTTCGCGAACGAACTCGCGAAGGGCATCAAGCCGGTGACGGTCCGTCTGGTGGACGAGCGGATGACCACGGTCACCGCCGCACAGGGGCTGAGGGCCTCCGGGAAGAACGCCAAGAAGGGCCGGTCGGTCATCGATCAGGCGGCCGCTGTGGTCATCCTTCAGAACGCTCTTGAGACCGAACGGGTATCAGGTAATCCGCCCGGTGAGTGCGTCGAAGTGGTTGTCTGATCGCGATACGGTAACGTTCCGCGCGATGAGACGGCATTCGAACAGCCGTCGCCCACCGTCAATGAGGCGGAACCGGGTGCCACGGATGACGGAGTCCGTGGCCTCCGTCTCGCGGCTCTAGGGGACCGATGACTGAGTATGGCCGGGGCCGTGGCCCCGAACCCTGGCACCCCGAGGACCCCCTGTACGGGGACCAGGGGTGGACCGGGCACCAGACCCAGCAGGGTCAGGTGCCTTACGGCGGTGCCCCGCAGCAGGAGTTCCCGCAGGAGCCTCAGTACCAGCAGCAGTACCCCCAGCATCAGCAGTACCAGCAGTACCCGGAGCACCAGCAGCAGTTCCCGCAGGAGCCCCAGTACGAGCAGGGGCAGTACGGGCAGCAGCAGTACCAGCAGGGGCAGTACCAGCAGGGCCAGTACCCGCAGCAGGCGCAGGCGCAGCCGCAGCAGTACGCGCAGCAGCAGTACGCCGACCAGCAGCAGGCCTATGCCCAGCAGCAGGCACAGCCCCAGCAGCCGCAGCCGGTGTACGACAGCCAGGGCTGGGACACCGGCCAGGTCCAATACACCTCCGCGGTGCAGACCGGCCCGTACGCGGGTGTGGACCCCTACACCCAGCAGCCCGTGACGGACTACCCCGGTGAGGCCCCGGACCACTACAGCACCGAGGACGCCTACGCGCCGCCGCAGCCCCCGGGCCGGCGGCACCTCGAACCGAAACCGGTCGAGGAGGAGGAAGAGCCGGAGAGCGGCCTCCTCACCGCGGGCGGCGGCCGGGACGGCGACGACGACGGTGACGAGCCCGGTGACGGGCGCCGGGGTGGCCGCTCGAAGGGCGGCAGCCCCAAGAAGCGCAACGGCATGGCCTGCCTGGTCGCCGCGGTCGTCATCATCGGCGTGGTCGGCGGTGGCGGCTACTACGGCTACAACTACATCAAGGCCAGATTCAGCTCGGCCGAGGACTTCGCGGGCGAGGGAACCGGCGAGATCGTCGAGGTCGAGATCCCCAAGGGGTCCGGCCTGATGCAGATGGGCATGATCCTCAAGAAGGCGGGCGTCGTCGCCAGCGGTCAGGCCTTCGCCGACGCAGCGGCCAAGCTCCCGCCGGGCAAGGCCATCCAGGCCGGTGTCTACCCGCTCCGGAAGAAGATGTCGGCCGCGTCCGCCGTCGAGGTGATGAGCGACCCCTCGAAGCTGAACGTCATCACCGTCACCGAGGGCATGCGCAACTCCTCCGTGTACGCGGCGATCGACAAGAAGCTGGGCCAGCAGGAGGGCACCACCGCCGAGATCGCCAAGCGCGAGGTCAAGAACCTCGGCCTGCCGGCCTGGGCGAACAACAACCCGAAGCTCATCGACCCGCTCGAGGGCTTCCTGTACCCGGCGCGCTACGACCTCAGCAAGGACAGCACCCCCGACTCCCTGCTCAAGCAGATGGTCAAGAACGCGACCGACAAGTACGCGGAGCTGGGCATCGAGGGCAAGGCCAAGGAGCTGGGCCTGGAGAATCCGCTCCAGGTGGTCACGGTCGCCAGCCTCGTCAACGCCGAGGGCAAGAACCACGACGACTTCCGGAAGATGGCCGAGGTGGTCTACAACCGCCTCAAGAAGACCAACGACGTCACCAACCAGAAGCTCCAGTTCGACTCGACGTACAACTACGTCAAGAACCAGAGCGAGATCAACTTCAACCTGAAGGAAGCCCAGGCCTTCGACAACCCCTACAACACGCACTTCATCAAGGGGCTGCCGACCGGTCCGATCAACAACCCGGGCCTGGACGCTCTGACCGCTACGCTCAGCCCGGACCACGGTGGCTGGATGTTCTTCGTGTCGGTCGACGGTCACACGACGACCTTCACCAAGACCTACGAAGAGCACACGAAGCTGGCCGACGAGTTCCAGGAACGGCAGAAGCAGAAGAACGGCGGTTAGCAGGACATGTCACGCATAAGGGCCGCGGTGTTGGGTTCGCCCATCGAGCACTCGCTCTCGCCGGTGCTGCACCGCGCCGCTTATCAGGAGCTCGGCCTCGACGACTGGTCGTACGACCGCTTCGAGATCGACGAGGCCGCGCTCCCCGCGTTCGTGGCAGACCTCGGCCCCGAGTGGGCGGGACTGTCCCTGACCATGCCGCTCAAGCGGGCGGTCATCCCGCTGCTGGACGGCATCAGCGACACGGCCGCCTCCGTCGAGACGGTCAACACCGTCGTGTTCACCGAGGACGGCCGGCGCCTCGGCGACAACACCGACATCCCCGGAATCGTCGCCGCGCTCCACGAGCGCGGCGTCGAGAAGGTGCCCTCGGCCGCCATCCTCGGCGCCGGGGCCACCGCCTCCTCGGCGCTCGCAGCCCTCGCCCGGATCTGCTCCGGCGAGGTCACCGCGTACGTCCGCTCCGAGGCCCGCGCCGACGAGATGCGCCAGTGGGGCGAGCGGCTCGGCGTTCCCGTCCGGACGGCCGACTGGTCCGCGGCCGCCGAGGCCCTGTCCGCGCCGCTGGTGATCGCCACCACCCCGGCCGGTACCACCGACGCCCTGGCCGGTTCCGTCCCGGAAGGCGCGGGCACCCTCTTCGACGTCCTCTACGACCCCTGGCCGACCGCGCTGGCCGCGGCCTGGTCGGATCGGGGCGGCCGGGTCGTCGGCGGGCTGGACCTGCTGGTGCACCAGGCCGTCCTCCAGGTCGAGCTGATGACGGGCCGGACCCCGGGTCCGCTCGCCGCCATGAGGGCTGCGGGAGAGCGGGCGCTGGCCTCCCGTTAAGCTTTCCACCTGCGTATTCACGGGGGGCGGCATGGACGGGAACGGCACGGAGCAGGTACTCGCGTCGAAGTGGGACCTCCCCTTCGTGCTCTTCCACATGGCCAGGGTGGCCTTCGGTGGCCTGCCCCTGTGGACCAAGGCGATCACGATCGGACTCCTCGGTTCCACCATCGTCTGGTCGGCGATCACCTATCACCGCGGGCGCGGCCGGCGGGTCCGCTGACCATTCGGGCGTCCGAAGGCTGGACCGGGGCCCGAGAAACCCCTCCGGACATGGGAGGATCGGGTGAGGCGGGTCCGGGCCGCGCACCCGATCGCGCCGTCGCTGTACCAGGCGCGAGCATGAGGAGCATCGTTGAGCAGGTTGCGTTGGCTGACCGCCGGGGAGTCCCACGGACCGGCACTGGTGGCGACGCTGGAGGGCCTTCCCGCCGGCGTCCCGGTCACCACCGAGCTGGTGGCCGACCACTTGGCCCGGCGCCGGCTCGGCTACGGCCGCGGTGCCCGGATGAAGTTCGAGCAGGACGAGATCACCTTCCTGGGCGGCGTCCGGCACGGTCTGTCGCTGGGTTCCCCCGTGGCCGTGATGGTCGGCAACAGCGAGTGGCCCAAGTGGGAGACGGTCATGTCGGCCGACCCGGTCGACCCGTCGCTGCTCAAGGACACCGGCCGCAATGCGCCGCTGACCCGTCCGCGCCCCGGCCACGCCGACCTCGCCGGCATGCAGAAGTACGGCTTCGACGAGGCCCGGCCGATCCTGGAGCGCGCCAGCGCCCGTGAGACCGCCGCCCGCGTCGCCCTCGGCGCGATCGCCCGGTCCTTCCTCAAGGAGGTCGCCGGCATCGAGATCGTCTCGCACGTGGTGGAGCTGGCCGCGGCCAAGGCCCCGTACGGCGTCTACCCGACCCCCGCCGACGTCGAGAAGCTCGACGCCGACCCGGTGCGCTGCCTCGACGCCGACGCGAGCAAGGCGATGGTCGCCGAGATCGACCAGGCCCACAAGGACGGCGACACCCTCGGAGGCGTCGTCGAGGTGCTCGCGTACGGGGTCCCGGTCGGCCTCGGCTCGCACGTCCACTGGGACCGCCGTCTCGACGCCCGTCTCGCCGGCGCCCTCATGGGCATCCAGGCCATCAAGGGCGTCGAGGTCGGTGACGGCTTCGAGCTGGCCCGCGTGCCCGGCTCCCAGGCCCACGACGAGATCGTCTCCACCCCCGAGGGCATCAAGCGCACCTCCGGCCGCGCAGGCGGCACCGAGGGCGGCCTGACCACCGGCGAACTGCTGCGCGTACGGGCCGCGATGAAGCCCATCGCGACCGTCCCGCGCGCACTGGCGACCGTCGACGTGGCCACCGGAGAGGCGACGGTGGCCCACCACCAGCGCTCCGACGTGTGCGCCGTGCCGGCCGCCGGCATCGTCGCCGAGGCCATGGTCGCCCTCGTACTGGCCGACGCGGTCGTCGAGAAGTTCGGCGGTGACTCCGTCCCGGAGACCCGCCGCAACGTCCGGTCGTACCTCGACAACCTGCAGATCCGGTGACCGCCGGACCCTTGGTCGTCCTCGTCGGACCCATGGGCTCCGGCAAGTCCACGGTGGGGGCGCTGCTCGCCGAGCGGCTCGGCGTCCCCTACCGGGACACCGACGCCGACATCGTCTCGGCCCAGGGCCGGGAGATCTCCGACATCTTCGTCGACGAGGGCGAGCCGTACTTCCGCGAGCTGGAGCGGCAGGCGGTCGCCGCCGCCGTCGCCGGGCACACCGGAGTCCTCGCCCTCGGCGGCGGCGCCGTCCTCGACGAGGGCACCCGCGAACTGCTCGCCGGCCTGCCCGTCGCCTACCTGTCGATGGACGTCGAGGAAGCCGTACGCCGGGTGGGCCTCGGCGCCGCCCGCCCGCTGCTGGCCGTCAACCCGCGCCGCCAGTGGCGCGAGCTGATGGACGCCCGGCGCCCCCTGTACACCGAAGTCGCGCGCGTCGTGGTGGCCACCGACGACCGCACACCCGAAGAGGTCGCCCAGGCGGTCCTCGACGCTCTGGAGTTGAAGGACGTATGACAGACCAGGTGACGCGGATCCAGGTCGGCGCGAGCGCCGGACACGACGCGTACGACGTGCTGGTCGGGCGGCAGCTGCTCGGCGAGCTCGGCTCCCTGATCGGTACGAAGGCCCAGCGGGTCGCCGTGATCCACCCCGAGGCGCTGGCCTCGACCGGTGAGGCACTGCGCGACGACCTGGCCGAGCAGGGCTACGAGGCGGTCGCCATCCAGGTGCCGAACGCCGAGGAGGCCAAGACGATCGAGGTGGCCGCCTACTGCTGGAAGGCACTGGGCCAGTCCGGATTCACCCGCACCGACGTGATCGTCGGCGTCGGCGGGGGAGCCACCACCGACCTCGCGGGCTTCGTCGCGGCCAGCTGGCTGCGCGGGGTCCGCTGGATCGCCGTACCGACCACCGTCCTCGCGATGGTGGACGCGGCCGTCGGCGGCAAGACCGGCATCAACACCGCCGAGGGCAAGAACCTCGTGGGTGCCTTCCACCCGCCGGCCGGTGTGCTGTGCGACCTGGCGGCGCTGGACTCGCTGCCGGTCAACGACTACGTCAGCGGCCTCGCCGAGATCATCAAGGCCGGATTCATCTCCGACCCGGTGATCCTCGACCTGATCGAGGAGGACCCGGCGGCGGCCCGTACGCCCGACGGCCCGCACACCGCGGAGCTCATCGTGCGCTCCATCCAGGTCAAGGCCGACGTGGTCTCCAGCGACCTCAAGGAGTCGGGCCTGCGGGAGGTCCTCAACTACGGCCACACCCTCGCGCACGCCATCGAGAAGAACGAGCGCTACAAGTGGCGGCACGGCGCGGCCGTGTCCGTCGGCATGGTCTTCGCCGCCGAACTGGGCCGGCTCGCGGGCCGCCTGGACGACGCGACGGCCGACCGGCACCGGGAGATCCTGGCCGCCGTGGGCCTGCCGCTGACCTACCGCGGCGACCAGTGGCCCAAGCTGCTCCAGACCATGCAGGTCGACAAGAAGTCCCGCGGCAACCTGCTGCGCTTCATCGTCCTCGACGGACTGGGCAAGCCGACCGTCCTGGAGGGTCCCGACCCGGCGCACCTGATCGCCGCCTACGGCGAGGTGTCGGCGTGAGCCGCCCCGTACTCGTGCTGAACGGCCCGAACCTGGGCCGGCTCGGCTCGCGCGAGCCCGACGTGTACGGGGCCACCTCGTACACGGGGCTCGTGGAGAGCTGCCGATCGCTGGGCGAGGAGCTCGGCTTCGACGTCGAGGTCCGCGAGACCAACGACGAGGGCGAGTTGATCCGCTGGCTGCACGAGGCGGCGGACGGGAAGATCCCCGTGGTCATCAACCCGGGGGCCTTCACGCACTACTCGTACGGCATGCGGGACGCGGCGGCGCAGCGCACGGCGCCGCTGATCGAGGTGCACATCTCGAACCCGTACGCCCGCGAGGAGTTCCGCCACACCTCGGTCATCGCCGCGGTGGCGACCGGCACGGTGGCGGGCTTCGGTATCGGTTCGTACCGGCTGGCGCTGCGCGCACTGGCGGACGAGATCTCCGCCTGACACGCTGCCTGACGGTGCTGGTGGACGGCCGGGCCCCGGCAGTCATATAACGTTCTCGCATCAGTCGCCGGAACGAGATGGAGTGGCAGCGGATGCAGCACGGAGTGGGGGGCGGGGACGCGGGCCGGTGGCAGCCGGGACCGGGCCCGTCGGCGCCCCCGCAGCCGCCGATACCCCCGGCGCAGGGCTGGCCGGGTTCGCCCCCGCCGCAGTCTCCGCACCAGCCGCCCCACCAGCCCCATCAGCAGCAGTCGTCGTACCCGTCGCAACCGGTGCCGGCCGTGCCGGAGCCCACCGGGCACATCCCGCTGCCGCCCGCCGTGGCGGGTACCGGCGGTGCCGTCCTCGCCGTGCTGCTGATCGGCCCGGCCGGTGCCGGGAAGACCACCGTCGCCCGGCACTGGGCCAGCACCCGGCCCGTCGCGACGGCCCACGTGAGCCTGGACGACGTCCGCGAGTGGGTCTGCTCCGGTTTCGCGGACCCGCAGGCGGGCTGGAACGAGCACTCCGAGGCCCAGTACCGGCTCGCCCGCCGCACCTGCGGCTTCGCCGCCCGCAACTACCTGGCGAACGGCATCTCCTGCATCCTCGACGACGCGGTCTTCCCCGACCGGCCCGTCGTCGGACTGGGCGGCTGGAAGCGGCACGTGGGCCCCAACCTGCTGCCCGTGGTGCTCCTGCCCGGCCTGGAGATCGTCCTGGAGCGCAACGCGGCCCGCTCCGGCAACCGCCGGCTCTCCGACGAGGAGGTCGCGCGGATCCACGGCCGGATGGCCGGCTGGTACGGCTCCGGCCTGCCGATCATCGACAACTCCCACCTCGACGTCGAGGGCACCGCCCGCGCCCTCGACGAGGCACTGGCCCGCGCCCTGGCGGCTCCCGGCGGCTGGTAGTCCCCGATCCGGCCGGATGGCGCCGCCGGCGGCCCCGCAGGCCGCCCCGGGCCCGTCCGGACGCGCTCGCCGGGCCGGATCGCCGGGGCGCTCGTACGCTCGAAGACATGTCAGACGTGTACGCCGCCCGCCGGAGCCTGCTTCGCGACCGATGCGCCGCCGCGGGGAACGCCGCCGCACTGATCACGCGTCCGGCGAACGTCCGCTACCTCTCCGGGGCGTCCCCGCTCGGCGCGGTGCTGCTCGTCGGCCCCACCGAGGACATGCTCTTCTGTGCCGGCGCACCCACCGGCGAGGCCGACGAGGGCCGCCTCGACGAACGCCTGGACGTCTCCGTCCTGGGCAGCCCCGGCGGCGATCCGGCCGTCGCCGCCGCCGACCTGGCCGCCTCCCTGCGGGCCGACTCGCTCGCCGTGGAGGAGCACCACCTCACCGTCGGCCGGCACCGGGCCCTGCGCTCCGTGGCGCCCAAGCTGCGCCTCGCGGACCTCGGCACCGCCGTGGAGCAGCAGCGCCTCGTCAAGGACGAGGAGGAGATCGCCTGCCTGCGGATCGCCGCCGAGATCGCCGACCAGGCCCTCGGCGAGCTGCTGGAGTCCATCCTGGTGGGGCGTACCGAACGGCACCTCGCCCTGGAGCTGGAGCGCAGGCTCGTCGACCACGGGGCGGACGGCCCCGCCTTCCCCACCTCCGTCGGCACCGGCCCGCACTCGGGCCGCTCCCGGCACCGGCCCTCCGACCGCAGGGTGGAGGAGGGCGACTTCCTCACGGTCTGCCTGGGCGCCAACTACCGTGGCTACCGGTGCGAGATCGGGCGGACCTTCGTGATCGGCACCAGCCCGGCCGACTGGCAGATCGAGCTGTACGATCTGGTCTTCACCGCCCAGCGGGCCGGGCGCGAGGCCCTGTTGCCGGGGGCCGCGTACCGGGACGTGGACCACGCCGCACGCTCCGTACTGGACTCCGCGGGGCACGCCGAGGCCCTCGCCCCGTCGACCGGACACGGTGTGGGCCTCGAAATCGACGAGGACCCGCAGCTTGCACCTACGGCAATGGGTAAACTGGACGCTTGCGTGCCGGTCACCGTCGAACCGGGGGTTCACCTCCCGGGCCGGGGAGGTGTCCGGATCGATGACACGCTCGTCGTGCGCCCCGAGGCGGACGGCGGTCCCGAGCTACTCACCATTACGACCAAGGAGCTGCTCGCGCTCTAGCCGGCTCTGCCGGTCGGTGCGCGCACCCGTGGTCTTCCAGTGCAGGAGATTCCGCAACCGTGGCTTCCACGAACGACCTCAAGAACGGCATGGTGCTCAAGCTCGACGGTGACCAGCTCTGGTCCGTCGTCGAGTTCCAGCACGTCAAGCCCGGCAAGGGCCCGGCCTTCGTGCGCACCAAGCTCAAGCACGTGCTCTCCGGCAAGGTCGTCGACAAGACGTTCAACGCCGGCACGAAGGTCGAGACGGCCACCATCGACCGCCGTGACATGCAGTTCTCGTACATGGACGGCGAGTACTTCGTCTTCATGGACATGACCACCTTCGACCAGCTGATGGTCGACAAGAAGGCTGTCGGCGACGCCGCCAACTTCCTGATCGAGGGCTTCACCGCCTCCGTCGCCCAGCACGAGGGCGAGGTGCTCTACGTGGAGCTCCCGGCCGCGGTCGAGCTCAAGATCGAGCACACCGACCCGGGCGTCCAGGGCGACCGCTCCACCGGTGGCACCAAGCCCGCCACCCTGGAGACGGGCTACGAGATCCAGGTCCCGCTCTTCGTCACCACCGGCGAGACGGTCAAGGTCGACACCCGCACCAGCGACTACCTCGGCCGGAAGAGCAACTAACCCGTGGCTGCTCGGAGCAATGCGCGCAAGCGCGCCTTCCAGATCCTTTTCGAGGCCGACCAGCGCGGGGTGCCCGTACGCGAGGTGCTCGCGGACTGGATCCGTCACGCGCGGTCGGACGACCGGCAGCCGCCGGTCAGCGCCTTCACGATGGATCTCGTCGAGGGTTACGCCGACAAGGTGAACCGCATCGACGACCTGATCGTCACCTACGCCGTGGACTGGGACCTCGACCGCATGCCGGTCGCTGACCGGAACATCGTGCGGCTCGGTGCCTACGAGCTGATCTGGGTGGACGACACCCCGGACGCCGTGGCCATCGACGAGGCCGTCCAGCTGGCCAAGGAGTTCTCGACGGACGAGTCCCCCTCGTTCGTGAACGGGCTGCTGGCCCGTTTCAAGGACCTGAAGCCGAGCCTGCGGCGCAGCGAGAGCTGACCGCACGGCCCAGCGCCGGCACCGCCCTACGGAAGGGCCCGCAACGCGTACCGTTGCGGGCCCTTCCGTATGCCGGTGCCGGGGAACGAAAAACCGGTGGGCGCCGGACCCCCGCAAGGGCCCGGCGCCCACCGGTAAACGTTTCTGCTGGTCCGGAGCCCGGAACTCAGAGTTCCTCGTGCGCCACCGCGCGACGGGCGTCCGCGTCCAGCACGCCCCAGCTGATCAGCTGCTCGGTCAGGACCGAGGGGGACTGGTCGTAGATGACGGCCAGGGTGCGCAGGTCGTCCTGGCGGATCGACAGCACCTTGCCGTTGTAGTCGCCGCGCTGGCTCTGGATCGTCGCCGCGTAGCGCTGCAGCGGGCCGGCCTTCTCGGCGGGGACGCCCGCCAGGCGCTCCAGGTCGAGACGCAGCTTCGGCGGCGGCTCGGCCGCCCCGCCGGGAGTCGTGCCCGGCAGCAGTTCCTGAACCGGAACCCCGTAGAAGTCCGCCAGCTCGGCGAGACGCTGGACGGTCACGGCGCGGTCCCCGCGCTCGTAGGAACCGACCACGACGGCCTTCCACCGGCCCTGGGACTTCTCCTCGACACCGTGGAGGGAAAGGCCCTGCTGGGTGCGGATGGCGCGGAGCTTGGCCCCGAGCTGTTTGGCGTATTCGCTGGACATAACGCTCCCGGACGCTGTGACGCTGTGGCTGATGGACACTGCGACTACGTAACTAGGTAACTACGTGCGGCTCCGCCGCGCGGCTGGTAACTCACTGTGAGGTTACGCAGCGTTACTTGGATGCGTCAAGCCGAATGGTCTTGGTCGCCCCCCCGGGGGGTCACTCCCGGCAGCCGCATGAGAGCCGTTCCGTACCGACCCGGTCCGAGCCACCGGACTCTCCCTGGTACCGTGTGAGACGTACATCAGACGTCCTTTAAGGTCCGTCCCGTGAGGCGGAGAAGGAGGTCCTTTTCATGGACACCCAGCAGCACACCGATTCCATGCGCCCCGTGCTCGACGCGCAGGACATCGCGCGGGTCCTGACCCGCATCGCCCACGAGATCGTCGAACGCGCCAAGGGCGCCGACGACGTGGTGCTCCTCGGCATTCCCACCCGCGGTGTCTACCTCGCCCGCCGGCTGGCCGCCAAGCTCGAAGAGATCACCGGTACGAAGATCCCGGTCGGCTCCCTCGACATCACCATGTACCGCGACGACCTGCGGATGAAGCCCGCCCGCGCGATCGGTCGCACCGAGATCCCCGGCGACGACCTCGACGGCCGCCTCGTCGTCCTCGTCGACGACGTGCTCTTCTCCGGCCGCACCATCCGCGCCGCCCTCGACGCCCTCGGTGACCTCGGCCGCCCCCGCGCCGTGCAGCTCGCCGTCCTCGTCGACCGGGGCCACCGAGAGCTGCCCATCCGCGCCGACTACGTCGGCAAGAACCTCCCCACGTCGCTGCGGGAGACCGTCAAGGTCCAGCTCCAGGAGGAGGACGGCCGTGACGCCGTGCTGCTCGGCCAGCGGACCACCCAGGCAGCAGGTCAGTAGACCTTCCGGGTGACGGGCCCCGATCGGGCCCGCGCCGCGGCCTGCCCTGCCCGCTCGCACCTCCGCCCGTCAGTCCGCCTGCCCTCCCGACCTACGGAGCCATCCAGATGAAGCGCCACCTCATCTCGGCCGCCGATCTCACGCGCGACGACGCCGTCCTGATCCTCGACACCGCCGAGGAGATGGCCCGCGTCGCGGACCGGCCGATCAAGAAGCTGCCCACCCTGCGCGGCCTCACCGTCGTCAACCTCTTCTTCGAGGACTCGACCCGCACCCGGATCTCCTTCGAGGCGGCCGCCAAGCGCCTCTCGGCCGACGTCATCAACTTCTCCGCGAAGGGTTCGTCCGTTTCCAAGGGCGAATCCCTGAAGGACACCGCGCTGACCCTGGAGGCCATGGGCGCCGACGCGGTCGTCATCCGCCACCACGCCTCCGGCGCCCCCTACCGGCTCGCGACCTCCGGCTGGATCGACTCCGCCGTGGTCAACGCCGGCGACGGCACCCACGAGCACCCCACCCAGGCCCTGCTGGACGCCTTCACCATGCGCCGCCGCCTGGTCGGCCGCGACGCGGGCCTCGGCAAGGACCTGAACGGCCGCCGGATCACCATCGTCGGCGACGTCCTGCACAGCCGCGTGGCACGCTCCAACGTCCACCTGCTGCACACCCTCGGCGCCGAGGTCACCCTGGTGGCCCCGCCCACGCTCGTCCCGATCGGCGTCGAGACCTGGCCGTGCGAGGTCTCGTACAGCCTCGACGACGTGCTGCCGAAGTCCGATGCGGTGATGATGCTGCGTGTGCAGCGCGAACGCATGAACGCCGCCTTCTTCCCGACCGAGCGCGAGTACTCCCGCCGGTACGGGCTCGACGGCGACCGCATGGCGAAGATGCCCGAGCACGCCATCGTGATGCACCCCGGCCCGATGAACCGCGGCATGGAGATCACCGCCCAGGTCGCCGACTCCGACCGCTGCACGGCCGTCGAGCAGGTCGCCAACGGCGTCTCCACCCGGATGGCCGTCCTGTACCTGCTGCTCGGAGGCTCCGAGCCCGCCGTCAGCACCACTCCCGCCGCCCCCGCCCGTACCGAGGAGAGCAAGTAACCATGAGCAAGATCCTTATCCGTGGCGCGAAGGTACTCGGCGGCGATGCGCAGGACGTCCTGATCGACGGCGAGACCATCGCGGAGGTCGGCACCGGCCTGTCCGCCGAGGGCGCGACCGTCATCGAGGCCGAGGGCCGGATCCTCCTCCCCGGCCTCGTCGACCTGCACACCCACCTGCGCGAGCCCGGCCGCGAGGACTCCGAGACCGTCCTCACCGGCACCCGCGCCGCCGCCTCCGGCGGCTACACCGCGGTGTTCGCCATGGCGAACACCTTCCCGGTCGCCGACACCGCCGGCGTCGTCGAGCAGGTCTGGCGCCTGGGCAAGGAATCCGGCTACTGCGACGTGCAGCCCATCGGCGCCGTCACCGTCGGCCTGGAGGGCAAGCAGCTCTCCGAGCTCGGCGCCATGCACGAGTCCGCCGCCCACGTCACCGTCTTCTCCGACGACGGCAAGTGCGTGGACGACGCCGTGATCATGCGCCGCGCCCTGGAGTACGTGAAGGCCTTCGGCGGCGTCGTCGCCCAGCACGCCCAGGAGCCCCGCCTCACCGAGGGCGCCCAGATGAACGAGGGCGTCGTCTCCGCGGAACTCGGTCTCGGCGGCTGGCCGGCCGTCGCCGAGGAGTCGATCATCGCCCGCGACGTCCTGCTCGCCGAGCACGTCGGTTCCCGCGTCCACATCTGCCACCTCTCCACCGCCGGCTCCGTCGAGATCGTCCGCTGGGCCAAGTCCCGCGGCATCGACGTCACCGCCGAGGTCACCCCGCACCACCTCCTCCTCACCGAGGAGCTCGTGCGCTCCTACAACGCGGTCTACAAGGTCAACCCGCCGCTGCGCACCGAGCGCGACGTGCTGGCCCTGCGCGAGGCGCTCGCCGACGGCACGATCGACATCGTCGCCACCGACCACGCCCCGCACCCGCACGAGGACAAGGACTGCGAGTGGGCCGCCGCCGCCATGGGCATGGTCGGCCTGGAGACCGCGCTCTCCGTCGTCCAGCAGACGATGGTGGAGACCGGACTGCTCGACTGGGCGGGCGTCGCCGAGCGGATGTCCTTCGCCCCGGCGCGCATCGGCAGCCTGGAGAACCACGGCCGTCCCGTCTCGGCAGGTGAACCCGCGAACCTGACCTTGGTCGATACCTCGTACCGTGGTGTCGTGGACCCCGCACATTTCGCCTCCCGCAGCCGCAACACGCCTTACGAGGGCCGTGAGCTGCCGGGGCGCGTCACTCACACCTTCCTGCGGGGCCGGGCAACGGTCGTGGACGGGAAACTGGCGTGACACCTGCAGTAATCCAACTGGCCGCCGAGGCCGCCGAACGACAGTCGGCGGAGGTGACCAGCCTGGGCGCCCGCATCGCGTGGGTGATCGGCCTGGTCGTCTTCATCGTGTTCGTGTACTGGCTGATGCGGCAGGGCTGGAAATGGCGCGGCGCTCTGCAGAGCGATCTGCCGGAGCTGCCCGCCGCCCCCGACGGTCTCCCCGAGCACCGGCTGGCCCTGACCGGCCGGTACCACGGCTCCACCACCGCCGGGCAGTGGCTCGACCGGATCGTCGCCCACGGTCTGGGCGTCCGCAGCCGGGTCGAGCTCACGCTCACCGACGCGGGCCTGGACGTGGTCCGACCGGGGGCCACCGACTTCTTCGTACCGGCCGACCGACTGCGCGGCGCCCGCCTCGACAAGGGAATCGCGGGCAAGGTACTCACCGAGGGCGGACTGCTCGTCGTCACCTGGGCGCACGGCGACAAGCTGATCGACTCCGGATTCCGCTCCGACCGCGCGGCCGAACACGCCGCCTGGGTCGAGAGCATCAGCACGCTGACAACACAGAACTCATCCATCACGACGGAAGGCGCCGAACGATGACGACCTCCACCAGGGGAGCAGCCAAAGCTCCCGCCGTACTCGTCCTGGAGGACGGTCGGATCTTCCGCGGCCGCGCCTACGGCGCTGTGGGGGAGACCTTCGGCGAGGCCGTGTTCTCCACCGGCATGACCGGCTACCAGGAGACCCTCACCGACCCGTCGTACCACCGGCAGGTCGTCGTGATGACCGCCCCGCACGTGGGCAACACCGGCGTCAACGACGAGGACCCCGAATCCTCCCGTATCTGGGTGGCCGGCTACGTCGTCCGCGACCCCGCCCGCGTCCCCTCCAACTGGCGCTCGCGGCGCTCGCTGGACGAGGAGCTCGTCAAGCAGGGCGTCGTCGGGATCTCCGGCATCGACACCCGCGCCCTGACCCGCCACCTGCGCGAGCGCGGCGCCATGCGCGTCGGCATCTTCTCCGGCGAGGCCTGGGTCGGCATCCGCGACGAGGCCCTGCTCGCCAAGGTCCAGTCGCAGCCGCAGATGAAGGGCGCGAACCTCTCCGCCGAGGTCGCCACCAAGGAGGCGTACGTCGTCCCCGCGATCGGCGAGAAGCGCTTCACCGTCGCCGCCGTCGACCTCGGCATCAAGGGCATGACCCCGCACCGGATGGCCGAGCGCGGCATCGAGGTCCACGTGCTGCCCGCCACCGCCACCGTCGAGGACGTGTACGCGGTCGAGCCCGACGGCGTGTTCTTCTCCAACGGCCCGGGCGACCCGGCCACCGCCGACCACGCGGTCTCCGTCATGCAGGGCGTGCTCGCCCGCAAGACCCCGCTCTTCGGCATCTGCTTCGGCAACCAGATCCTGGGCCGCGCGCTCGGCTTCGGCACCTACAAGCTGAAGTACGGCCACCGCGGCATCAACCAGCCGGTCCAGGACCGCACCACCGGCAAGGTCGAGATCACCGCGCACAACCACGGCTTCGCCGTCGACGCGCCCCTCGACAAGGTCTCCGAGACCGCCTACGGCCGCGCCGAGGTCTCCCACGTCTGCCTGAACGACAACGTCGTCGAAGGCCTCCAGCTGCTCGACCAGCCGGCCTTCAGCGTCCAGTACCACCCCGAGGCGGCCGCGGGCCCGCACGACGCCGCGTACCTCTTCGACCGCTTCACGTCTTTGATGGAAACCGCCCTGATGGAGGCCGAGCGTGCCTAAGCGCACCGATATCCAGTCCGTCCTGGTCATCGGCTCCGGCCCGATCGTCATCGGACAGGCCGCCGAGTTCGACTACTCCGGCACCCAGGCCTGCCGCATCCTCAAGGCCGAGGGCCTGCGGGTCATCCTGGTCAACTCCAACCCCGCGACGATCATGACCGACCCGGAGATCGCCGACGCCACGTACGTCGAGCCGATCACCCCCGAGTTCGTCGAGAAGATCATCGCGAAGGAGCGCCCCGACGCGCTGCTCCCGACCCTCGGCGGCCAGACCGCGCTCAACACCGCCATCTCCATGCACGAGCAGGGTGTGCTGGAGAAGTACGGCGTCGAGCTCATCGGCGCCAACGTCGAGGCCATCAACAAGGGCGAGGACCGCGACCTCTTCAAGGGCGTCGTCGAGGCCGTCAAGGCCAAGATCGGATACGGCGAGTCCGCCCGCTCGGTCATCTGCCACTCCATGGACGACGTCATCAAGGGCGTCGAGACCCTCGGCGGCTACCCCGTCGTCGTGCGCCCCTCCTTCACCATGGGCGGCGCCGGCTCCGGCTTCGCCCACGACGAGGACGAGCTGCGCCGCATCGCCGGCCAGGGCCTCACGCTCTCCCCGACCACCGAGGTGCTCCTTGAGGAGTCCATCCTCGGCTGGAAGGAGTACGAGCTGGAGCTGATGCGCGACACCAAGGACAACGTGGTCGTCGTCTGCTCCATCGAGAACTTCGACCCGATGGGCGTCCACACCGGCGACTCCATCACCGTCGCCCCGGCGATGACGCTGACCGACCGCGAGTACCAGCGGCTGCGCGACATCGGCATCGCGATCATCCGCGAGGTCGGCGTCGACACCGGCGGCTGCAACATCCAGTTCGCGATCGACCCGGTCGACGGCCGCGTCATCGTCATCGAGATGAACCCGCGCGTCTCCCGCTCCTCGGCGCTCGCGTCGAAGGCCACCGGCTTCCCGATCGCCAAGATCGCCGCCAAGCTGGCCATCGGCTACACGCTCGACGAGGTCCCCAACGACATCACCGAGAAGACCCCGGCCTCCTTCGAGCCGTCCCTCGACTACGTCGTCGTCAAGGCCCCGCGCTTCGCCTTCGAGAAGTTCCCGCTGGCCGACGCCACCCTCACCACCACCATGAAGTCGGTCGGCGAGGCCATGGCCATCGGCCGCAACTTCACCGAGGCCCTCCAGAAGGCCCTGCGCTCGCTGGAGAAGAAGGGCTCGCAGTTCACCTTCGTCGGCCCCACCGGCGACAAGGACGAGCTGCTCGCCACCGCGGTCCGCCCGACCGACGGCCGCATCAACACCGTCATGCAGGCCATCCGCGCCGGCGCCACCCAGGAGGAGGTCTTCGAGTTCACGAAGATCGACCCCTGGTTCGTCGACCAGCTCTTCCTCATCAAGGAGATCGCGGACGAGCTCGCCGCCGCCGAGAAGCTCCAGCCCGAGCTGCTCGCCGAGGCCAAGCGCCACGGCTTCTCCGACACCCAGATCGCCGAGATCCGCGGCCTGCGCGAGGACGTCGTCCGCGAGGTCCGGCACGCGCTGGGCGTCCGCCCGGTCTACAAGACGGTCGACACCTGCGCCGCCGAGTTCGCCGCGAAGACCCCGTACTTCTACTCCTCGTACGACGAGGAGTCCGAGGTCGCGCCCCGCACCAAGCCCGCGGTGATCATCCTGGGCTCCGGCCCGAACCGCATCGGCCAGGGCATCGAGTTCGACTACTCCTGCGTCCACGCCTCCTTCGCCCTGAGCGACGCCGGCTACGAGACCGTGATGGTCAACTGCAACCCGGAGACCGTCTCCACGGACTACGACACCTCCGACCGCCTGTACTTCGAGCCGCTCACGCTCGAGGACGTGCTGGAGATCGTCCACGCCGAGTCGCTGGCCGGCCCCATCGCCGGTGTCGTCGTCCAGCTCGGCGGCCAGACCCCGCTGGGCCTCGCCCAGGCCCTCAAGGACAACGGCGTCCCCGTCGTCGGCACCTCCCCGGAGGCCATCCACGCCGCCGAGGACCGCGGCGCCTTCGGCCAGGTCCTCGCCGAGGCCGGCCTGCCGGCCCCCAAGCACGGCACCGCCACCACCTTCGCCGGTGCGAAGGCGATCGCCGACGAGATCGGCTACCCGGTCCTGGTGCGCCCGTCCTACGTGCTCGGCGGCCGCGGCATGGAGATCGTCTACGACGAGGCCCGCCTCGAGTCGTACATCGCCGAGTCCACCGAGATCTCGCCGACCCGCCCCGTGCTGGTCGACCGCTTCCTCGACGACGCGATCGAGATCGACGTCGACGCGCTCTACGACGGCCACGAGCTCTACCTCGGCGGCGTCATGGAGCACATCGAGGAAGCCGGCATCCACTCCGGCGACTCCGCCTGCGCCCTGCCCCCGATCACCCTCGGCGGCTACGACATCAAGCGCCTGCGCGCCTCCACCGAGGCGATCGCCAAGGGCGTCGGCGTCCGCGGCCTGATCAACATCCAGTTCGCGATGGCCGGGGACATCCTCTACGTCCTGGAGGCCAACCCGCGCGCCTCCCGGACCGTCCCCTTCACCTCGAAGGCCACCGCCGTCCCCCTCGCGAAGGCCGCCGCCCGCATCTCGCTCGGCACCACCATCGCCGAGCTGCGCGCCGAGGGCCTGCTGCCGAAGACCGGCGACGGCGGCACCCTGCCGATCGACGCGCCGATCTCCGTCAAGGAGGCCGTCATGCCGTGGTCGCGCTTCCGCGACATCCACGGCCGCGGCGTGGACACCGTCCTCGGCCCCGAGATGCGCTCCACCGGCGAGGTCATGGGCATCGACGCCGTCTTCGGCACCGCCTACGCCAAGTCGCAGGCCGGCGCCTACGGCCCGCTGCCCACCAAGGGCCGCGCCTTCATCTCCGTCGCCAACCGCGACAAGCGCTCGATGATCTTCCCGGCGCGCGAGCTCGTCGCCCACGGCTTCGAGCTGATGGCCACCTCCGGCACCGCCGAGGTGCTGCGCCGCAACGGCATCAACGCCACCGTGGTGCGCAAGCTCAGCGAGGGTGAGGGCCCGAACGGCGAGAAGACCATCGTCCAGCTGATCCACGACGGCCAGGTCGACCTGATCGTCAACACCCCGTACGGCACCGGCGGCCGCCTCGACGGCTACGAGATCCGTACGGCTGCCGTGGCCCGCAGCGTCCCCTGCCTGACCACGGTCCAGGCGCTCGCCGCCGCCGTCCAGGGCATCGACGCGCTCAACCGCGGCGACGTGGGCGTCCGCTCCCTCCAGGAGCACGCGGAGCACCTGACCGCAGCCCGCGACTGACGCAGGCCGTACAGCCCGGACACGGGGAGGGGGACACCGGTTTCACGACGGGTGTCCCCCTCTTCACGAGCGCAGAGGGATTTTCCGACGATGTACAAAACATTCTTCAACCTGGTCTTCAAGCGGATGGACCCCGAGCAGGCCCACTACCTGGCCTTCCGCTGGATCCGCGGCGCCGCCCGCACCCCCGTGCTGCGCACCTTCGTCGCGGCCGCCCTGGCCCCGCGCCACGAGGAGCTCCGCACCGAGGCCCTCGGCCTGCGCATGCACGGCCCCTTCGGCCTCGCCGCCGGCTTCGACAAGAACGCCGTCGCCATCGACGGCATGTCGATGCTCGGCTTCGACCACATCGAGATCGGCACGGTCACCGCCGAGCCGCAGCCCGGCAACCCGAAGAAGCGGCTCTTCCGCCTCGTGCCGGACCGCGCGCTGATCAACCGCATGGGCTTCAACAACGAGGGCTCGGCGGCCGTGGCGGCCCGCCTGGCAGCCCGTGAGGCGGTCTTCCGGACCGTGGTCGGCGTCAACATCGGCAAGACGAAGGTCGTGCCCGAGGAGGAGGCCGTGGGGGACTACGTGGCCTCCACCGAGCGCCTCGCCCGGCACGCCGACTACCTCGTCGTGAACGTCTCCTCGCCCAACACCCCGGGCCTGCGCAACCTCCAGGCCACCGAGTCGCTGCGCCCGCTGCTGACGGCCGTGCGCGAGGCCGCGGACCGCACGGTGACCGACCGCCGGGTACCGCTGCTGGTCAAGATCGCCCCCGACCTGGCGGACGAGGACGTCGACGCGGTCGCCGACCTGGCCCTGGAGCTCGGCCTCGA
The DNA here is from genome assembly GCF_002080455.1 of Streptomyces sp. Sge12. Classification (NCBI taxonomy): domain Bacteria; kingdom Bacillati; phylum Actinomycetota; class Actinomycetes; order Kitasatosporales; family Streptomycetaceae; genus Streptomyces; species Streptomyces sp. Sge12. The sequence continues at coordinate 6,407,926 of NZ_CP020555.1, forward strand.
CGGCATCATCGCGACGAACACCACCATCGCCCGCGAGGGGCTGGGCCTGAAGTCCGACCCCTCGCTGGTGAAGGAGACCGGCGGACTCTCCGGCGCCCCGGTCAAGGAGCGCTCCCTGGAGGTCCTGCGCCGCCTGTACGCCCGGGTGGGGGACCGGCTGGTCCTGGTCGGGGTCGGCGGCATCGAGAACGCCGAGGACGCCTGGCAGCGGATCCTGGCCGGCGCCACGCTGATCCAGGGCTACAGCGCCTTCATCTACGAGGGCCCCTTCTACGCCCGCGCCATCCACAAGGGCCTCGCCGCGCGCCTGGCCACCAGCCCGTACGCGACGCTCGCCGAAGCGGTGGGCGCCGAGACCCGAAAGGCCACCAAGTGACTGTGACCCCGTTCGGCACCCGCCTGCGCGCGGCGATGGACTCCCGGGGCCCGCTGTGCGTGGGCATCGACCCGCACGCCGCCCTGCTGGCGCAGTGGGGCCTCCAGGACGACATCGCGGGCCTGGAGCGGTTCTCCCGTACGGTCGTCGAGGCGCTGGCCGAGTCGGTGGCGGTCTTCAAGCCGCAGGCGGCCTTCTTCGAGCGGTTCGGCTCGAAGGGCGTGGCCGTCCTGGAGAAGACCGTCGCGGACGCCCGGGCGGCCGGGACGCTGGTGGTCATGGACGCGAAGCGCGGCGACATCGGCTCCACCATGGCGGCGTACGCCTCGGCCTTCCTGGACCCGGCCTCGCCGCTGTTCTCGGACGCGCTGACGGTCTCGCCCTACCTGGGCTACGGCTCGCTGAAGCCGGCCGTGGACCTGGCCCGCGCGTCGGGCGCGGGCCTGTTCGTCCTGGCGCTGACCTCGAACCCGGAGGGCGCGGAGGTCCAGCGGGCGGTCCGGGAGGACGGCCGCACGATCGGCGCGACGATGCTGGCGCACCTGGCGGCCGAGAACGCGGACGCCGCCCCCATGGGCTCCTTCGGCGCGGTGGTCGGTGCCACGCTGGGCGACCTGTCCACCTTCGACCTGGACATCAACGGTCCGCTGCTGGCCCCCGGCATCGGCGCGCAGGGCGCGACGGCGGCGGATCTGCCGGGCGTCTTCGGCAAGGCCGTGCGCAACGTCGTCCCGAACGTGTCCCGGGGCGTCCTGAAGCACGGTCCGGACGTGAGCGCCCTGCGCGACTCGGCGCGTCGCTTCGCCGACGAGATCCACGAGGCCGTCTCCGCGTAATTCGGTCGCCCGGGAGGCCCTGCCGCACCTTCGCGGCAGGGCCTCCCGCATTTCTTGGCGAAACTCGAACGCTCTTCATCGGACAAAACCGGGGTATTTTGTCCGTGATGTACGGTTCAGTGGAGGCTGACCAGGACTTTTCGTCCGTTCTCGCTGACTGGAGCGTTGTTGGCCGCTAGTCTCCGACCAGAGTGAACGTGCAGCGAACGAGTTCCATCGCTGTTCGGGAGCTCGCGAGGTGTGTTGCCTTCAGGGTTACCCACCGGTCCGTATCCGACAGTTCGACATCCGAGGTGACGTAGGCGTGGCTCTTCCGCCCCTTACCCCTGAACAGCGCGCAGCCGCGCTCGAAAAGGCCGCCGCGGCTCGCCGGGAGCGGGCCGAGGTGAAGAATCGACTCAAGCACTCCGGCGCCTCGCTCCAAGAGGTCATCAAGACGGGCCAGGAGAACGACGTCATCGGCAAGATGAAGGTCTCCGCCCTGCTGGAGTCCCTGCCTGGCGTGGGCAAGGTGCGCGCCAAGCAGATCATGGAGCGTCTCGGCATCTCCGAGTCCCGGCGTGTCCGAGGTCTCGGTTCCAACCAGATCGCCTCTCTGGAGCGCGAGTTCGGCAGCACCGGCGCCTGAGGCGTCGACTGAAGTTCTCCCGGCGTTCTCAGGCAGTCCCGAGAACCTGGATAATCGCTCTATGGCAGCAGAGGTTCGTCCGCGGCTGACCGTGCTCTCCGGCCCCTCAGGGGTCGGCAAGAGCACGGTCGTCGCGCATATGCGCAAGGTTCACCCCGAGGTATGGCTCTCGGTGTCGGCCACCACCCGCAAGCCGCGGCCCGGTGAGCGACACGGAGTCCACTACTTCTTCGTCAATGACGACGAGTTCGACAAGCTGATCGCCAACGGCGAGCTGCTGGAGTGGGCCGAGTTCGCGGGCAACCGCTACGGCACTCCCCGCGGCGCGGTGCTGGAACGCCTGGACAACGGCGAGCCGGTGCTGCTGGAGATCGATCTCCAGGGCGCACGGCTCGTCCGCGAGTCCAAGCCCGACGCCCAGCTGGTCTTCCTGGCACCGCCCAGCTGGGACGAGCTGGTCCGCCGGCTGACCGGCCGGGGCACCGAATCGGCGGAGGTCATCGAGCGCCGGCTCGCCGCCGCACGGATCGAGCTCGCTGCCGAGTCCGAGTTCGACACCACCCTGGTCAACACCTCCGTCGAGGACGTGGCGCGTGAGCTGCTAGCCTTGATGGCAGTTGTCTGATCGTTGATCGATGCTTTTCCGTCGATCGATTCCAGGGCGGCCCCATCTTTCACCCATCTTCGGAAGGTAGAGCGTGTCCTCTTCCATCACTGCGCCCGAGGGCATCATCAACCCGCCGATCGACGAGCTGCTCGAGGCCACGGACTCGAAGTACAGCCTCGTGATCTACGCGGCCAAGCGTGCGCGTCAGATCAACGCGTACTACTCGCAGCTCGGTGAGGGCCTGCTCGAGTACGTCGGCCCGCTGGTGGACACCCACGTCCACGAGAAGCCGCTTTCGATCGCGCTGCGCGAGATCAACGCGGGTCTGCTGACCTCCGAGGCCATCGAGGCCCCGGCCCAGTAAGGCACCAGGATTCCTTTCACCACAGGCCCGGCAGAACATCTGTCGGGCCTGTGGTGTGTCATGGGTGGGTACGGCGCCGATCGGAGCCGAAGGCATCGGGCACGTCGCACACGTCGCACATGTCGCACACGTCGCGCAGTCAAAGGGGTGCACGCGGATGGATAAGCCGAAGGTCGTACTGGGAGTCAGTGGCGGGATCGCCGCCTACAAGGCGTGCGAGCTGCTCCGCCGGCTGACCGAGTCCGGCCACGACGTTCGGGTGGTGCCCACCGCGGCCTCCCTGAACTTCGTGGGGGAGGCCACCTGGTCCGCCCTCTCCGGGAACCCGGCCTCCACCGAGGTGTGGGAATCCGTCCACGAGGTGCCGCACGTGCGCATCGGGCAGTCCGCCGACCTCGTCGTCGTCGCCCCGGCCACCGCCGACCTGCTGGCCAAGGCAGCCCACGGGCTGGCCGACGACCTGCTCACGAACACCCTGCTCACCGCCCGCTGTCCGGTGGTGTTCGCGCCCGCGATGCACACCGAGATGTGGGAGCACCCCGCCACCCGGGAGAACGTGGCCACGCTGCGCCGCCGGGGCGCCCTCGTCATCGAGCCCGCCGTCGGCAGGCTCACCGGCAAGGACACCGGCAAGGGGCGGCTGCCCGACCCGGAGGAGATCTTCGAGGTCTGCCGCCACGTCCTGAGGAGGCAGGGTGCGGCCGAGCCGGACCTTGCCGGGCGGCACGTGGTGATCAGCGCGGGCGGCACGCGCGAGCCCCTGGACCCGGTCCGGTTCCTCGGCAACCGCTCCTCCGGCAAGCAGGGCTACGCCCTCGCCCGCACCGCGGTCGCCCGCGGCGCCCGGGTCACCCTGGTCGCGGCCAACACCGCGCTGGCGGACCCGGCCGGGGTGGACGTCGTACGCGTGGGGACCGCCGTGCAGCTGCGGGAGGCCGTGCTCAAGGCGGCCGCGGACGCCGACGCCGTGGTGATGGCCGCGGCCGTGGCCGACTTCCGGCCCGCCGAGTACGCGGGCGGGAAGATCAAGAAGAAGGACGGCCAGGACCCGGCGCCGGTCGCGCTCGTGCGCAATCCGGACGTTCTCGCGGAGATCTCGGCCGACCGGGCCCGGGTGGGGCAGGTCGTGGTCGGCTTCGCCGCGGAGACCGACGACGTCCTCGAGAACGGCCGGGCCAAGCTCGCGCGCAAGGGGTGTGACCTTCTCGTCGTGAACGAGGTCGGGGAGTCGCGCACCTTTGGTTCCGAGGAGAACGAGGCGATCATCCTCGCCTCCGACGGGTCGGAAACGCCCGTGCCCTACGGTCCGAAGGAAGCGCTGGCCGATGTGATCTGGGACCAGGTCGCCGTCCGGCTGTAGCGCGACGCGCCTGTACCGATTCCCCTTCTCCTGGTCACATCCGTACGTAAGAATGGGAGTGCCGCAGGTCACACGGCTCCCATAAGGCGAGACGGGTGGTCCCGGGAACGGTGGCGACCGATAAACTGCATCCGGAACGTGATCGGGCGCAGCCCCCGATGTGGTTCCGCCAAATGATCAGCCAGCAGCCGCTGCAACCCCCAGGGAGCGTTGTGTCCCGTCGTCTCTTCACCTCGGAGTCCGTCACCGAGGGCCACCCCGACAAGATCGCTGACCAGATCAGCGACACGATTCTCGATGCGCTCCTCTCCGAGGACCCGACCTCGCGCGTCGCCGTGGAGACCCTCATCACCACGGGTCTCGTGCACATCGCGGGCGAGGTGACGACGAAGGCCTACGCGCCGATCGCCCAGCTCGTGCGCGAGAAGATCCTCGAAATCGGCTACGACTCCTCGAAGAAGGGCTTCGACGGCGCCTCCTGCGGCGTTTCGGTGTCCATCGGCGCGCAGTCCCCCGACATCGCGCAGGGCGTCGACACCGCCTACGAGAAGCGCGTCGAGGGCGACGAGGACGAGCTCGACAAGCAGGGCGCCGGCGACCAAGGCCTGATGTTCGGCTACGCCTGCGACGAGACCCCCGAGCTCATGCCGCTGCCGATCCACATCGCGCACCGCCTCTCGCGCCGCCTGTCCGAGGTCCGCAAGAACGGGACCATCCCGTACCTGCGCCCCGACGGCAAGACCCAGGTCACCATCGAGTACGACGGCGACAAGGCCGTCCGCCTCGACACCGTCGTGGTCTCCTCGCAGCACGCCTCGGACATCGACCTGGACTCGCTGCTCGCTCCCGACATCCGCGAGTTCGTCGTCGAGCACGTCCTGGCCCAGCTCGTCGAGGACGGCATCAAGCTGGACACCGACGGCTACCGCCTCCTGGTGAACCCGACCGGCCGCTTCGAGATCGGCGGCCCGATGGGCGACGCCGGCCTCACCGGCCGCAAGATCATCATCGACACCTACGGCGGCATGGCCCGCCACGGTGGCGGCGCCTTCTCCGGCAAGGACCCGTCGAAGGTCGACCGTTCCGCCGCCTACGCCATGCGCTGGGTCGCCAAGAACGTGGTCGCCGCCGGCCTCGCCTCGCGCTGCGAGGTCCAGGTCGCGTACGCCATCGGCAAGGCCGAGCCCGTCGGTCTCTTCGTCGAGACCTTCGGCACCGCCAAGGTGGAGGTCCAGAAGATCGAGGACGCGATCGGCGAGGTCTTCGACCTGCGCCCGGCCGCGATCATCCGCGACCTCGACCTGCTGCGCCCGATCTACGCCCAGACCGCCGCCTACGGCCACTTCGGCCGTGAGCTGCCGGACTTCACCTGGGAGCGCACCGACCGCGTGGACGCGCTGCGCGCGGCCGCCGGCCTGTAGTCACCCGTAGCGAGACGGCCCCGGACCGCCAGGTCCGGGGCCGTATTGCGTTGGTGCGGCCCGTCCCCGTGCGGATAGCCTGGCGCAGCCCTCCCGGTGCGAGGGGTGACGGCTTCATCCGGAGCGGGGTGCGAACCCCGTGTCGAAGGTACGCAGGACCCGCCGCCGCCCGGCCCGATCTCGGGAGGGCCCACGCACCGCACCCGCCGCTGTCGGTGGCATTTGGTAAGAATGCTGATGTGAGCAGCGCGAACGAGTCCCAGCCGGAGCAGCTCGCACTGATCCGGGAGATGGTCGCCGAGGCGAAGGCCAAGGCCCCCAAGGCGAAGCCGCGCACCTGGCGGGGGGCCGCCCTGGCCGAGGAACTGCCCGTCGCCCGGGTCCTCGTGAACAAGGGCGTGCTCCACCTCGACCGGACCTTCGACTACGCCGTGCCCGCCGAGCTCGCCGAGGCCGCCCAGCCCGGCGTCCGGGTCCGTGTCCGCTTCGGCGCCGGCTCCCACCAGGTGCACGGCGGCCGCCGCGAGGGCGGCGGCCTCATCGACGGGTTCATCGTCGAGCGCCGCGCCGAGTCCGACTACAACGGTGCACTGGCCGCCCTGGCCCAGGTGGTCTCGCCCGAGGTGGTCCTCGGCCCCGGCATGCTGGCCCTCGCCCGGGCCGTCGCCGACCGGTACGCGGGCAGTCTCGCCGACGTGCTCCAGCTCGCCATTCCCGCCCGCAGCGCCCGCGCCGAGGCCAAGCCCTCGCCGGAGCCGCTGCCGCCGCCCGCCGCGCCCGAGCCCGGCGGCTGGGAGCGGTACGGCGCCGGCCCCGGCTTCCTGCGCGCCCTCGCCACCGGTGGCGCCCCGCGCGCCGTGTGGACCGCACTGCCCGGCCCCGGCTGGGCCGACGAACTCGCCCGGGCCATGGCCGCCACCCTGGCCTCCGGCCGCGGGGCCCTCGCCGTGCTCCCCGACGGCCGGACCGCCGCCCGCGTCGACGCGGCCCTGACGGCCCTGCTCGGCGAGGGCCGGCACGCCGTGCTCACCGCCGACTCGGGACCCGAGAAGCGCTACCGCGAGTGGCTCGCCGTGCACCGGGGCTCGGTGCGGGCCGTCATCGGCACCCGCGCCGCGATGTTCGCCCCCGTACGGGACCTCGGGCTGGTGGCCGTCTGGGACGACGGCGACTCCAGCCACAGCGACGAGCGCGCCCCCTTCCCGCACGTGCGGGAGGTGCTGGAGCTGCGCGCGGTCAGCGACGGCTGCGGCTTCCTCGCGGGCAGTACGAGCTGCACCGTCGAAGCCGCCCAGCTGGTCGAGTCCGGCTGGGCGCGGCCCCTGGCCGCCGACCGCGAGACGGTACGGGCCTGCGCGCCCCGGATCCGTACCGTCGGGGACGAACTGCTGGCCCGCGACGAGGCGGCCCGGGCCGCCCGGCTGCCGAGCCTGGCGTGGGAGACCGTACGGGAGGGGCTGAAGAGCGGGCCCGTACTCGTGCAGGTGCCGCGGCGGGGCTACGCGCCCCGGCTGGCGTGCGAGCGGTGCCGCACCCCCGCCCGCTGCACGGTCTGCGCGGGGCCCCTGGAGGCCCCCGACGAGCGGGACCTGCGGTGCGGGTGGTGCGGGAGGGACGAGCCGTCCTGGCACTGCGAGGAGTGCGGCTCGTTCCGGCTGCGGGCCCAGGTGGTCGGCGCGCGGCGCACCGCCGAGGAACTGGGGCGGGCCTTCCCGGCCGTGCCCGTACGGACCTCCGGGCGCGACCACGTCCTCGACGAGGTGCCGGACCGGCCGGCGCTGGTGGTGAGCACCCCCGGAGCCGAACCGGTGGCCGCGGGCGCCGGGTACGCGGCCGCCCTGCTGCTCGACGGCTGGGCCATGCTGACCCGCCCCGACCTGCGGGCCGGTGAGGACGCGCTGCGCCGCTGGATCGCGGCCGCCTCGCTGGTCCGGGGGGACGGCCAGGTCGTGGTGGTCGCCGAGCCGACGCTGCGGCCCGTCCAGGCGCTGGTGCGCTGGGACCCGGTGGGCCATGCCGTGCGGGAACTCGCGGAGCGGGCCCAGCTCGGCTTCCCGCCGGTGTCCCGGATGGCGGCGGTGGCCGGACGGGGCGAAGCGGTGGACGCCTTCCTGGCCGGCGCCGGGCTCCCGCCCGACGCGGAGATCCTGGGACCGGTGCCGCTGCCGGGGCGGCGCGGGGAGCCGTCCCCCGGGGAACGGGCCCTGGTCCGGGTCCCGCCGGGCAGCGGGGCCGCCCTCGCGGCGGCCCTGAAGGCGGCGCAGGCCGCCCGGCTGGCACGCGGGGTCCCGGCGGCGGAAGCCGTCCGGGTGCGCATCGACCCACTGGACATCGGCTGACGTCGAAAACCCCCGGTGGGGCGACGTGTGCGGTCGCCCCACCGGGGGTCGGTCCACCTGCTGCGAGCCGGGTGCGGCGGCGCGTCACAAGCCGTCGGGTGTCGGCGTCCCGGCGGCAGGACACCTCTCAGCCGCTGCGCGGACCGGGGAAGGCGGGGGAGCGGGGGGCATCGCCCAGCGTGCGCCCCGGAGCGCCCCCGGCGGCGGCCTGGGCCTCCTCGCGCACCGGCTGCGGCGGCATCGACCGGGCGGCCGGGACGGTGGGCAGCGGTCCCAGGGTCCGGGCGCTCGTGCCCTCGGCCAGCGGCTCCGCGGAGGATTCGGCGGCCTGCGCCCGCCGGGCCCCGTAGCGGCGGTGCACGGCCTGCTTGGTGACACCGAGCGCCGAGCCGACCGCGTCCCACGAGAAACCGAGCGAGCGGTCGAAGTCCACCGCGGCGGTCACCAGCGTCTCGACGCTGTCCCGCAGCTCCTGCGCGAGGCGGACGGTCGGCGCCGGCGCCCGTCCGTAGACGACGAAGCCCGTGGAGGGACCCGATCGGCGCGGGCGGTACACGTTGCCGAGCTGGGCGGTGAGCGTACGCAGGGCATCCACCTGCCGGCGAACCCGCTCGATGTCCCGTACCAGGAGGTGCAGGCTGGCCCGGGCTTGGGCGTCGTGGGTGGCGTGGTCGGCCATGAAGAAGCCTCTCGAACCGGTGCTGAAGGGCGGATCGGGCCGCAGACACCGTTCACACGCGGCCCGTTTTGGTCAATCTCTCTTGACCAACGCGCCACCCGTCGCCCAGGTCACGCTGTGGGGGCGTGTCGGCATATGCGAGGGGCGCGCGCGTATGCGTACGCCCCCTCAACACCACAGGTGGGCGGCCCGACCGACGCCCCATAGACTGGTGCGCTGCTGACAGCCGAGATTAGCGAGGTAGTCCCCCAGTGAAGCTCGTCTTCGCAGGCACCCCCGAGGTCGCCGTACCCGCCCTGGACGCCCTGATCGCCTCCGGGCGGCACGAGGTCGCCGCCGTCATCACCCGGCCCGACGCACCGGCCGGCCGCGGCCGGCGGCTCGTCGCCAGCCCGGTCGCCGAGCGCGCCGAGGAGGCGGGCATCGAGGTGCTCAAGCCCGTCCGGCCCCGCGACCCCGACTTCCAGGCCCGGCTGCGCGAGATCGCCCCCGACTGCTGCCCGGTCGTCGCATACGGGGCCCTGATCCCCAAGAGCGCCCTCGACATCCCGAAGCACGGCTGGGTCAACCTGCACTTCTCGCTGCTGCCGGCCTGGCGCGGAGCCGCCCCCGTCCAGCAGTCGATCATCGCCGGGGACCAGGTCACCGGCGCCTCCACCTTCCGGATCGAGGAGGGCCTGGACACCGGCCCGGTCTACGGCATCCTGACCGAGGAGATCCGGCCGACCGACACCAGCGGCGACCTGCTCACCCGGCTGGCCTTCGCCGGTTCCGGACTGCTCGCCGCCACCATGGACGGCATCGAGGACGGCACCCTGCGCGCCGTCGAACAGCCCCACGACGGGGTCTCCCACGCGCCCAAGATCACCGTGGAGGACGCCCGGATCGACTGGACCGCCCCCGCGATGCGCGCGGACCGCGTGGTGCGCGGCTGCACGCCGGCGCCGGGCGCGTGGACCGTCTTCCGCGGGGAGCGGCTCAAGCTGATCTCGCTGGGCCCGGTGCCCGACCGTACGGACCTGGAGCCGGGCGCGCTGGCCCCCACCAAGAACAACGTGTACGTCGGTACCGGCTCGCACGCCGTGGAGCTGCTGTGGGTGCAGCCGCAGGGCAAGAAGCCGATGCGGGCCGCCGACTGGGCGCGCGGGGTGCGGATCGCTCCCGGCGAGCGGCTCGGCGGAGCCGACGTAGGCTGATCGGTGGGGACGCCCGAGCGGACGTCCCCCCGCACGACGCGCACCACACCCAACACGCGCCCCCCGTGCACCACGCGCAGCACGCGCACCACGTGCAGCACCGCATGACCCGCACCACTCGTAGCACTCGTAACCCCGGAGCACCTTTCACGTGAGCGAACAGCCCCGTCAGCCCCGTCGCAGGCCTGCCCCCGCAGGCGCGGGTGGCAAGCAGGCCAAGCCGTACCGCCGGCCCCAGAAGGACCCCGTCCGGATGCTGGCCTTCGAGGTGCTCCGGGCGGTGGACGAGCGCGACGCCTACGCCAACCTCGTACTGCCGCCGCTGCTCAAGAAGGCCCGCCAGGACGAGAACTTCCAGGCACGCGACGCGGCTCTGGCGACCGAGCTGGTCTACGGGACGCTGCGCCGCCAGGGCACCTACGACGCCGTCATCAAGGCGTGCATCGACCGGCCGCTGCGCGAGGTGGACCCGCCGGTCCTCGACGTGCTCTCGCTCGGCGCCCACCAGCTGCTCGGCACCCGCATCCCCACCCACGCCGCCGTCTCGGCGAGCGTGGAACTGGCCCGCGTGGTGCTCGGGGACGGCCGCGCCAAGTTCGTCAACGCCGTCCTGCGGAAGATCGCCGCGCACGACCTCGACGGCTGGCTGGAGCGCGTCGCCCCGCCCTACGAGGACGACGCCGAGGAACACCTCGCGGTCTACCACTCGCACCCCAGGTGGGTCGTCAGCGCCCTGTGGGACTCGCTGGGCGGCGGGCGCGCGGGCATCGAGGACCTGCTGGAGGCCGACAACGAGCGGCCCGAGGTGACCCTGGTCGCCCGCCCGGGGCGGTCCACGCCGGAGGAGCTGCTGGAGGCGGTCGGCGAGGACTCGGCGCTGCCGGGCCGCTGGTCGCCGTATGCCGTCCGGATGGCCGAGGGCGGTGAACCGGGCGCGCTGGAGGCGGTCCGCGACGGCCGTGCGGGCGTGCAGGACGAGGGAAGCCAGCTGGTGGCCATGGCACTGGCCGCCGCGCCGGTCGAGGGCCGCGACGAGCGGTGGCTCGACGGCTGCGCGGGCCCGGGCGGCAAGGCGGCGCTGCTCGCGGCGCTCGCCGCGCAGCGCGGGGCGTTCCTGCTGGCGTCGGAGAAGCAGCCGCACCGGGCCCGGCTCGTGGAGCGCTCCCTCGCGGGCAACCCGGGGCCGTACCAGGTGATCGCGGCCGACGGCACCCGCCCGGCCTGGCTGCCGGGCTCCTTCGACCGCGTCCTGATGGACGTCCCGTGCTCGGGCCTGGGCGCGCTGCGCCGCCGCCCGGAGTCGCGCTGGCGCCGCCGCCCGGAGGACCTGGAGGGCTTCGCGCCGCTCCAGCGCGGGCTGCTGCGGGAAGCGCTGTCGGCGGTGCGGGTGGGCGGCATCGTGGGCTACGCGACGTGCTCGCCGCACCTGGCGGAGACCCGGGTCGTCGTGGACGACGTCCTGAAGGGCCGCGGCGCGGGCCAGTCCCCGGTGTCCGCGGAACTGATCGACGCGCGGCCCTTCATGTCGGGCGTCCCGGCGCTGGGCGACGGCCCGGACGTCCAGCTGTGGCCCCACCTGCACGGCACGGACGCGATGTACCTGGCCTTGCTGAGGCGCACGGCCTAAGGGCGTGTCCTGTCCTGCCGATCGGGCCGCCCCCATCGGCAGGACACCCCCGGGTCCCTGGAAGCAGCGCCGGTAACGCCCTCAGGCCGGACGGGACTTCGCCGACCCGACCTAGGTACGCGTACTCATGATCCGCGCCCCAGTGCCGTGTAGGTTTCCCGCGAGTGTGATCAACAGGGGTAAACGGGGGCTGCGCGCGTGGCGTGGGACGAGTGGGAACAGATCAAAGCGAGCACGGGCGGCGGGCAGGACGTGGCCATGAGGCTCAACCACGTGCCCACCGATCCCGGCGTCGGCGCCCCGAGCGCCGTGACGGGAGGCCTTCAGTCCAGCAAGAAGGCGTGGACCGCGGCCGGTGAGGGCGTGGGGTCCCTCCGCCAGACCCTCGGCACCGCACTGACCAAGCTCGAGGACGGCCAGAACGGAATCGGCTCGACCGCCGGGTGTCTGAGCGCGGCCGCGCAGAAGGACGTGTACGACTCCTGGAAGAAGTACGCCGCGAGCGTCAGCGAACGGTGCGGCGCGATGCAGGGAATCCTGACCCAGGTGGGCCGCGACATGTTGACGACCGACGAGGGCGTCCAGGCGGAGATGAACCGGCTGAGCGCCACGTACGCGGACACGGACGCCGTCGGCGGCCAGGCCAAGGGTCGGTGACGGTGCGATGGACTACGCCACTCTCAAGGCCTTCAAGCCGTCCGAGTTCGAGGAAGCCGCCGACGGCTACCGCACCTTGGGCAACTCGGCCCAGGCGGCCAAGGAGCACGTCGAGAACGCGGTCGCCACGGGCATGCGCAAGCGGTTGAGCGGCAAGGCGGCGGACGCCGCGCAGCAACAGCTCCAGGCCCTGGCGAAGAACTTCCACTACACGCAGACCGAATGCGGTGTGATCAGTACTGCGCTCAACGGTTTCGCCTACGACATGGCGGCCGCCAAGCGAAAGCTGGAAGCGGCGATCGCGGACGCCCAGGCGGACGGCTGCAAGGTGAACGACGACGGCTCGGTCGCGTTCCCCGCCGGACAGAAGCCGGGCGCCGAGAAGGCCTCGGAGGGCGGGACCGTGACCGGTGGTGCGGGAGGGAACGAGACCTCCGACGCCTTGGAACGCCAGGCGGCGAACATCCACCCCAACCCCAACTACGGCAAGGCGATGGGGTACGCGAACCGCATCGCCGACGCGCTCAAGGAAGCGACGGACGCAGACGCCAAGTGGGAGCCGAAGATCCGGGCGCTCAAGGCCGACGACGACCTGACCGTGTCCGCGAGTGACTGGACCGACGCCACCTCCGACGCGGGAGGCGTGCGCGGGGCGGCCGAGGCGTACCTCGGCACGATCAAGCCGCCGCCGAAGAACGACTGGCCCCAGGACAACGCCAACTGGTGGAACGGCCTCACCGAGGAACAGCGCGAGGCCTACATATCCATGCACCCCGCGAGCATCGGGGGCCTCGACGGCCTCCCCTCCGCCGTGCGCGACGACGCGAACCGCCTCGTCCTCGCGGAGCAGCGCGCCGCCAAGCAGGTGGAGTACGACGCCTGGCTCAAGAAGGAGCCGGAGCACTACAAGCCCTACATCAGCCCCATCACGGGCCGCGAGGTGAAGGGCGCGATGGTCCCTACGGAGGAGTGGAAGGAGTGGGAGGAGAAGAGGAAGGAGATCGAGAACGGCTCCAAGGGCATGGACGACATACAGAAACGATTCGACAGCTACACGGGCGAGAGCAACCGCCCCTATCTCCTCGGCTTCGACGGCAAGGACATGGGGCGCGCCATCGTCTCGATCGGCAACCCGGACACCGCCGACAACGTGGTGACGTACGTGCCCGGGACGTTCGCCGAGTTGAAGTCCATCGACGGCGACATCAACAGGGCCGTACTGCTCCAGGCCGAGGCGGAGCGCCAGGATGCCGCGCACTCGACGGCCTCGATCGTATGGCTCGGTTACGACGCCCCGCAGGGCATCACGACCGATGCGACGGAGACCAAGTGGGCGGACAACGCCAGGGAGCCGCTCGGTAATTTCATCCAGGGGATCGAGGAAGCCAACCACCGCGAGAGCGGCGTGAACCAGACGCTCCTGGGGCACAGCTACGGGTCCCTGGTGGTGGGCGAGGCGATGAGCATGCACGTGGACCTGCCGGTCGACAACGCGATCATGGTGGGCAGTCCGGGCGTGGGAGTGGACCACGCGAAGGACCTGAACATACCGCCGGACCGGGTCTTCGCGGCCACGGCGGACTGGGACCTCATCAACATCGCCCCGCCGCCGGCCGGGCCCTTGGCACCCCTCAACCCGAAGGCTTACATGGAGCTCTTCGACGACCATTCGATCGTCCACGGAACCGACCCGACCAGCGACGACTTCGGGGGCCAGGTCTTCGAGGTCCCCGACGGGAAGCTGCCGCTCACCGACTGGGAACTGATGCCCGCGCACTCCCAGTACTGGGAAGCGACCCCCCTCGGTAGCCTGGGGAAGATCGTTACGGGAGGTCGACCGTGAATCCACGCAAAGCAGTCCCGGCTGCCGCACTGCTGGCCATGATGCTCATGGCGACCGCGTGCGGGGCGCAGGGGGACGGACAGAAAACCGGCGGAACGGCACCGAAGCAGGGCGCGATGAACGAGCAGCAGGCGATCGACCGGGCAGAGGAGATCATCCACCAGGCGGTGGACGGCATGTCCCCCCAGCCGACGCTGGAGCGCATGGGCCACGCGCCCGTCGGCGCCTGCATCGCCAGGGACGACCACGGCCCCGACGATCGTGTGCAGGTCACGGTCATCTACAAACTGACGGGTGTTCCGGGGGCCGAGGCCCAGAACCTCGTGCGGCAGGCACGCGACGCCTGGCTGAAGCAGGGCCACAAGTACAACTCGTCGGGCGAGGTCGACTGGTCCAGCTCCTATCCGTCGGTCTACATGCGCACGGGTCCCGACGACTTCTGGATGGACGCCGTGACCGGTGTCCTGGACCGCGCCAAGGGGGAGGGTCTCGCCTCTCTCAAGGTGACGTCGCCCTGCTTCCTCCCGCCGGGCAAGAGCAAGGCCTCGGGGGCGACCCCGGCCGGTCCTGCCGCGTTCGAGGCTCCGTCGGCCGGCGATCCCGCCACGCGCCGGGCCCTCGCCCACTCCAGCCGGATCTACGACGCGCTGCAGGCAGGATCGGCGCCCACGCAGCCCGGAGAGGGCCTCAGCACGGTCCGGGACGAGTCGGGTGCCTCGGTCCACCACACCTGGTCCACCGGCCCGCTGCCGGAGGAGGAGAGGGCGGCTGCCGTGGTGCGGGCGCAGGTGTACTTCCGGAGCGCGGGATGGAACGTACGTCCGATGCCGACGCGGGAGGGAGTCCCGGCCGTCGTCGCCGGCCACCCCGGGGATCACACGGTCGCCCAGGTCGCGGCCTCGGCCACCGGGGCGGTGCGCGTCGCGGTGACGGCGCCCGCCACCGTTCCGACGGCCGCGGACGCGTGACAGGAGGGGTCGGCCGCTGGTTCCCCGCACATCGCGCGGGGGCGTCGGGCCGGCGGTGGACCCCATCGATTCCGGGCCGGCGGCTCCCGTCCCCCGGGACGACCCCCGCCCGGCGCGGGGCGACTTGCGGGGTCGTGGCCGGAACTCGGTGGGGGCATGGCACGCTTGGGGCATGGCCGCGCAGATTTATCCCAGCATCCTGTCCGCCGACTTCGCCCGACTCGCCGAGGAGGCGAAGGCCGTCGAGGGAGCCGACTGGCTGCATGTCGACGTCATGGACAACCATTTCGTCCCGAATCTCACCCTCGGTATGCCGATCGTGGAATCCCTGAGCAGGGCCACCGACATCCCGCTGGACCTCCACCTCATGATCGAGAACCCGGACCGCTGGGCCCCGCAGTACGTGGAGGCCGGTGCGGGGTCGGTCACCTTCCACGCCGAGGCCGCCGCCGCGCCCGTGCGGCTCGCGCGGGAGATCCGGGCCAAGGGGGCGCGCGCCTCCATGGCGCTCAAGCCCGCGACGCCGATCGAGCAGTACGAGGACATCCTCCCCGAGCTCGACATGCTGCTGATCATGACGGTCGAGCCCGGTTTCGGCGGCCAGCCCTTTCTCGACATCATGCTGCCGAAGATCCGCCGCACCCGGGAGCTGATCGCCAAGCACGGTCTGGAGCTGTGGCTCCAGGTGGACGGCGGGGTCTCGGCCTCGACGATCGAGCGCTGCGCCGAGGCCGGCGCCGATGTCTTCGTGGCCGGCAGCGCCGTCTACGGAGCGGTCGATCCGGCCGCCGCCGTGCGCACGCTGCGTGAGCAGGCGGGTGCGGCGATCGCAGCGGCGCCCTGGGCTTGCGACCACTGAACCAAGCGTTGATGAACAGCTCGGTGAACGGGAGCTGTCCAGGCTGATCAACGGCCGTCGGATCTGACAGGATGAACGGCGAGTCGAGAGTGTGAACAGCAGTGAGGAGAGCGCGGTGTCTGCAATGTCGGCGGGACGGTCAGCCCTGCGGATGGGACCCGCGGAGCTGGTGCAGGCGGCGGCCATGGCGCGCCGCTTCTACCTGGAGGGCAAGTCCAAGATCCAGATCGCCGAGGAGTTCGGCGTGAGCCGCTTCAAGGTGGCCCGGGTCCTGGAGACCGCCCTGGAGCGTGACCTCGTACGCATCGAGATCCGGGTACCGGCCGAACTCGACGCGGAGCGGTCCGACGCGCTCAGAGCCCGGTACGGGCTCCGGCACGCCGTCGTCGTGGAGTCGCCCGCCGACGCCACCGAGGACGCGCCCGACCCGGAGAACCTGGGCGCGGTCGCCGCCGACCTGCTGGGCGAGCTCGTCAACGAGGGCGACGTACTGGGCCTGGCGTGGGGACGGTCGACCATCCACATGGCCGCCTCCCTGCACAGGCTGCCCCAGTGCACCGTGGTGCAGCTGACCGGTGTGTACGACGCGGGCACCGCCGAGCGCGGCTCGGTCGAGGCCGTCCGCCGGGCCGCGCAGGTCTCCGGTGGCGACGCGCACCCGATCTACGCGCCGATGCTGCTGCCCGATCCGGCCACCGCGGCCGCGCTGCGCAGCCAGACCGGTATCGCACGCGCCTTCGAGTACTTCGACAAGGTGACGGTCGCGGCCGTCTCCATCGGCTCCTGGGAGCCGGGCATCTCGACCGTCCACGACATGCTCACGGACGAGGAGCGGGCCCACTACGCCTCGCTGGGCGTCGCGGCCGAGATGTCGGCCCACCTCTTCGACGCCGAGGGGCGGCGGGTCGGCCGGGACCTCGGCGAACGGTGCATCACGGTCGAGGCGGACCGGCTGCGGCGGATCCCCGAGGTCGTGGCGATCGCGGGCGGGCTGCGTAAGGCCTCCGCGATCGGGGCCGTGCTGAGGTCGGGTCTGGTGACCAGCCTCGTCACGGACACGGCGGTCGCCGACTACCTGCTCACCGAGTCGGCCCCAGGGCTGCGGCCGGCCCTGGACCGCGCCGACCCGGACGACTGATACGGCCTGACCGGCCATGACGGGCCCCGGCGGCCCTTCCGGTGCCGCCGCCGGTGCGGATGGTGCTGGAATTGAGATCGGAACGGCGGACCGCGCGGCGGCCTGCGGGGCGCATACTGGTTCCAATGACAAAGTCAGCAGTACCTCGCCGCCATTTGCCGTCCAGCCCGTTCAAGGCCCCCGTGGAACAGCCCATCCGGCAGTTCAACGTCGGCGACCGGGTTACTCACGATGAGCACGGCCTCGGCCGTGTCGTCGGAATCGAGGAGGGGATCGCTGTTCTCGTCGACTTCGGTTCGGTCCAGAAGCGAATCCTGAGTCCCTACACCAAGATGGCCGCCCTCTGAGGCGACCGGGCGATTCGCGAGCGAATCGGATATTTGGCACGATCGGTGCATGATCTTTCGGAACGTGCCCCGATCGTTGCTGCGTTTGCTGGGGGCGTTGTTCCTCTGTGCCGCGCTGGTCGGTGCGGTGGGCTGTGGCGGGCAGAAGGCCGCGCCCGCGCCTGCTGATGCCGCCAGCGCCAGTGGCAGTGCTCGTACTGATGCCCGTGCCACTGCCGTCCCCGGGTGGGCGACGGGGATGGCCACCGTACGGGCCGACGGGCTGCCGCAGCAGGCCCGGGACGTGCTCGCGCTCATCGACAAGGGCGGGCCGTACCCCTACCGGCAGGACGGCACGGTCTTCGGGAACTTCGAGAAGGCCCTGCCCGCGCACAAACGTGGCTACTACCACGAGTACACCGTGCGTACGCCGGGGGAGCGGGACCGCGGGGCCCGGCGGATCGTGACGGGCGAGGGTGGGGAGTTCTTCTACACGGACGACCACTACGAGACCTTCAAGGCGGTTCTGCGATGAGCCTGGACCCGCAGCCGCTCGCCCCGGCGCTCGAAGCCGCCGAAGCCGCGGGATGGACGACCGTACGGCTGGACCTGGACGGGGTACGCGGCAAGGCCGAGCTGATGCGGCGGTGCGGGGGTGCCCTGCGGCTGCCGGAGTGGGTCGGCGGGAACTGGGACGCGCTGGCCGATGCGCTGCGGGACCTGTCGTGGCTGCCGGTGCCGCGTGGTGCCGGTGCCGGTGCCGGTGCGGGCGGGGGCGGGGATGGGGATGGGGGGTGGCTGGTGGCGGTGACGTCGTGGCGGGGGTACGCGGCGGCCCGGCCGGGCGAGTGGGAGACGCTGGTCGAGGTGCTGGAGGAAGCCGTGGACTTCTGGCGGGGGCGGGGTCCTGGCGGGCCGGAGCTGGTGGTGGTGCTGGCCGATGCCGATGCCGATGCCGATGCCGATGCAGGGTCCGGGCCGGTTGCCGGGGCTCCGCCCCGGACCCCGCGCCTCAAACGCCGGCGAGGCTGAAAGTGCGCCTCAAGCGCCGGCGAGGCTGAAAGTGCGCCTCAAGCGCCGGCGAGGCTGACGGACGGGGCTCCGCTCCCGGGGTCAGGTTTGGGGGGTGGGTGGGGTCCAGGGTGGGGTTTGGCCCCAGGACCAGATCGGGATCTTGGCCGCGTCGACCGGGGGCGGGTTGGGGCCCGAGTAGATCAGGGCCATGCGGGTGCCCCACTCGATGTAGTAGGCGAACACCCCGCGGAATTCGGGGTCCGTCGGGAGGCCGACCTCGTCGGCCGTGTCCATCAGCAGGTCGACCCAGCGGCGGCGCTGCTTCTCGGTGATCGCTCGGCCCAGGTGCTTGGTGGCCATGTGCTGGTGGCCGCCGTGGTGGGCGGTGTAGTCCGAGGGGCCGCCGAAGACCTCCGACAGCCAGACCGCGACGTGCTGCGGGTGCTCCGAGTCCATGCCCGCGAAGACCGGGGCCAGGATCTCGTCCTGGAGGGCGTGCGTGTAGAAGGCGTCCGTGAGGCGGTTCATCGCCTCCGCTCCGCCCATCCACTCGTAGATGGTGGGTGTGGTGCTCATCGTTCTGCGGCGGCCTTTCCCGTGCCGACGACGCCCGTCACGAGGTAGTGCTGCATCTCCTCGATGGCGGTCACGTAGGGGCGGATCGCGTTGAAGAAGGCGGGGAACTGCGCTCCCTTGCGGAACCCGCCCAGGTGGTCCTCGATCGAGGTCCAGCGGATCCGGAGGATGTAGCGCTCCTTCTCCTCCTCGCAGCGGGCCAGCTCGTAGTCGATGCATTCCGGCGAGGCGGCCAGGGACTCGGCGGCCCGGGCGTAGGCGTCCTCGAAGGCCGGTTGGTCGTCCAATGCGATCCGGTAGCGGATGTATTCGACGGTCGTGGTCATGGGTGCGTGCCTCTCCCTGGGTGTAGGTCGTCGCCAGCCTTACGCGATCACGTGCCGCCGTGGGCCGGATTCGTCATTCGGACCCGGACTTCATGGAGTCGGTGCTCCCCGCGACGTCGGGGCCCTGGGAGCGGACCTGCCGGACCTTGTCCAGGGAGTCGCGCAGCTCCGTCAGCCATTCGTCCGTGTTGCGCCCGACGAGCCGGACGCACCAGGCGAGGGCGTCGGCCCGGCTGCGGGCCACGCCGCCGGCGACCAGGGTGTCGAGGACCTGGCGTTCGGACTGGCGCAGGCGGGTCATCACCGGGACGGCGAGGTGGGTGAAGAGCGTCGTCTCCTCGCCCGCCCGCACGCCCCAGGCGACCTTCCTGCGGTAGAGGGACTCGGCCTCGCGGGCCACCTCCATGCGCTGTTCGCGGGTGCGTTCGCGGAACTCCTTGACCGACTCGGTCGCCGGTATGACACCGACGACCGTGATCTCCTCGCGGTCGACGACGACGGAGTCGAGGGACGCGTAGACGTCGACCGGCAGGCGTTCGGCGAACCAGGTGCGGAGCTGTTCGCTCTGTTCGGCTGTAATCATGTAATCAACGTTGCATCCGTTGCGGCCTTGATCGCAAGGCCCGCGGCGTTCGCTCTCAGCCCATCGAGCGGTAGCGGTGGATGAGGGAGACGGCCATCGCCCCCTCGCCCACGCCCGAGGCGACCCGCTTCACCGAGTGGGCGCGGACGTCGCCCGCCGCGAAGACGCCGGGGACGCTCGTCTCCAGGGGGTACGGGGCGCGCTCCAGGCTCCATTCGGCCGGGAGCTCGCCGCCGTTCGAGATCAGGTCCGAGCCCGTGAGGACGAAGCCGTACTCGTCGCGCTCCACCACGCCCGCGAGCCAGTCGGTGTGCGGGCGGGCGCCGATGAAGGTGAACATGAAGCGGGCCGGGACCTCGCTGTCCGTGCCGGTGTCCGCGTCGTGGAGGGTGAGGCGCTCCAGGTGCTCCTCGCCGTCCAGCCGGACCACGGTCGTGCGCACCTTGACCTCGATGTTCGGGGTGCGGTCGATCTCGTCGATCAGATAGCGGGACATGCTCGCGTCCAGGGAGGCCGCGCGGACCAGGATCGTCACGCGGGCGGCGTACTTGGCGAAGTGCACCGCGGCCTGACCCGCGGAGTTGGCCCCGCCGACGATGAACACGTGCTGCGAGATGCAGGCCGAGCTCTCCGTGGTGGCCGCGCCGTAGTAGAGGCCCGCCCCCTCGAAGCGGTCCGCGCCGGGGGCGTCGAGGCGGTTGTACGAGACCCCGGTGGCCAGGAGCACCGTCTCGGCGGAGATCTCCGTGCCGTCCGCCAGGGTGAGGATCTTCGCCGGGTCGTCCCGGGTCAGCGAGACCACTTCCACCGGGTGCAGGATCTCGGCGCCGAACCGGGAGGCCTGGATGGTGGCCCGGCGGGTCAGGTCGCCGCCCGAGAGGCCCGAGGGGAAGCCGAGGTAGTTCTCGATCAGGCTGGAGGTGCCGGCCTGGCCGCCCGGGGCGCGGGAGTCCAGCATCAGGGTCGACAGGCCCTCCGAGGCCGAGTAGACGCCCGCCGCCAGGCCCGCCGGGCCCGCGCCGACGATGACGCACTCGTAGTGCGGGCGGGAGGCGGTGGTGGCCAGGCCCAGGCGCTGGGCGAGCTGGGTGTCGGTCGGGGCGGAGAGCACCGACCCGTCGGGGAAGCGGACGAGGGGGAGTGCGCCTTCGGGCTGGGCGGCGATCAGGGTCAGCGCCTCCGGGTCCCGCTCGACGTTGAGGAAGCGGAACGGCTGGCCGTTGCGGGTGAAGAAGTCCCGGACGGCGTGGGTGCCGGGGGAGACCAGGTGCCCGGCGACGATGATCCCGTCGTACGCCGGCCGGTAGGTGGCCAGCCAGTCCGACAGCAGGTCGTCGAGGACCGGGAAGAGCCGCTCGTGCGGCGGGTCCCACGGCTTGAGCAGGTAGTAGTCCAGCCGGACCCGGTTGATGGCGGTGATCGCCGCGTCGGTCTCCGCGTAGGCCGTCAGCAGGACCCGGCGGGCGTCCGGGAAGCGGCTGACCGCCTCCAGCAGGAACTCGACGCCGGTCACGTCCGGCATGCGCTGGTCCACGAGGAACAGCGCCGGGTCGTGGCCGCGTTCGTCCAGGGAGTCCAGGATCTTCAGGGCGTCGGCGGCCGAGGAGGCGCCGAGCACCCGGTAGCGGTCGCCGTAGGCGCTGCGCAGGTCGCGGCGGACGGCGCGCAGCACCTGGGGGTCGTCGTCCACGGCGAGGATGACGGGCTTCCTGTGCTCGGCGCGTTCGGCGGCCGAGGCGGCCGAGGCGGCCGCGGTGGCCGTGGTGGTGGCGGTGGTCGCCGAGGCGGTGGCGGCGGAACTCTCCGGGGCCGCGCTCATGCCGGGTCCAGCATCAGCTGGTCGGCGTAGCACCAGGCCCAGTCCTCACCGGGCTCGTGGGAGGCCGCGATGGCGTGCTCGGTGCTCCGGTAGTGCCGGGTGGCGTGACGGTTCCTCGACGAGTCGCAGCATCCGACGTGCCCGCAGCTGAGGCACATCCGCAGGTGCACCCAGGTGTCGCCGGCGACGAGGCACTCCTCGCAGCCCACCGCCGTGGGTTTCACCGGACGTATCTGATCGATGTGTGTGCACAACAGGTCCATCGCCATCGTCCCCGTCCCTCTCCTCGTGCTCCTGCACGTTCGGCAACGCATCAACACGGCCCGCACGCCCGCGATTCACGGCGCGTCCAGACCATAGGGCGGGGCCCCCGCAATGGTTCATCGAATCGGCCGAAGTCAGGTAGTCCTGAAGCTACTTCCTGACCTCCGCGGACGACTTCCTGAGGTGCCGCCACGACCTGGCCCGCTACCTCACGAAGTCGCACACCAGCGCTTTGACGAAGCCCCTGGGCGCGGCCAGTGTGGGGGACGCCAACGACAACAGGCGGCGCCTGGAGGAATACGTGAGCAGAAAGATTCTGGTCATTGTCTCCGAACATGGTTACTGGGCCGAGGAACTGATAGGCCCGGTATCGAAGTTCGACGAGCGGGGCTACGAGGTCATATTCGCCACGCCGACCGGAAAGCGTGCACACGCTCTTCCGCCGAGCCTCGACGCGAACTACATCGACCCGCCGCTGGGACGCTCCGTCACCACCGAGGAGAACGCCCGGCTGGGGCGGGAGTTCGAGCAGTCGAGCCGGCTGGACTCGCCGCTCGACATCGAGGCCTGGGTCCCCGAGCGGCCGTACACGAGCGACGAGGGCTACCTGCCCAAGCTGGAGCAGTACCACCGTGATCTCGACAAACTCGACGCGGACATCGCCGGGTACGACGCGATCCTCATCGTCGGCGGCAGCGGCCCGATCGCCGACCTCGCCAACAACGAGCGCGTGCACGCCCTGATCCTGGCCTTCCGGAAGGCCGGCAAGGTCGTCGCCGCCGAGTGCTACGGCGTCGCCTGCCTGGCCTTCGCCCGCGACTGGGGCGACCGCAGGAGCATCATCTGGGGCAAGCACGTGACCGGCCACTGCAAGGAATACGACTACAAGGACGGCACCGGATTCCTCGGCACCGATTTCAACATGGGGCCGCCGCCGTATCCGCTGGAGTACATCCTGCGCGACGCGACGGGCCCGCGCGGCGCCTACCACGGGAATTTCGGCAAGCCGGTCTCGGTCATCGTCGACTTCCCCTTCGTCACCGGACGTTCCACCCCCGACTCCTATCTCACGGGGCAGAAGATCGTGGAAGTCCTGGAGGACGGCCTCACCCGATACGGCTGGTAGTCCCGGAAACCGCCGGGAAATCGGAGAGTCGAGGGGGAATTCATGGAAGCCACTCCCGGACGGGAAAGGCTGATCGAGCAGTTCAAGGCCGACGGTCTGCATGTGATGTTCGGAAATCCGGGGACGGTGGAACAGGGATTCCTCGACGCGGTGGACGCGGCGGAGGACTTCACCTACGTCCTCGCCCTCCAGGAGACCGTGGCCGCCGGCATCGCCGACGGGTACGCCCGGGCGACCGGCGGCGCGGCCCTGCTCCAACTGCACTCCGGGGTCGGCCTGGGCAACGGCATCGGCATGCTCTACCAGTCGCTGCGCGGCCACACCCCGCTCGTCGTGGTCGCCGGTGACGCAGGGGTGCGCTACGACGCCATGGACGCGCAGATGGCGTCCGATCTGGTCGCGATGGCGAAGCCGGTCACCAAGTACGCGACCCGGGTCACCGACCCGCGGTCCCTGCTGCGCACCGTCCGGCGGGCCGTGAAGATCGCGCTCACCCCGCCCCGCGGGCCCGTGTTCGTCGCCCTGCCCATGGACGTGCTGGACGAGCTCAACTCCGAGCCCGTGCTGCCCGCCACGCGGGTGCTCACCGACGTGGCGCCCTCGCCGGCCTCGGTGGGGCGGGCGGCCGAGCTGCTCGCCGCGGCCGAGCGGCCGATCGTCCTCGTCGGCGACGGGGTCGCGCTCTCCGGCGCCCAGAACGAGCTCGCCGCCGTCGCCGAACTGCTGGGCGCCGACGTGTACGAGGTCGACTCCTCCGAGGTGAACATCGCGGCCTCGCACCCGCTGCGGCGCGGCCAGACCGGGCACATGTTCGGCCCGCACAGCAAGGAGCTGGTGGGGGACGCCGACGGGGTCCTGATCGTCGGAACCTATGTCTTCCCGGAGGTCTTCCCGGAGCTGGAGAGCCCCTTCCGGGCGGGTGCGAAGGTCGTCCACATCGACCTCAACGCCTACGAGATCGCCAAGAACCATCCGGTGGACCTGGGCCTGGCCGCGGACCCTCGGCAGGCGCTGCGCGCGCTGGCCGGCGTACTGGAGCAGCGACTGGGCCCGCAGCAGCGGGCCGCGGCGGCCGCCCGGCTCGACGTACGGACCCGAGAGCGGGTCCGCCAGGTGCGCGGGTCCTCGGCCGCGGACGACGGCACGCCGATGGCCGTCTTCCTCAGGACCCTGGCCGAGCGCACCGGCGGGGACCTGATCGTCTTCGACGAGGCGCTGACCACCTCACCGCTCGTCACCCGGTACCTGCCGGCCGAGCGCCCCGGCGACTACCACCTCACCCGGGGCGGTTCGCTCGGCGTCGGCTTCCCGGGCGCGGTCGGGGCCAAGCTGGCCCGGCCGGAGCGGCTCGTGGTGGGCTTCGCGGGCGACGGCGGGTCCATGTACACCTACCAGGCGCTGTGGACGGCGGCCCGGCACGGCATCGACGCCAAGTTCGTGGTGTGCAACAACCGCAAGTACCGGCTGCTGGACGACAACATCGCCCAGTACTGGCGGGAGCGGGACATCCCGGAGCACGGCTTCCCGGGCTCCTTCGACCTCTCCCACCCCGAGATCGACTTCGCCGGACTGGCCCGGTCGCTCGGCGCCGGCGGGATGCGCGTGGAGAAGCCGGACGAGGCGGTCGCCGCCGTGGGCCGGATGCTGTCCCACCCCGGCCCCTTCCTCGTGGACATCCAGATCTGACCAGAGCACTCACGCAGCACGGACAGGAGGAGACCGCATGCCCGCCGAGCGGCAGTTGACCGAGGACGCGATCCGCAGTTTCGCCGAGAACTGGTACGTGGCGCTGGACCAGCACCTGGGCCTGGCCGACGTGCTCGCCCTGATCACCGAGGACCTGGAGTTCAAGGTCCCCGAGGACACCTTCCTCGGGCACGAGGGCTTCGGCCGCTGGTACGCGGCCGTCACCCACCGCTTCTTCGACGAGGTCCACACCGTCACGAAGGTGGAGCCCGTCATCGAGGGCGACCGGGCGGTCGTCCGGGTCCTCGTCAACTGGCAGGCCAGGATCTGGGACCCGCCGGCCGCCCGCAGCGTGTGGCTCGGCTTCGACGCCGACCAGACCTGGACCGTCGTCGCCGGTCCCGACGGACCGCTGATCAAGCAGTACACCGTCAACGACCTGGCCCCGATGCCCGGTTCCGCCTCGCTCTGAGCGCAGCGCCGGCGAAGGAGAGAGCGGGAGAAGAGACGATGACCGAAGTGACACGGGAGCGGGTCCACGCGGCCTACGCGGCCCTCGGCTCCGGCGACCGGGCGCGCATCCTCCAGTACTACTCCGAGGACCTGCGCTGGCTGGTGCCGGGCAACCATCCGCTGGCCGGCTGGTACGAGAGCCTGGACGCCTTCCTGGAGCTGATGGGGCAGACCCACAAGCTCACGGGCGGCACCTTCCGGATGGACATCCAGGCGGTCCTCGTCGGCGAGGACTGCAGCGCCGACGTGTGCCGCAACGTGGCCCTGCGGGACGGCGCGGACGAGGCGAGCGGGTCCCCGTACGAGCGGATGGACTACCCGGTCTTCCACTTCATGCGCTGGCAGGGCGGCCGGATCGTCGAGGGCCGCGACGGGCTCTTCGGGGACTCGGCGACCGCCTTCAGCCAGTTCTGGGCGCCGTTCGCGCCGGACGGAACCCGCAGGGACCGATAGGGGGACGAGCACGATGGACCGACACGAGAGCCACACCGAGATCCTGCGCAAGTACTACGAGTACGCCAACGCCGGGGACTGGGACCGCTGGTGCGACCTGTTCGCCGACGACCAGGTGATGGACGAGCAGCTCGCCGGCCACATCGAGGGCCTGGACGTCCTGCGCTCGATGATGAAGGGCATGGGGACCATGTACCGGGTCTTCCGCAACGAGCCCGTCCACTTCGTCGTCGACGGCGAGAAGGCCGCCGCCGTCTCCCACCTGACGGCGGTCAGCGCCTCCGGCGAGCCCATCGAGGCCGAGGTCATGAACTTCTTCCGGATCGTCGACGGAAAGATCGCCTACATGGCCAACTACCACGACACGGTCCCCTTCCAGGTGCTGGGCCAGGACTGAGGGGGTGCGGTCATGGCCGGAGAACAGGCAGAGGAATACGACTACGTGATCGTGGGATCGGGCACCGCCGGCAGCGTCCTCGCGGACCGGCTCTCCGAGGACCCGGACGTCCGCGTCCTCGTCCTCGAGGCGGGCGGCCCCCGCATCCCGCCCGAGGTGGACGACCCGTCCTCCTGGTACAAGCTCCTCGGCGGTCCGGTGGACTGGGGCTACACCAGCACCCCGCAGCCCGGACTCGACGGCCGCCGTACCTACGAACCGCGCGGCAAGGCCCCCGGCGGCAGCAGCAACCTCTACATCATGATGCACATCCGGGGCCACGCCTCGGACTTCGACAACTGGGCCTACCAGGGCGCCGCCGGCTGGTCGTACGAGGACGTGCTCCCCTACTTCGCCCTGCTGGAGGGCCAGGAGGACGCCACCGCCACCACCACGGGCACCCGCGGCCCGCAGCGGATCACCAACGCCGGGCTGCACGGGCCCAACCCGGTCTCCCGCGCCTTCATCGACGCGGCCGTCGAGCTGGGCCACCAGGAGATCGCCGACTTCAACACCGACGGTCCCCGGCGCGGCCTCTTCGGTACCGGCTGGCACCACATCGACGTGGCCGACGGCCGCCGCCAGGGCGTCCTCGCCGCCTACCTGGAGCCGGCGCTGCGGCGCCGCAACCTGACCCTGCGCACCCACGCGCAGAGCACCCGGCTGCTCTTCGACGGGGACACCTGCACGGGCGTCGAGTACGTCCAGCTCCGGGCCCCGGCCGAGATCCCGGGCCGGACCGTCCGGGACGGCCACAGCAGTCCCGCGCAACCCGGGCTGCACACCGTACGGGCCCGCCGCGAGGTGATCGTGGCGGCCGGGGCGATCGAGTCCCCGAAGCTGCTGCTGCTCTCCGGCATCGGCCGTCCCGAGCAGTTGCGCGAGCACGGCATCGAGGTCACCGCGGCCCTGCCCGGGGTCGGCGAGAACTTCCACAACCACGTCCTGACCGGACTGATGGCCGAGGTCACCCAGGAGCTCCCGCCGCCGGCGCAGAACCTGTCGGAGAGCGCTCTATTCCTGTCCTCGCAGCCCGGGCTGCCCGCCCCCGACCTGCAGATCGCCTTCGTCCACGTGCCCTTCGACGTGATCGTCGGCCAGGACCACCCGCACACGGTGTCCATCCTGCCCGGAGTCGTACGGCCCGTCTCGCGCGGCTGGATCAAGCTGGCCAGCGCCGACCCGCTGGCCCACCCGCTGATCAACCCGAACTACCTGGGCGACCGGTGGGACCTGGAACGGATGGTGCAGGGCGTCAAGGTCGCCCGGGAGATCTTCGCGACCTCCGCCTTCTCCCCCTGGTACAAGCAGGAGCTGCAGCCCGGCCCGGGCTACGTGAGCGACGACGACCTGCGGACCTTCGTGAAGCAGAAGTCGGAGAGCTACCACCACCAGGCCGGCTCCTGCCGGATGGGCATCGACGACTTCTCCGTCGTCGACCCCGAGCTGCGGGTGCACGGCGTACGGAACCTGCGCGTGGTCGACGCGAGCGTGATGCCCGCGGTCCCGTCCGGCAACTGCCACACCGCCATCGCGATGATCGCCGAGCGCGCGGCGGACTTCCTGAAGGGGGCCTCCCGTGTCTGACGCGGTCCTGCGCGACGGCGCACTGTCCGGGACCCGGATCGCGGTCCTGGTCGAGAGCGACTACTACGAGCCGGAGATCTTCTACTACCAGCGCCGCTTCGCGGAGGAGGGCGCCGAGGTCGACTTCCTGACCCGGCTGTGGGGCAACGACTCCATCACCTTCACCGGGCACGAGTACCGGGCGCCCTTCACCGCCACGCAGTCCCTGGAGGGGCTGAGCGACGAGGAGCTGCGCCGCTACGCGGCGATCATCGTGCCCTCCGGCATGGTGGCCGACCGGCTGCGCTACACCGAGGACGTGGACGTCCTCGCCCCGGCGACCGAGCTGCTGCGCCGGGCCTTCGCGGAACCGACGGTGCTCAAGGGGATCATCTGCCACGGCATGTGGCTGGCCTCCTCGATCCCGGACCGGATCCGCGGCCGCAAGGTCGTCTGCCACAACAACCTCATCGGCGACGTGCGGAACATGGGCGGCGAGTACGTCGACGAGGACGTGGTGGTCGACGGTGACCTGGTCACCGGCCGCACCGGGGCCCACCACCACCTCTTCGCCCGCCGGATCATCGAACTGATCGCGGCGGGCCGGGGCCGGGGAGCCGGCTGATGGCCGGGCTGCGCTGGTCCCACGTAGGACTGAACTGCACGGACCAGAAGACCACCGAGGAGTTCTACACCCGGTACTTCGGCTTCGCCCGCGCCCGGGTGGTCGATCTCGGGGAGGCGCAGATCGTGTTCCTGCGCAAGGGGGACGCGTACCTGGAGCTCTTCGCGGCCGGCGGCACCGAACCGGCGCGTGCGGCGCACGACGACGGTCCGCAGGCCCCCGGCCGGATGCGCCACCTGGCCTTCCAGACCGACAGCGTGGACGCGTTCCTGGCATCGCTCGGCGACGCGGCGGAAGTGACCCTGGGGCCACTGGACTTCGACGACTTCATCTGCGGCTGGCGGACCGTGTGGGTCCGCGATCCCGACGGGGTCATCGTCGAGGTCAGCCAGGGGTACGAGGACGACGGCTCTCACGACAAGGACGGTGCGTGACCCATGGCTGACGCCGTGACCTTCTCCTTCTCCGACACGATCGCGGGATACGTCACCCGCTTCGACTCCGGGACCCGGCTGCTGGGGCTGAAGACCTCCGACGGGCGCGAGTTCGACATCTCGCTCGCCACGGGCCCCAGCGCCGAGCTGGTGCGCAACCTGGACGAGCCCTACATCGACGCCTCCGGGCACATCGACGAGATGCTCTCGCCGGGCCGCTTCCTCTTCGTCCACGGGGTCCACTACCCGGAGCGCGGCGGCAGCTTCGACGCCAAGCGCCTGGTCTTCCTGGGCCGCGGGGCGGAGGACTACCGCTTCGAGGAGCCCAGCTGGTGGATCAAGCAGATCGAGTCCCTGGCCGACTTCTACAAGCGGGCCCAGTTCGGCGACGGGCCGGTGGACTTCACCGAGTACCGCACCGAGATCCGGCTCGGCGGTGACAAGACCGCCAGCCACGTCCAGGAGACCGACACGATCTCCCGGCTGGTCTACGGCATGGCCTCGGCCTACCTGCTGACCGGCAAGGACGAGTACCTGGAGATCGCCGAGCGCGGTACCGAGTACCTGCGCAAGCACATGCGGGTCGTGGACAGCGAGGAGGACGTGGTCTTCTGGTACCACGGCATCAGCGTCGACGGGGACAGCGAGCGCAAGCTGTTCACCTCGGAGTTCTCCGACGACTACGACGCGATCCCGATGTACGAGCAGATCTACGCGCTGGCCGGCCCCATCCAGACCTACCGGGTCACCGGCGACATCCGGATCAAGAACGACGCGGACGCCACCATCCGCCTGTTCGACAAGTTCTTCTTCGACCCGGAACAGGGCGGCTACTACTCGCACATCGACCCGATCCTCTTCAGCGCCGACCACGAGTCCCTCGGGGAGAACGCCGAGCGCAAGAACTGGAACTCGGTCGGCGACCACGCGCCGGCGTACCTGATCAACCTGTACCTGGCGACCGGCGACCAGAAGTACGCCGACTTCCTCGAGTACACCTTCGACACCATCGCGGACAAGTTCCCGGACTACAAGAACAGCCCCTTCGTCCAGGAGCGCTTCTTCCGCGACTGGTCGCACGACACCGCGCACAGCTGGCAGCAGAACCGTGCGGTGGTCGGCCACAACCTGAAGATCGCCTGGAACCTGATGCGGATGAACTCGCTGAAGGCCAAGCCGGAGTACGAGCAGCTCGCCAAGAAGATCGGCGAGATCATGCCGGCGGTCGGCAGCGACGTGCAGCGCGGCGGCTGGTACGACGTCGTCGAGCGGATCAAGGAGGGCGGCCAGGAGGCGCACCGCTTCGCCTGGCACGACCGCAAGGCCTGGTGGCAGCAGGAGCAGGCGATCCTCGCCTACCTCATCCTCAACGGCACGGTCGGCGGCGAGGCGAACCTGCGCGAGGCCCGGCAGGCCCAGGCCTTCTACAACACCTTCTTCCTCGACCACGACGAGGGAGCCGTCTACTTCAACGTCCTCGCCAGCGGTACGCCGTACCTGCTCGGCACCGAGCGGCTCAAGGGCAGCCACTCGATGTCCATGTACCACTCGGCGGAGCTCTGCTACCTCTCCGCCGTCTACAACAACCTGCTCATCAACGGCCGGGAGATGGACTTCCACTTCCAGCCGGCCCCGACCGACCTGCCCGACCGCGTCCTGCGCGTCTCGCCCGACCTGCTTCCCGCCGGCTCGGTGCGGATCGCGTCCGTCGACATCGACGAGAAGCCGTACACCGACTTCGACGCCGATGCCCTCACCGTGCGGCTGCCCGACGTCCAGGGCCGCGTGAAGGTCAAGGTCCGGCTGCGTCCGGTCGCCAAGAAGTAGCGCTCAACGGGGGGCGCCCCAACCAGAGGGGAACGCAATGACTCTCAACGTCAAGGAACGCCGGAACAAGACGGGCACCGTGCTCGTCGCCACCGGTGAGATCAACAGCGAGACATCCGGAGCACTGCTCCAGGCCCTGCTGCCGCTGGTCCGCGAGGGCAAGCCGCTGCGGATCGACCTCACGGCCGTCACCTACGTCTCCAGCGCGGGCCTGCGCACCCTGCTCGTCGTCTACCGCGAGGCGCAGCATGCCGGCGTCGCGGTCACCCTGTACGGGGTCAGCGAGGAAGTCCGGTTCGTCATGTCGGCCACCGGATTCCTCGACTTCTTCGAGACCGGTGAGGCCGTCGCGGCGGCCGCCAAGGCCAAGGCCAAGGCAGCGCGATGACCGAGACCCGGTCCGAGCAGGTGCTGCGCGTCGACGCGTACCCGACCCACGAGGTGGGCGGGTACCGCGTCCGGGCGGGCAAGCCGTTCCCCTTCGGGGCCAACGTGGTCCCCGGCGGGGTCAGCTTCTCCGTCTTCTCCGACCAGGCGACCAGCATGACGCTGGTCATCTACCAGCGCGGAGAAGCCGACCCCATGGCCGAACTGGAGTTCCCCGAGGAATTCCGCACCGGCAGCGTCTTCGCCATGACCGTCTTCGGCCTCGACCACGAGAACATCGAGTACGGGTACCGGGCCGACGGCCCCTACGACCCGGTCACCGGCCACCGCTTCGACGCCCGCCAGGTGCTCTCCGACCCGTACGCCCGGCTGATCGCCGGCCGTGACGTGTGGGGCGTGGAGCCCGACCGCAGCCGCGGCTACCAGTACCGCTCGCGCGTCTGCCTCCAGGACTTCGACTGGGGCGACGACACCCCGCTGGGCATCCCCGCCGAGGACCTCGTCGTGTACGAGACCCACGTGCGCGGCTTCACCCGGCACCCCTCCTCGCAGGTCACCGCACCCGGCACCTTCGCGGGGCTGCGCGAGAAGATCCCGTACCTGAAGGAACTCGGGATCAACTGCATCGAGCTGCTCCCGGTGTTCGAGTTCGACGAGAGCGACAACCCGCGCACCAACCCGGAGACGGGCGAGCAGCTCTTCGACTACTGGGGCTACAACACCGTCTCGTTC
Organism: Streptomyces sp. Sge12; assembly: GCF_002080455.1. Lineage (NCBI taxonomy): Bacteria > Bacillati > Actinomycetota > Actinomycetes > Kitasatosporales > Streptomycetaceae > Streptomyces > Streptomyces sp. Sge12. The sequence goes on from NZ_CP020555.1 coordinate 6,439,517, forward strand.
TTCGCGCCCAAGGCCGGCTACGCGGCCACCGGACGCTACGGCATGCAGGGCGACGAGTTCCGCACCCTGATCAAGGACCTGCACGCGGCCGGCATCGAGGTCATCCTCGACGTCGTCTTCAACCACACCGCCGAGGGCAACGAGCAGGGCCCGACGATCTCCTTCAAGGGGCTCGACAACGCCACGTACTACATGCTCACGCCCGAGGGGTACTACTTCAACTTCAGCGGCACGGGCAACACCGTCAACTGCAACCACCCCGTCGTGCGCAACTACGTGCTCGACTGCCTGCGCCACTGGGTCGCCGACTACCACATCGACGGCTTCCGCTTCGACCTCGCCGCGATCCTCGGCCGGGCCCTGGACGGCACACCGCTGCCCAACCCGCCGCTGCTGGAACTGCTCGCCTACGACCCGGTGCTGCGGCACACCAAGCTCATCGCCGAGGCCTGGGACGCCGGCGGCCTCTACGAGGTCGGCAACTTCCCGGCCTACGGCCGCTGGGCCGAGTGGAACGGCAAGTACCGCGACACCGTACGCCGCTGGCTCAAGGGCGACTCCGGGGTCACCGGCGAGCTCGCCACCCGCATCGCCGGATCCCCCGACCTCTACTCCAGCCGCGGCACCGCGGCCTCGGTCAACTTCCTGACCGCGCACGACGGCTTCACCCTCGCCGACCTGGTCTCCTACAACGACAAGCACAACGGGGCCAACGGCGAGAACAACAACGACGGTGCCAACGACAACAACAGCTGGAACTGCGGGGCCGAGGGGCCGACCCAGGACCCCGCGATCAACGCGCTGCGCACCCGGCAGATGAAGAACGCCCTCGCCATCCTCTTCACCAGCCAGGGCATCCCGATGCTGCTGGCCGGGGACGAGGTCGCGCGGAGCCAGCAGGGCAACAACAACACGTACTGCCAGGACAACGAGCTCTCCTGGTTCGACTGGGACCAGGTCGACGACAACGCCGAACTGCTCCGGTTCACCCGGGAGATGATCGCCTTCCGGGGGCGCCACCGCGAGCTGCGCTCCACCGCCCACCCCACCGGGCAGGTCCGGGAGCACCTCGGCCTGCCGGACATCAGCTGGCACGGGGAGCGGGCCTGGCAGCCCGACTGGTCCGACGGGAGCCGCCTGCTGGCGGTGGCCCGCTGCGGCACCGGGGACGACGACGTGGTGTACGTGGCCATGAACTCCCACTGGGAGTCGCACGACCTGGAACTGCCCGCCCTGCCGGGAGGCCGGAGCTGGCACCTGTTCGCCGACACCGGGGCCGCGGCACCGCACGACATCCGCACCCCGGGCACCGAGCAGGAACTGGACAACGCCGGGAAGTACCTGATCGGCCCGCGCTCGGTCGTGATCCTGGTGGGCCGCACCAACGACCCCGGCGATCGCGACGACCTCGACACGCCCTGACCGAAGGAGACCAGACATGCCGCTTTCCGTGTCCCTGAGCATCGAGGGCGACACCACCGTGATCGAGCTGACGGGCGAGCTGGACGCCAAGACCGCCCCGGACTTCCACCGGACCATCGAGAAGGCCGCCGGCCACGGCACGCACACCGTGGAGATCAGGATGGCCGGCGTCGGCTACATGGCCAGCGCCGGACTGCGCTCCCTGGTCTTCGCCCAGCAGAAGGTCGCGAACGACGTCACCATCAAGGTGGTCGGTGCCATCGAGCCCGTGTCCCGGACCATCCGGACCGCAGGGCTCGACCGCAGCATCGTTCTCTCCGATGAGTGACCACCGTGACTGACATGGTCGAACGGGCGAGGACCTCCCGCGTGCTGGACGTGCCCGCCACGGTGGCGGCACTGGGTTCCATCGCCTCGTTCGTCCTGCGGCTGGCCGGAGCGGCGGGCCTGGACAAGGGCGCCACCTACCGGCTCCGGCTGGCCGTTGACGAACTGGCCACGAACGTCGTGATGCACGGGTACCGGGGCGGCGACGGACGGATCACCGTCCGCGGCCGCTCCGGCCCGGACGGGGTGCAGATCGTCATCGAGGACTCCGCGCCCCCCTTCGACCCCGTCGAAGGCCGCCTGCCGCCCGCCCCCGGGGTTCCCCCGCAGGACCGGCGGATCGGCGGCCTCGGCATCCACCTGGCGCTGACCAGCGTGGACGAGTTCGGCTACGCGCACAGGGACGGCCGCAACATCAGCACGCTGACTGTGAAGGCTGAGGGGACGGACCGATGCCCTCCACGACCGTGATCATCCTCGACGCGTCCCCGCCACCACCGCAGGAACTGCTCGACGCCCTGCGGACGATGGACGCGTCGCTCGTCACCCGCACGCTGAAGGAGCTGCGCGAAGGCCCGCTGGAACTGCTGCCCGTCGCGGACGTGCTGCTCGCCCCGGCGGAGTCCGACGGGGCGGCGATACGGATGGCCGTACGCCGGCTGCGCCGCTGGGCGGGAGCCCCCATCGTGGTCGTCTGGACCGTTGCGGAGTTCGCCGCCCTGGAGGAACACGTCCGGATCGGGCACGACTACCTCGTACCCCCCTTCCTGCCCGCCCTCGTCGGAGCCCGGCTGCACAGCTGCTCGGAGCGCGCCGGACTCGGCCGCACCCTGCGGGAGGCCGATGCCCGCGCCGAACTCATGGGCTACGAGAAGGAGCTGGAGATCGGCCGGGAGATCCAGGCGGGCTTCCTGCCCGAATCGATGCCCGTGCCCGACGGCTGGGAGATCGACGTGCGGTTCCGTCCCGCCCGGCAGGTCGCGGGGGACTTCTACGACGTCTTCGAGATCTCCCGCGGCCGCCGTCTCGCCGTCGTCGTCGCCGACGTCTGTGACAAGGGGGTCGGAGCCGCGCTGTTCATGGCGCTCATCCGCTCCCTGCTGCGGCACACCGCCCAGAACAGCGGCCTGCAGCACCTGGTCGCCGCCGGCCGCGCCGGAGGCAGCCGGCGGATCCCGGTCGTCGGCGCCACCCCGCTGCTCAACGCGGTCACCGCCACGAACGGCTACCTCACCCGCAACCACCTGCGCCAGGGCTACTTCGCCACCCTGTTCTTCGGGGTGCTCGACCCGCTCACCGGCAGCCTCGTCTACATCAACGGCGGCCACAACCCGCCCCTGCTGCTGCCCGCCGACGGCAGCCCGCCCGTCGCACTCGATGTCACGGGACCCGCCGTCGGCGTCCTGCCCGACTGCGTCTACACGCTCGGCTACGCCCAGCTCGACCCGGGCGACACCCTGTTCGCCTTCACCGACGGGGTCCCCGAGGCCCGCTGCCCGGACGGGCGCTTCCTCGGCGACGACCGGATGCTGGAACTGCTCGCCGGGCCACCGTCCAGCGGCAAGGACCTGGTCGACCTGATGGACCTGGCGGTGCGCGAGCACACCGGCGCCGCCGAACAGCACGACGACGTCACCATGCTGGCCCTGCACCGGCCACGCGCGGCGCGGGGGCCGCACGTGGACGGCGCCGGCACCAGGGTGGTGGCGTAGATGACCCGCACCATCGTCGTGCACTCGCACCGCGGTGGGACGGGCAAGTCCTCGGTACTGGCGAACCTCGCGCTGCTCATCGCGGCCGGGGGGCGCCGGGTGGGGGTGGTCGACACCGATATCCAGTCACCCACCCTGGACCTGCTGTTCCGCCTGGGCCCCGGCGCCTCCCTGACCGACTACCTGCTCGGCCGCTGCGAGATCGAGGCCACCGCCCAGCAGGTGGGCGGCCGTTTCGGGGTGGGACACGAGGGGCTGTACGTCGTACCGGCCCGGACCGGCACGGCGGCGCTGCGCGAGATCATGGCCGTGGGCTACGACGTGGGGCTGCTGCCGGAGGGCTTCGAACGGCTGGCCGCCCACCACGCCCTCGACGTGCTGCTGCTCGACACCCACGCCGGGCTGAACAACGAGTCGGTGATCGCCATGGCGAGTGCCGACGTACTGATGATCATGGCGCGGGCCGACCGGATCGACCTCTCCGGGGTCGAGGAGACCATCGCCCTCGCCGGGCGCCTGACCTGCCGCCGGACCCTGGTGCTGAGCATGGCCCCCGAAGGCATCGACCGTCAGGAGGCCCGGCGGCGCACCGAGGCGGTCTACGGGGCGCCGCTGGCCGGAATCCTTCCGTACTCCCCGGAAATGGCCGCCCTGTACGGGGAACGCATATTTGCAGAAGCCCACCCCGACCACCCACTGGTCGGTGAATTCCGCACCATCATCGCGGCGTTGGACGCACGTGACGAAGTATCACGGGCCTGACGCCACCCCCCTTACGCCCCCCGCGGGTGGCGTGTTGAATCGGCAGCGAATCCAGAACAAGGAGAGAATCATGAAGATTCTCGTCGTCATGACGGCCAAAGCCACACTGCATCTGCTCGACGGCGAACAGCACCCCTCGGGATTCTGGGCCGAGGAATTCGTCGTGCCCTTCACGCTCTTCAAAGCGGCCGGACACGACGTGGACGTCGCGACGATCGGGGGCAGGGCGCCGACGGTCGACCGGACGAGCATCGACCCGCAGTTCCTCCAGTGGGTCCGCCCCCAGGGTTCCCCCGACGAGGATGCGGCCAACGCCGCCGAGTACGTCCGCGTCATCGAGAACACCCCCCAGCTGAGGGCCCCCCTCGCCCTGGAGGGCCTCACCGAGAAGGACATCGCCGACTACGACGGCGTCTACGTCAGCGGCGGCCACGGCGCCATCGGCGACCTGCCCAAGTCCGACGAACTCGCCCAGATCCTGCGCTGGGTCATCGCCCAGGACAAACCGCTCGCCACCGTCTGCCACGGCCACACCTCGCTGCTCGCCCTGCGCGACGGCGAAGGCCGCTGGCCCTTCGAGGGCTACCGGATGACGGCCTTCTCGCACAACGAGGAACTGGTCACCAACATGGCCGGCCGGCTCCCGCTGATCCTCGAGGCCGAACTCACCCGGCTCGGCGCCCGCTACGAGAAGGCCGAAGCGATCTGGGACTCGCACGTGGTCGTCGACCGCAGGCTGACGACCGGCCAGAACCCCTACTCCTCCAAGGCCCTCGCCGAGACCTTCCTGACGCAGCTTGCGAAGGTCTAGTACCCCCGCACCCGACACCGGAAGGCAGCCATGACCAAGCGTGAGCTGAGCGGCCAGCCCCTCGCCAATCCCGGGAAACTGTTCATCGGCGGCGCATGGGTTCCGGCCCGGGACGGCCGCACCGAACCGGACATCAGCCCCGTGGACGGGCAGGAGATCGTGCCGGTGGCCCAGGCCGCCGCCGCCGACGCGGACGCGGCCGTCGCCGCCGCCCGCACGGCGTACGAGGAAGGCCCCTGGAGCAGACTCTCCGCCCAGGAGCGCGCGCTGCGGCTGAACCGGGTCGGTGAGCTCATCGAGCGCGACCTGGAGGAGATCGCCCTGCTGGAGACGGTGGACATGGGCAAGCCGTTCGCGTTCTCCAGCACGGTCGACGCCCCCATGGCCGCCCAGCTCATGCACTACTACGCCGGGGCGGTGACCCGCGTCGACGGCTCCTCGCGCGCCCCGGCCGGCGGCCAGCTCGCCTACACCCTGCGCGAACCGCTGGGCGTGGTCTGCGCCATCACCCCGTTCAACTTCCCGCTGCTGCTGTCGATGACGAAGATCGCGCCGGCGCTGGCCGCGGGCAACACCGTGGTCCACAAGCCCTCCCCGGCCACCCCGCTCACCGCCCTGAAGATCGCCGAACTCTTCCAGGAGGCGGAGATCCCCGACGGGGTGCTGAACGTCATCACCGGCCCGGGCGTGGAACTGGGGGAGACCCTCACCGGCCACCCCGACATCGACAAGATCGCCTTCACCGGCTCCACCTCGGTCGGCCAGACGATCATCCGCAAGGCGGCCGGCACCCTGAAGAAGGTGACGATGGAGCTCGGCGGCAAGTCCGCCAACATCGTCTTCGCCGACGCCGACCTCGACGCCGCCGAGGAACTCGCCTTCTTCGGCATCTACTACAACAAGGGCGAGATCTGCACCGCCGGCTCCCGGCTGCTGCTCCAGCGCCCCGTCCACGACGAGATGGTCGAACGGCTGGTCCGCCGGGCCGCCGCCCTGAAGCCCGGCGACCCGCGCGACCCCGCCACCCTCTTCGGCCCGCTGGCCCACCGCGGACAGTTCGACAAGGTCAGCTCCTACATCGAGGTCGGCGAGAAGGAAGGCGCGGTCCTGCGCACCGGCGGCAGTGGCTGGACCCCCGAAGGGGCCTCCAGCCAGGGCCTGTACTTCCTGCCGACGATCTTCACCGGCGTCGACAACGGCATGCGGATCGCCCAGGAGGAGATCTTCGGCCCGGTCCTGTCGATCATCCCCTTCGACACCGAGGAGGACGCCGTGCGCATCGCCAACGACAGCGCGTACGGCCTCGCCGCCGGCGTCCACACCAAGGACCTGCGGCGCGCCCACCGGGTCGCCTCGCAGATCAAGGCCGGCACGGTCTGGGTCAATTGCTACAACCAGTACGACCCCGCCGTGCCCTACGGCGGCTACAAGGCCTCCGGCTACGGCCGCGAGTGCGGCCCCGAGTCGCTGGAGAGCTACACCCAGACCAAGTCGGTCTGGATCGGCATGGACTGAGAGCGCGACCGGACCGCGCCCCCCACTGCGACCGATACCCCCCCTTCCGAGGAGCGGCCATGCGGACAGGCATCATCGGCACCGGACGGATCGGCTCGACCCTCGCCAGGATCCTCGTGGCGGCAGGACACCAGGTCGTCCTCGCCCATGCCCGGGGCCCGCAGACCCTCGGCCCGCTCGTGGCCGAGCTGGGGCCGGCGGCCTCGGCGGCGCACCCCGCCGAGGCCGCGGCCCGGGCCGAACTCCTGGTGCTGATGGTGCCCTTCGGGGGCGTCCGCGGGCTGCTCCCGCCGCACGCCGTGCAGGACAAGGTGCTGGTCGACGCGACGAACGCGTTCGGCGGCCCCGGAGCGCCCGCCGACCTCGGCGGGCGCGGCTCCAGCGACCTGGTCGCCGAGTGGTATCCCGGCGCCCAGGTCGTGAAATCACTGAACACCATGCATTACGAAACCCTCGCCGTCGCCGGCACCGCACCCGGAGAACGCCTGGCACATTTCACCGCGGGCGACGACGTGAAAGCGAAAGAAATCGTCGCGGGAATCATCACGGATCTGGGATTCGCGCCCGTGGACACCGGCCCGTTGCACTCCGGAGGAATTCTCCAGCAGCCCGGCGGGCCCCTTTTCAACCGGCCGCTCACGGAAGCGCAGGCGCTGGCATGGATATCACACTGAAAGTGAACGGAAGACCCGAGCAGTTCTCGGCGCAGCCGAACGAGCTGCTCGTGGAACGGCTCCGCGACGGCCTCGGGCTGACCGGCACCAAGGTCGGCTGCGACACCGGCCAGTGCGGCACCTGCGTCGTCCGCCTCGACGGCAGGTCCGTCAAGAGCTGCCTGGTCCTCACCGCCTCCGCCGCCGGCAGCGAGGTGGCCACCATCGAGGGCGAGACCACCCGCGGCGGCGATCTCACCGGCCTCCAGGAGGCGCTGCGCCAGGAGCACGGCACCCAGTGCGGCTTCTGCACCCCGGGCATGGTGATGGCCCTGGGTGAACTCGTCGAATCCACCGCCGGCGGCGAGGCCCCCACCGAACCCGAGATCCGCGAGTGGCTCACCGGCAACCTGTGCCGCTGCACCGGCTACCACAGCGTCGTACGGGGCGTGCAGCGCGCCTGCGCGGCCGCCCGCGCCGAGGCGCCCGCCGGCGCCGCCGGCCCCGCCGAGTCCGCCGCCGTCGCCGCGTCCGGCGCTGCCGCACAGGAGGTGTGAGGGACATGACCGCAGTGACGGGGGAGGCCCCGGCGGCGGGAGGCGGTGTCCTCGGCCGGCCGCTCGACAGCCGCGAGGATCCGCAGCTGCTGCGCGGCGAGGCCACGTACGTGGCGGACATCGACCTGCCGGGCACCGCGCACATGGCCATCCTGGGCAGCCCGGTGGCGCACGCGAGGATCCTCTCCATCGAGACCAAGGCCGCCGAGCAACTGCCCGGCGTACTCAAGGTGGCCACCGCCGCCGACTTCACGGACGTCATGCCGCTGCCCTGCATCTGGATCCCCGGCGGCGTCGAGAGCCACTTCCCGCCCCACCCCTACGGACTTCCCGGCGCCCGCCCGGTCCTCACCGGCGACACCGTCCGGCACGTCGGCGACCCCATCGTCGTGGTCGTCGCCGAGACCCCGCGCCAGGCCGCCGCCGCGCTGGCCGCCATCGCCGTCGAGTACGAGCCGCTGCCCGTGGTCACCCGCGCCGACGAGGCGCTCGCCGAGGGGGCTCCGCAGCTGCACGAGGCCGTCCCCGGCAACCTGAACGCCTACTGGACCTGCGGCGACAAGGACCGTACCGACGCGGCCATCGCCGCCGCCGAGGTCACCGTCGAGCTCGACCTGGTCAACCAGCGCACCATCAACAGCCCCATCGAGCCGCGCGGCGCCGTCGGCGACTACGACGCGGCCACCGGCGAGTACACCCTCTACGCCTCCACCCAGGGCCCGCACAACCACCGCTTCCTGCTCTCCGCGCTGGTCCTCGGCATCCCCTTCAACAAGCTCCGGGTGATCGCCCCGACCGTCGGCGGCAGCTTCGGCACCAAGGGGTACCTGTACCCGGACATGGCGCTCGTCCTGCTGCTCTCCAAGGCGCTCGGCCGCCCCGTGAAGTGGGTGGACACCCGCACCGGACTGATGAACTCCACCGTCCAGGGCCGCGACCACCGCCAGCACGTGACGCTCGCCGGCACCCGCGACGGCCGGATCACCGCCGTGCGCTGCACCAGCTACGCCAACCTCGGCGCGTACCCCTCCACCATCGGCCCCGGTGTCGCCACCGCACTGATGGGCCGCTCCATCAGCGGCATGTACGACATCGACGCCGCCTTCTGCGAGGTCTACGCCGCCTTCACCAACACCGTCCCGCTCGGCGCCCAGCGCGGCAGCGGGCGCGCCGAGGCCGCGTTCCTCATGGAGCGCCTGGTCGACCGGTACGCCGGCGAGATCGGCATGGACCCGGCGGCCGTCCGCCGCAGTAACCTGGTGCCGAAGGAGAAGTTCCCGTACGACAACGGGCTCGGCTGGACCTACGACTCCGGGAACTACCTGCTCAACTTCGACCGGGCCATCGAGCTGTCGGGCTACGCCGACATGCCCGCCCGCAAGGCCGAGGCCCGCACCCGCGGCAAGCGCCTCGGCGTCGGCCTCGCCACCTACGTCGCGATCTGCGGGGTCGGCCCCTCCACCCGGATGTCCCAGGAGGGCATGCTCGGCGGCACCTGGGAGAGCGCCAACATCCGCGTCCACCCGACCGGCGAGGTCACCGTGATCGTGGGTTCCGCCTCCACCGGCCAGAGCCACGGCACGGTCTTCGCGCAGGTCGCCGCCGACGAGCTCGGCATCGACCCGGACACCGTCCAGGTCCTGGAGGGCGATACGCAGAAGGCGCCGTACGGGCAGGGCACTTACGGCTCCCGGTCCTACAGCATGGCGGCGCCCGCCGTCGCCCTCACCGCCCGGAAGATCAAGAACAAGCTGATCCGGGCCGGGGCCGTCTTCCTCGGTGTCCCCGAGGACAAGGTCGTCTACGAGGGCGGCCGGGTCCACGAAGAGGGGAACGAGGAGAACGGCAAGACCTTCGCCGAGCTGGCCATGGCCCTGTGGTACGGCTGGGGGCTGCCCGCCGAGATCGAGCCCGCTCTCGACGAGACCACCCATTTCGACCCGCCGGACTTCAACTACCCCTTCGGGACGCACGTCGCGGTCGTCGAGATCGACGAACTGACCGGTGAGACCGAGGTGGTGTCCTACACGGCCGTCGACGACGCCGGCCACATCGGCAACCCCAAGATCGTCCTCGGCCAGATCGAGGGCAGCATCACCCACGGCCTCGGCCAGGCCCTGATGGAGGCCGCCGTCTACGACGAGCAGGGCCTGCTCGTCAGCTCCGACCTCACCCGGTACGCCCTGCCGCGCGCCGCCGACGTGCCGTTCTTCACGCTCGACAAGACCGTCACGCCCAGCCCGCACAACCCGCTCGGCGCCAAGGGCGCCGGCGAGATCGCGACCGTCCCGCCCGCCGCGGCCGTCGTCAACGCCGTCGTCGACGCCCTCTCCGACCTGGGCGTCCAGCACATCGACATGCCCGTCACCCCCGAGAAGGTCTGGCGCCGCCTGAGAGGGGAAGCCCAATGATCCTCACCGAGTTCGACTACGCCCGGCCCGCGGGCCTCGACGAGGCGCTGGCCCTGCTGTCCGGGACGCGCGGCGCCAGGGTCCTGGCCGGCGGCCAGAGCCTGCTGCCCGACCTGCGCTCCGGGGCCGACCGGGCCGGCCTGCTGGTCGACATCCGGCGGCTGGCGGAGCTGCGCGGCATCGGGCGCACCGCCGACGGCACGCAGCTGCGGATCGGGGCGCTCACCACGCTCGCCGAGCTCGCCGCCGATCCGCTGGTGCTCGCCGAGGCCCCGGAACTGGCCGCGGCGGCCCGCGCCAACGGCGACCCCCAGGTCCGCAACCTCGGTACCGTCGGAGGCAACCTCGTCGCCGCCGGGCGCGCCACCGACCTGCCGGTCGCCGCCATGGCCGCCGACGCCGTGGCCGAACTGGCCGGCCCCGACGGGCGGTCCACCGTACCGGCCGAGGAGCTCGCCGCCGGCCCGGCACCCGCCGGGTCGGTCCTCACCGCGCTGCTGGTGCCCGCCGCCGGCCCGGCCGCCGCCTTCGAGAAGACCGCCGACCGGGCCACCCGGTACCCGGTGTGCGCCACCGCCGTACGCCTCACCCCCGGCGGGCCGCGCATCGCCGTCACCGGGGCCACCTCCCGCGCGCTGCGGCTGCGCGGGGTCGAGGACCGGCTGCGCGGGGGCCCGTACGGCACGGAGGCCGTCCTCGCGGCGTTCCGCGCCGAGCCCCGGGAGCTCTTCGTGCCCGGGCGCGGCACCTCGGCCGAGTACCTCGGCCATCTCGTGGGGGTCCTCACGGCCCGCGCCCTGCACAGGGCCGAGCAGGCCCTCGCCCGATAGCCCATCACGGGGTCCGTCCCGGGCCCATCACGGGGGAGTTGAGTGACGCAGTGGCCGAAACATCCAAGACGACCACGGGGGTGACCGTGCGCCGAGCCGCCCACGCGGCCCGTGCGCCCAGAGGCTCCGGCTTCCGGGTGGTGGGCGCGGTCCTGGTCCTGCTGATGCTCTCCTCCTCCGTGCCCTCCGCCCTCTACGTGCTCTACCAGCAGAAGTGGGGGCTCTCCTCGGGCACGATCACGGTGGTCTTCGCCCTGTACGCCGTCACCGTGCTGGCCGGACTCCTGCTGTTCGGGTCCCTCTCCGACACCCTGGGCCGGCGCCCGGTCCTCGGCGGCGCACTGGTCCTCGCGATGGTCTCGATGGCCCTGTTCGCCGGGGCCGGGGGACCGGGGCTGCTGCTGGCGGCCCGCGCCGTCCAGGGGCTCGCCGTGGGCCTCGCCACCGGGGCGATGGGCGCGGCCCTGCTGGAGATGGCCCCCGCGTCGAGACCCGCGCTCGGCGCCCAGGTCAACAGCGCGGGCCCCACCGTGGGCATCGGGCTCGGCGGGATCGGCGCCGGCCTCCTCGTCCAGTTCGCGCCCGCGCCGACCGCCCTGAGCTACCTCCTGCTGATCGGGGCCTTCGCCGTGACCCTGGTGGGGGTGGTCCGGATGCCGGAGAGCGCGCCCGGCGCCGGCGGCGGGTTCCGGGTGGTCCCGCACCGGATCCACGTACCGGCCGGCGCCCGGGGCCGCTTCACCGTCCTCGTCCTGACGATCGTCGCGGTCTGGTCGGTGGGCGGCTTCTACCTCTCGCTCGGCCCGCACCTGGCCCTGTCCCTGCTGGAATCCACCAACTACCTCGTCGGCGGGGCCACGGTCGCGCTGCTCGCGGGCGCCGCCACCGCCGCCCAGCTGATGCTCGGCCGCACCGAGGCGCTGCGTACCGCCGTGCTGGGGCTGTGCGGCCTCCTCGCCGGACTCGGCCTGGTGCTGCTCGCCCTGGGGCTCGGCTCGGCCGCCGTGTTCCTCGTGGCCACGGCCGTCCTCGGCACCGGCTGGGGCGCCGCCTTCCTCGGGTCCTTCCGCGCGCTGAGCACGCTCGCCGATCCGGCGCACCGCGGTGAACTGACGGCCGCCGTCTACGTGTTCGCGTACCTCGCGATGAGCGTCCCGGCGGTCCTGGCCGGGATGCTCACCAACATCCACGGCCTGCACCGCACCTCCGTCGGCTTCATGGCCGCGGTGGCCGGCGTGTGCGCGCTGGCCCTGCTGGCCACCCTGCGACTGGCCGCCCGCATCCGGGCCGAAGGGAGTACGGCGTGAACACGGCGGAAACGAACGGCCCCGCGCTGAGGTCCGCCCTGCGCGGGCTGGAGATCTTCGCCCGGATCACCGAGGAACAGCTGGACTGGCTGGTCTCCGTGTCGCAGCCCCGGGTCCTCGCCGACGGCGACGTCCTGTTCCGGGACGGCGAGGAGGCCACCGGCTTCCACATCCTGCTCTCCGGCGGGCTGGTCGTCACCAAGGTGGTCGACGGCCGGGAGGAGGTGCTCACCCGGCACTCCACCGAGGAGGAGAGCGCGGCCGCCGAGGACCACGACGGCAAGCCCTCCGCCGCCCACCGCTTCACCGGCGAACTGCCCCTGCTGACCGACGGCTCCTACGTGGCCACCGCGGCCGCCAGCGGCCCGTCGACCACCGTCGTGGCCTACCCCAAGCCGGTCTTCTTCGAGATGCTGACCCGCTGCCACGGGGTGGCCGCCGTACTGATCCCGGTACTGGCCTGGCGCATCAAGTCCTCCGAGGTACAGGCCCGCAAGCGGGCCACCGTGGAGGCGCTCGGCACCCTGGCCGCAGGGCTTGCCCACGAGCTGAACAACCCGGCGGCGGCCGTGGCCCGGGCCGCGCAGGAACTGGCCCCCGCCCTGGAGCGGCTCACGCGTACCGCGCAGGCCTGGGGCGCGGCCGCCTCGGACGCCGAGCGAGCCGCCCTGGACCGGCTCGCCGAGGAACTGGAGAAGCTGCCGCCGCCGGTGACCACCGACCCGTTCGCCCAGGCCGACGCGGAGGAGGAGATCGCCGACTGGGCCGAGGAGGCGGGCACCGAACGGCCCGGCCTGCTCGGCTCGGGGGTCGCCGACCTCGGACTGGAGCTGGGGTGGCTGCTGGAGCGGCTGCAGGGGGTCGGGCCGTCGGCCCTGGCCCGCGCCCTGGACCACCTGGCGGCGCTGCTGGAGATCCGCTCGCTCGCCGCGGAGCTGCGGGCCGCGGGTCCCCGGATCTCCCAACTCGTCTCCGCCACCCGGGATTACGCCAACCTCGACCGTGCGCCCGAGCAGAGCTTCCGGGTGACCGAGGGGCTGGAGAACACGCTGGTCGTCCTGCGTGCGAAACTCGCCGGCATCAGCATCGTGCGTGAGTACGAGCCCGGACTGCCCGAACTGACGGGCTATCCAGGCGAGTTGAATCAGGTGTGGACCAACCTGGTCGACAACGCGGCCGAGGCCATGGAGGGCGCCGGCGTACTGACCCTGCGGGCCCGCGCCGAGGGCGTCTGCATGGTCGTGGAGGTCGTCGACACCGGCCGCGGCATCCCGGCGGCATCCCTGCCGCGGATCTTCGAACCGTTCTACACCACCAAGGACGTGGGCAAGGGCACGGGCCTGGGGCTGCACCTCAGCTACCGCATCGTGACCCAGCGCCACCACGGGTCGATCACCGCCCGCTCGCGTCCCGGAGAGACCCGGATGGTGGTCCGGCTGCCCTTCGCCGGCAGCGCCCAGCCCTGCGTCTCACCTGCGGAAACACCCGAAACGGCACCCATCGTGGGCACCTCTCCCAGTTGAAACGGAGTCGACATGGCCAAGTACGACATCTCCACGCTGCACCCGGTGTTCGTCCGCCAGATGGAGGCGCTCGCCGCCCTGGACATCGAGGCCGTCATGAAGAACTACACCGAGGACGCGGTGCTGCTGCGCTTCGAGGGGGTGTCGGTCGGGATCGAAGCCGTTCGCGAGACGTTCACCGGCTATCTCACCGTGAAGCCCACGCTCGTCGAGCTCCAGGAGTACATCGAGACCGAGGACACCATCTTCTACCGGGCGATCATGAACCTGAACGGTGAACCGGAGCACGCGTTCGGGACGCTCGTCGTCCGCGATGGCCGAATCTGGCGCCAGACAGCCGGATTCGGCGGCTGACGGCCGAAATCTGGGTAGCGTGTGCGGGGAGGGCGCCGCAACGCCCTCCCCGTATGTGTGGCACGCCGTGCGGGCAAGCCGCTCATATACAAGAAGTGGCAAAGGGGAGGCAATGGAAAACGAAACCGGGCGGGTCGAGGCGTTCAGTGACGGCGTATTCGCCGTCATCATCACGATCCTCGTTCTGGAATTAAAGGTTCCGGAAGAAACCGGATCGGATTTCTGGCACGGAGTCCGGGAACAGTGGCCCCATTACGCCGCTTACGTCGTGAGTTTCCTCATCATCGGCGTGATGTGGGTGAATCACCACACCATCTTCAGCCACCTCAAGAAGATCGACCGCCCGCTGTTGTTCCTGAATCTCCTGGTGCTGATGGTGGTATCGGTCGTTCCGTACACCACCAATGTCCTCGCCGAGCACCTCATGGAGGAAGGCGGCTCGGCGAATGCCGCGGCCGTCCTCTACAGCGCCGTCACCGTGGCCTACGCCTTGGCCTTCCTGGTCTTCTGGTGGTACGTCACCCGGGTCGGCCACCTCTTCCACGAACGGGTGGACAAGGAGGGTGCGCGAGCCACTCGGGTGCGCTTCGGCCTCGGCGCCATCGCCTACCCCTTGACCGTGCTGCTCGCCTTCTACTCCGCAACACTCACACTCGTCGCCCACTTCCTGGTCGCGATCTACTATGCGGCGAACCAGATCCCGATCCCTCTCGTGGTAGAGGAAGAGCGGCTCGAATCTGCCAGCGACCTCAGGAAGTAGCCGCCGGGGCCTACGGCCGTTCTGTGCGGTCAAGTAGGGTATTGGATCTAGCTGGTCGCGGGGGAGGCCCAGATGGCTCGCGTAGTCCTGCCGGAGGATTCCACGGCGGAAATCTCCGAAATGATCGACGTCCTGATCTCTCTGCTCTTCGAATCCTTACCCCGGCGGGACCAGCGAAACTGGGCCCGCGTTTATCTGAACGGTCTGGTGCGGACCGCCGGAAAGAAAACAATTCGTAACATCGCCGGAACAGGGGCCAGTTCCGTCGAGCAGAGCCTCCAGCAGTTCATCAGCAAGTCCCCCTGGGACTGGACCCCGGTCCGCCGCTCCCTCGCCCAGCACCTCGAACGCACCGCACAGCGCCCCCTGGCCTGGGTGCTCCAGCCCATGGTCATCGAGAAGGCCGGAGACCGCTCCGTCGGCGTCGGCCGCCAGTTCGTCCCCCAGCTCGGCCGCACCGCCAACTGCCAGCAGGCGAGCGGCATCTGGCTCGCCTCCAGCGAAGCCAGCTTCCCGGTCGAATGGACCCTCACCCTCCCCGGGCCCTGGACCAGCGAACTCCTGCGCCGCCGCCGCGCCGGCATCCCCGACACCGCCCGCTCCCTCACCCCCGCCCAGGACGCCGTACACGCCGTCCAGCGGATGGCCGCCACCTGGCAACTCCAGCGCCGGCCCGTGGTGATGGAGGTCGCGGGCACCGACCTGCCGCAGAGCATCGAGTCCTTCACCCTCCAGGACATCCCCTTCGTCTTCAAGGTCGACGGCTCCCTCCCCGTCTCCTTCGGGGGCGCCGGCCGGCACAAACCCGGCCCGCACACTGCCCCCGCCCGCGAACTCATCGACTCCCTGCGCTCCCAGCGCCGCGTCGTCGAATGGACCCGGCACGGCCGCGCCGAGGGAGCCGTCACCCTGCTGACCTCGGCCTCGATCTTCGCCACCCCCTGCGAGGACCGCCCCGTACCCGCGCCGCCCACCCCGCTGCTGCTGGTCGGAGCCTGGACCGAAGCCGCCCTGCTGCCCTCCGAGTTCTGGATCACCAACATCGGCGACCGGCCGCTCGCCCAGCTCTTCCTGCTCGCCAAACTCACCGACCGCGTCTCCCTCGACTTCGCCGAGACCTGCGAACCCGTCGGCATCCGCGACTTCGAGGGCCGCTCCTTCCGCGGCTGGCACCACCACGCCACCCTCGCCAGCGTGGCCCACGCCGCGAAACTGCTCGGCGCGCGCCCCCGGCTGCCCGACGGCTACCCCGGCCCCACCCGGTCGGCCGCCGCCACGGCCAGACCGCCCGCGGCCCGGCCGGCCACCCCGGCCGTACTGCCGCCGCGCCCGCACGTGCCCGGACAGACCCCCCGCCGCGAATTCATCCGCTGATGCTCGACATAGCCGACGAGCTACGCGCGTGGTGCGCCGCGCGGCGCGAGTTCGCCCTGGCCACCGTCGTCGCCGTCAGTGGGAGCGCTCCCCGCGGCCCCGGCGCCTCCCTCGCCGTCGACGACCGGGGCACCGCGCTCGGCTCCGTCTCCGGAGGCTGCGTGGAATCGGCCGTGCACGAGCTGTGCCTCGAGGCCCTCGCCTCCGGCGAAGGCGGCCTGCACCGCTTCGGCTACAGCGACGACGACGCCTTCGCCGTGGGCCTGACCTGCGGCGGAGTCCTCGACGTCCTGGTCACCCCGGTCCGCGGGCCCGACCCGGTCCGGCCCGTCCTCGGCTCCGTGCTCGACGCCGCGGCCGGGGGAGCCCGGGCCGCGTTCGCCCGGGTGGTCTCCGGACCGCCGCCCCAGCTCGGCCGCGCGCTCGCCGTCCACGCCGACGGCTCCTACGAGGGCGGGCTCGCGGGCGGCCCCGACCTGGACCGGGCCGCCGCCCGGCGGGTACGGGCCCTGCTGCTGGCCGGCCGCACCGGCACCGCCGAGCTCGGCCCGGCCGGCGGGCTCTGCGGGCAGCCCCTCACCCTGCTGGTCGAATCGGCCGCCGAGCCGCCCCGGCTCCTCGTCTACGGGGCCATCGACTTCGCCGCGGCCCTGGCACGGATCGGCGCCTTCCTCGGCCACCGGGTCACCGTGTGCGACGCCCGGCCCGTCTTCGCCACCCCGGCCCGCTTCCCCGACGCCGACGAGGTGATCGTCGACTGGCCGCACCGGCACCTGGCCGCGGAGCGGGCCGCGGGCCGCCTGGACTCCCGTACCGCCGTCTGCGTCCTCACCCACGACGCCAAATTCGACGTACCGCTGCTGGAACTCGCGCTGCGGCTGCCCCTGGGCTACGTGGGGGCCATGGGATCACGGCGCACCCACACCGAACGCGTCCGACGCCTGCGGGACCGGGGCGTCACCGACGCCGCGCTGGCCCGGCTGCGCTCACCCATCGGCCTCGACCTCGGCGGAGCCACCCCGGAGGAGACGGCCCTGGCCATCGCCGCCGAGTTCACGGCGGTCCGGCACGGCGGCTCGGTGCTGCCGCTGGCCCGCCGCCGGGGCCCGGTCCACCGCAGGAACCGGCCCGCCGGGACCAAGGTCCCGTAGGAAACGACCATCGGGCCCGGCCCGTCCTGGACGATCAGCCCGGGCGGCGTGAACTCCAGGTCGTGGGAGAATGAAGTACGTGCGTTTCCTCGGCTGTCCTGCCGGGGCGTAGACGGATCCTTCGATCGACTGGGATGTTCAGCACGTGCGTTTCCTCAATGACCTGAAGCCGCCGTACGACCTGACGTACGACGATGTGTTCATGGTGCCGAGCCGCTCCGCGGTCGGTTCCCGTCAGGGTGTCGACCTGTCCTCGCCCGACGGAACCGGCACCACCATTCCCCTCGTCGTGGCCAACATGACCGCCATCGCGGGCCGCCGGATGGCCGAGACGGTCGCCCGCCGCGGCGGCATCGTCGTCATCCCGCAGGACATCCCGATCGACGTCGTCACCGACGTCATCTCCTGGGTGAAGACCCGCCACCTCGTGCTCGACACCGCGATCACGCTGGCGCCCACCCAGACGGTCGCCGACGCGCTGTCCCTGCTGCCCAAGCGCGCCCACGGCGCCGGCGTCGTCGTCGACGCCGAGGGCCGCCCGGTCGGCGTCGTCACCGACCACGACCTGACCGGCGTCGACCGCTTCACCCAGCTCTCCGAGGTCATGTCGAAGGAGCTGCTGCTCATCGACGCCGACATGGACGCCCGCGAGGCCTTCAACCAGCTCGACGCCGGCCACCGCAAGATGGCCCCGGCCGTCGACAAGGACGGCAGGCTCGTCGGCATCCTCACCCGCAAGGGCGCGCTGCGCGCGACGCTCTACACCCCCGCCACCGACGCGAACGGCAAGCTGCGCATCGCGGCCGCCGTCGGCATCAACGGCGACTTCGTGGCCAAGGCCAAGCAGCTGCTCGACGCGGGCGTGGACACGCTCGTCATCGACACGGCGCACGGCCACCAGGAGTCGATGATCAACGCGATCAAGGCCATCCGCGCCCTGGACCCGCAGGTCCCGATCGTGGCGGGCAACATCGTCGCCGCCGAGGGCGTCAAGGACCTCATCGAGGCCGGCGCGGACATCATCAAGGTCGGTGTGGGTCCCGGCGCCATGTGCACCACCCGCATGATGACCGGCGTGGGCCGCCCGCAGTTCTCCGCGGTGCTGGAGTGCGCGGCCGAGGCCAAGAAGTACGGCAAGCACGTGTGGGCCGACGGCGGCGTCCGCCACCCCCGCGACGTGGCGATGGCGCTGGCCGCCGGCGCGTCCAACGTGATGATCGGCTCCTGGTTCGCCGGTACCTACGAGTCCCCGGGCGACCTCCAGCAGTCCGCCGACGGCCGCTTCTACAAGGAGTCCTTCGGCATGGCCTCCGCCCGCGCGGTGCAGAACCGCACGAGCGAGGAGTCGGCGTACGACCGGGCCCGCAAGGGTCTCTTCGAGGAGGGCATCTCCACCTCGCGGATGTTCCTCGACCCGGCCCGTCCGGGTGTCGAGGACCTGATCGACTCGATCATCGCGGGCGTCCGCTCCTCCTGCACCTACGCCGGTGCCGGCTCCCTCGCGGAGTTCGAGCAGAAGGCCGTGGTCGGCATCCAGTCCGCCGCCGGTTACGCCGAGGGCAAGCCGCTGCACGCCAGCTGGAGCTAGCCGCAGTCCCTTCCGGGTCCGGGCCCCGCGCCCGGGCCCGGCCTCGGGGCGGATCCCGGCGAGGCGCCCTGTCAGTGCCGCGGAGGCCGATGCTCCGAGGGTGAACTGTGCACGCCCGCACGGTACTTGGGAATGCGCAGGGTGACCTTCATGCCCGCCCCGACGCCCGTCTCCATCACAGGACCGTAGTCGTCCCCGTACACCTGCCGGATCCGCTCGTCCACATTGGGCAGCCCGATCCCGGAGGAGCCGCCGCGCTCCCCGGCCAGGATCCGCCGCAGCAGGGCCGGATCCATCCCGACCCCGTTGTCCTCCACCGTGATCACCGCCTCCGAGCCCGCGTCCCGCGCCGTGATGGTGATCCGGCACTCCTCGGTGGAGTCCTCCAGCCCGTGCTTGACCGCGTTCTCCACCAGGGGCTGCAGGCACAGGAACGGCAGCGCCACCGGCAGCACCTCCGGAGCCACCTGAAGGGTCACCTTCAACCGGTCGCCGAACCGGGCACCGGCCAGGGCCAGATACTGCTGGACGGAGCGCAACTCGTCGGCCAGCGTGGTGAAATCGCCGTGCCGCCGGAAGGAGTACCGGGTGAAGTCCGCGAACTCCAGCAGCAGCTCCCGCGCCCGCTCCGGATCCGTCCGGACGAACGAGGCGATAGCCGCCAGGGAGTTGAAGATGAAGTGCGGGGAGATCTGCGCCCGCAGCGCCTTGATCTCCGCCTCCATCAACCGCGTCCGCGACCGGTCCAGCTCGGACAGTTCCAGCTGGACCGACACCCACCGCGCGACCTCCGTCGCGGCCCGCACCAGCACCGCCGACTCCCGCGACCCGTACGCCACCAGCGCGCCCAGCACCCCGTCCTCGCCGGTGAGCGGGGCCACCACCGCCCACTTCAGCGGACAGTCCGGCCGCTGGCACTCCGTCCGCACGCTCTGACTGCGCCCCGACGCCAGCATCACCGCCACCCGGGCCATCGCCCGCCGCTCGTGGTGGTCGGCGCCCGGACCGTCCCACGCCAGCACCGACTCCCGGTCCGTGAGGCACAGCGCCTCCGTGCCCAGCAGCGACCGCAACCGCCGGGCCGCCTTGCGGGCCGCGTCCTCCGTGAGCCCGGCCCGCAGCGGGGGAGCGGCCAGCGAAGCCGTGTGCAGGGTGTGGAAGGTGGCCCGCTCCACCGGCGTCCCCAGGTCCGTCCCGGCCGCCCGCTCCCCGTGGCGGGCGTGCCACCGGCCCGCCGCCCAGCCCGCGCCCAGCAGCAGCACCGCAGCCGCCAGGGCCAGTACGGTCGCCAGGGCCGGCGTCACCCCGGTCACCGCGGACCCCCGGCCCGCTCCCCGGCCACGACCTCCGGCAGGTGCAGCCGTGCCAGGGTGGCCGCCGTCCCGGCCGGGATCCGCGACCGGGTGGCCAGCGACACCACCACCATCGTCAGGAACCCGAGCGGCACCGACCACGCCGCGGGCCACGCCAGCAGCGTGTGCATCCAGCCCGGCGGGGCCAGATCGGCCCGGGTCGCCAGCACCGCGCTCAGCGCCGCCCCGCCGCCGGTGACCAGCCCGGCCACCGCACCCGGCGGGGTCAGCCCGCGCCACCAGATGCCCAGCACCAGCAGCGGGCAGAACGAGGATGCCGACACGGCGAAGGCCAGCCCCACCGCGTCCGCCACCGGCACCTGCGTCGCCGCCACGCTCCCGGCCAGCGGCACCGCGATCGCCACGACCGCCGCCGAACGGAAGCTGCGCACCCCACGCGCCGGCAGTACGTCCTGGTGCAGCACCCCGGCCACCGCCATGGTCAGCCCCGACGCCGTCGACAGGAACGCCGCGAAGGCGCCCCCGGCCAGCAGCGCGCCCAGCAGATCGCCGAGCAGCCCGCCGAGCATCCGTTCGGGCAGCACCAGCACCGCCGCGTCCGCATCGCCGGTGAGGGCGAGCTCGGGTGCGTAGATCCGGCCCAGCGCCCCGTACACCGGCGGCAGCAGGTAGAAGACCCCGACCAGCGCGAGCACGACCAGCGTGGTGCGGCGCGCGGTCCGCCCGTCGGGGCTGGTGTAGAACCGCACCGCCACGTGCGGCAGGCCCATCGTGCCGAGGAACGTCGCCAGGATCAGCCCGTACGTGGCGTACAGCCGGTACTCGCGCAGCCCGCCGGACATCGGCACCGACCAGGTGGACACCCCGGGCCGGGCCTGCGTACGGGTGTCCGGAACGGGGGTGTCCGCGGCGAACTCCAGCCGCGCGTGGGCCCGCACGGCGTGCTCACCGGCGGCCAGGGTCAGCGGGGCGGCCACGTAACCGCGCCCGTCCACCTGCCCGGTCACCGTCACCGTCAGCGGCTGCGCCACGGACAGCCGCACGTCCTCCGCGACCGTCACCGAGGTGTGCTCCCGGAAGACGGCCGGGGCGTCGAAGGTGGCCCGCGGCGCGCCGTCCCCGGCCCACGCCGCGAGCAGGAAGAAGGCCGGCACCAGCAGCGCCGTGAGCTTCAGCCAGTACTGGAAGGCCTGGACGAAGGTGACCGAGCGCATCCCGCCGGACGCCACCGCCACCGTCACCACGCCCGCGACGACCAGCCCCCCGACCCAGTGCGGCGCCCCGGTCAGGATCTCCAGGGTCAGCCCGGCCCCCTGCAACTGCGGCAGCAGGTACAGCCAGCCGACCCCGACCACGAACAGCACCGCGATCCGGCGCACCACCAGCGACTCCAGCCGCGCCTCCGCGAAGTCGGGCAGCGTGTACGCCCCGGAGCGGCGCAGCGGGGCCGCCACCAGCACCAGCAGCACCACGTACCCGGCGGTGTAGCCGACCGGATACCAGAGCATCTCGGGCCCCTGGAGGAGCACCAGCCCCGCCACCCCGAGGAAGGACGCGGCCGAGAGGTACTCGCCGCTGATGGCCGCCGCGTTCAGCCGGGGCCCCACCGTGCGCGAGGCGACGTAGAAGTCGGAGGTGGTCCGGGATATCCGCAGGCCCAGCGCGCCGACCAGCACCGTGACCAGGACGACGACGGCGACCGCGGTCAGCGCGTACGTCTGGTTCACCGGGTCGGTCCTTCGGCTGGGGAGGGGTGTCCGGAGTCTATGCACGCCCCCTGACCGGGCGACAGGCCCGATTCGGACCGCCCGCCGGACCCGTCGCAGAGCAGGGCGCAGAGCAGGTCGCCGAACAGGTCACAGAGCCGGGTCGCGGTGCTCCGCACAGTCGCGCAGGGCGATCTCCAGCTCCACGTACGACTCCTCCGCGCGCCGGAACGCCAGCGTCAGGGCGGCCTCCGCGCGCGGCGGCACCTGCTCGCGGACCCCCTCGCGGGCCTCGTACACGACGTCCGCCCAGCGGGCGGCGGCACTGCGCAGCCGCGCCAGCAGCACCTCGGCCTCGGCGGGCCCGCCGGGCCGGGCACGGGGCAGCCCGCTCAGGGCGTCGACCAGCGCCTGGATCTCGGACATCTCGCTCCTCCCGCGCCGGAAGATCCACGATACGCAGGGGCCGCGATCCGCGAGGGCCGATCGGACGAGCGGTGCGGCCGACGGCTCCGGCGGATCGCCGTACGCCCCTCCCGGCGCGACGAACGGCACCGCGGAGCGCCGGACGGTCGCGGACGAAGGCCCCGCGGCGCCCGCGCGGCGGCCGGTTTCAGCCGGTCGCCTGCCGCATCAGGAGGTCGCGCAGCTCCCGCGCGTGCCGACGGCTCACCTGGAGCTCCGCCGCCCCCACCCGCACGCTCGTGGTCCCGGCCTCCAGCCGCAGCTCGTCGATCCGGGCCAGCGCCACCAGGTGCCGGCGGTGGATCCGTACGAACCCGCGCGCCGCCCAGCGCTCCTCCAGCGTGGACACCGGGATCCGGACCAGGTGGCTGCCCTCGTCGGTGTGCAGGCGCGCATAGTCGCCCTGTGCCTCGACGTAGGAGATGTCCGCGATCGCCACGAAGCGGGTGACCCCGCCCAGTTCGACGGCGATCTGGTCGGACGCGCGGTCGGCGACCGTGACCTCGGTGACCGGACGGCGCGGCGCCACCGCCGCGCCCGCCACCGGCACCTCGGCGGCCGCCGCCGGAGCCGCGGCCTCCTCGGAGCGGCCCAGCTGCTCGCAGGCCCGCCGGACGGCCTCGGCCAGCCGCTCCGGGCGCACGGGCTTCAGTACGTAGTCCACGGCCTTGAGGTCGAAGGCCTGCACGGCGAAACCCTCGTGGGCGGTGACGAACACGATCAGCGGCGGCCGAGCGAACCCGGCCAGCAGCCGGGCGATGTCCAGCCCGGTCAGCCCGGCCATGTGGATGTCCAGGAAGACCACGTCGATGCCGTCGGCCCCGCCGGGGCCGGACTCCAGCGCGCGGGTGACCCGGCGCAGGGCCTCGGTGGCGTCCGAGGCACCCTCCGCGCTGCGCACCCGGGGGTCCGAGCGCAGCAGGTAGAGGAGTTCCTCCAGGAGCGGCTTCTCGTCGTCGACGGCCAGTACGCGCAGCATGCGGCCGAGTCTAGAGAGGACCGCGTGCGGGTGGAACGGGCAAAGGGCGCGGCCCCGCCCAGGGGGGATGTGGGCGGGGCCGCGCGAACGGGGTGGGGGGAGTCGGGGGCGGGGACTACTGGACGGTGATGAGCTTGCCGTCGGGGGACACGGCGTACCAGGTGCCGCCCACGCCCTGGCCGTTGACGTCGCCGGGCTTCTTGTCACCGGTGAAGGTGTAGACGGGCCAGCAGTCGACGCTCTGCTGCTTCTGGCCGTCCGGGCGGTTGAGCACCGTGTAGTTCTTCTCGACGATCCCCTTGTCCTTGGCCTTCTCCAGCGGCGCGACGACCGGCCACTTGGCGAGGCAGTCGCCCACGCACTTGGAGGTCATCGGCCACTGGGTGTCCGGCTTGAACCGGTAGACGGTCATGCCCTTGCCGTCGACGATGTGGTCGCCCAGCTTGGGGTCCTTGGCCACCGACAGCTTCCCGTCGGCCTCGGCGGCGCCGCCCTCGGGGGCCGGGGCCGGGGCCGCGGCGTCCGCCTTCGCGGCCTTCTTCCCGTCGGGCCCGAACGCGAACCACACCCCGCCGACGCCCTGGCCGTTCACGTCACCGGCCTTGGTGTCCTTGTTGAAGCGGTACGCGGGCCAGCCGGCCACCGTCAGCTGCTTGCTGCCGTCGGTGCGTACGACCTCGCCCAGCAGCGCCGGGTCCATGCCGGCGGCGGCGGTGACATCGCCCGCGGCGACGACCGGCCAGGTCTTCTCGCAGTCCCCGTCGCAGTTGGACTTCGGCGGCTTGGCGGTGTCCTTGTCGAAGCGGTACAGGGTGAGACCGGCGCTGTCGGTGAGGATCTGGCCGAGCTTGTCGTCGGGGGCGGCGGTCAGCTGCCCGGCCGGCTTGGCGCCCGCGGCGCCGTCGGCGGCGGCCGGGGCCTGCCCGTAGTCCTGGGCGGCTGCGGCCCCGACCGGCTTGGTCGTGTCCGCGGCCTTGTCGTCCGTCGGGCCGCAGGCCGTCGCCGCCAGGACGACGACGATCGCGGCCGTGGCCAGGGTGGTTCCGCGCTTGATGCCCATCTTGATCTCTCCCACTTCGGTGTCCTTCGTGTCCGCCACCGGGGTGGCGTCAACTCTGCCCAGGACACGCCGCGGTGGGCGGGATCTGTTCAACCCGGCCGGTGTGGGCTGTTTCACTCACCCCACGCCGAACCCGGTGCGCCGCAGAGCCGTGGCCACAGCGAGGCCGAGCACCTGGTGTCCGCTGTCGTTGGGGTGCAGCCCGTCCGCCAGGTGCTCGGGACCGAGCAGGTCCCGGCCCGGGAGCACGGCCAACCGGTCGTCCCCGGCGGCGATCCGGTCCCGGGTGGCGCGCTCCATCGCGTCGCGCAGGGCGCCCAGGGTGGCGCCGAGCTTGTTGGGGGTGCGCTCGGCGTCCGGCCGCAGGACGGGGGAGACCAGCAGGATCGGGGTCCGCGGGTGGCCCTGGCGGACCAGTTCGAGGAAGGCGCGCGTGGTCTCGTACAGCAGGGGCGCCGAAAAGGGCACCCGGGACCAGCAGTTGGTGCCGAAGGCGAGGGTGAGCACGTCGGCGGGCAGGCCCGCGAGCTGCTCGGCGGTGGTCAGTTCACCGCGCGCGGCGCCCGCATAGCCGAGGTTGACGGTGTCCCAGCCGAGCGCCCGGCCGGTGACGGCGGGCCAGCCGTGCGCGGGGCGGGTGGACCACCAGCCCTCGGTGATGGAGTCGCCGTGCACCACCCAGCGCGGGGCGGGCGGCGCCGGGGCGAGCGGGCCGCCGATCCCGCGCAGACCGAGGATCAGCGGGGACTGGGTCTCCGGCGGGTGGACGGTGAACGGGCCGCTTCCGCCGCCCAGGCCGATCCGTACGACGGCCTCCGGGGCCGGATCGGTGAACACCTCGCTGACCACCCCGTGCCGGTCCCACAGCGCGAAGCCGTGCGCCAGGTCCCGCAGTGCGTCGGTGGGGCCGGGCACGGTCGCCCGGTAGCGGATCTCGACCGCCCGCGCGGTCTCGGTGGTGAACTCCAGCCGGACCCCGATGGGCAGGGTGGAGCGCTCGCCGGTGTCCCAGGGCAGGCGCATGGTGTCCGCCGGGTCGGCGCGCACCGGGCGCCCCCGGTCGAGCCAGGCGACCCCGCGCAGGAAGGGCTGCGCGTCCTGCCACGGCGACGGCTCGTCAGGGCCGCCCACCGGCTCCGGTGGTCTCACAGGTCGCCTCCGATCGTCGGGTACGGGAACTTCACGCCCACCCCGCCGTCCACCACGAGTGTCTGCCCCGTGATGTACGAGGCCAGCGGCGAGGCCAGGAAGTACAGGGCGGCCGCGATGTCCGCGGTCTCGGCGACCCGGCCCAGCGGGGCGTTCTCCGCGTTGCGCCGCCGCCCCTCGGTGCCCAGCAGCGCGGCGACCCGCGGGGTCCACACCACCCCCGGTGCCACCGCGTTCACCCGTACCCCGCGCGGACCCAGTTCCACCGCCGCGGAGCGCACCAATGCCATCAGCGCGGCCTTCGCGGCCCCGTACGCCGCGTGCCGCGGGGCGGCGGTCAGCCCGGACACGGAGGCCACGAAGACCAGCGGGCCGCCGCCGGCGGCCGCGACGGCCCCGCCGCCGTACTGGACGGCCAGCCGGGCGTGCCGCAGGACGATGTCGAAGTGCCAGTCCCAGCCGGCGTCGTCCAGCTCGGACAGGGCCGCGTACCGGGCCGCGCCGACGATGTCGACCACCCCGCCCACCGGGCCGCCCAGCAGTCCCGGGGCCTCCAGGAAGAGGTCGCGCACGTCGTCGCGGCGGGTCACGTCGCAGCGGTACGGGAGGCCTCCGGTCTCGGCGGCGACGGCCGCGGCCCGGTCCCCGTCGAGGTCCACGCAGAGCACGCGGGCGCCGCCGGCGGCGAGCGCGTGGGCGCTCTGGCGTCCGATGCCGTTGCCGGCGCCGAGCAGGACCAGGCGGCGGCCGTCGAGGCGGTGCAGGGCCGCGTAGTCGGGCACGGGGGAGGAGTCGAGCGGTTCGGGGTTCATGCGCCGGTCGCCCGGGGCACGTAGCGGGCCAGTTCCGGAATGACTTCCTTGCCCAGGATCTCGATCGTCCGCAGGATCTCGCGGTGTTCCAGGTAGCCCCACTGCACGTAGCAGATCAGCTGGTCCACGCCGAGGTCCGCGTACCGCTTGGCCTTGCCGACGATCGTCTCGGCGTCCCCGATGAGGATCATGTCCCCGTCGCTGAACTCCCGTACGGGTACGTCCCCTTCGAGGATCGGGCCCAGCAGGGGGAAAGCCCGCTCGCGCTCCTCGGCCGGCAGGTGCGGCAGTTCCCACTCCAGCGTGAACCGGGCCAGGTTCGCGTACCACCAGGCCACCGAGTCCCACACGCGGGGGCCCGGCCGGGCGCCGGGGGCCGTCGCGTGGACGAGGGTGTAGGCGCTGACCCGGTCGGTGGTCACATCGGTGAGCGGGCGCGGGTCGCGGGCGGCAGCCCGGTACGCGGCCACCTGCCGGGCCATGGCCTCCAGCGGCTGCATGATCGAGAACGACAGCAGCCCGAGCCCGGCGGCCCCGGCCACCTCGGCGGAGCCGGGGGAGGTGGCCGCCATCCAGGCCGGGGGGTGCGGGTCCTGCACGGGCTTCGGGGTCACCATCCGGCGCGGGAAGCGGAACCGTTCGGAGGCGTACTCGAAGTACTCCTCCCGCCACATCCCGGTCACGATCCCGATCGCCTCGCGCCAGTCCTGGCGGGACCGCTCCCGGTCCACCCCGAAGGCCGCCTGCTCCATCGGGGTGGAGCGCCCGGTGCCCCACTCCACGCGGCCCCCGGACAGCACGTCCACGGTGGCGACCTTCTCCGCGATGCGCTGCGGCGGGGTGAAGCCGAAGGGGGTCAGGGTCACGCCGAAGCCGAGCCGGATCCGCTCGGTCAGCGCGGCGAGGTGTCCCAGGAGCACCTCGGGGGCCGGGCAGTGCGAGCGCCCCTCGCGGAAGTGGTGCTCGACCGCCCACACCGTGCGGAACCCCATCCGGTCGGCGAGCCGGATCTGCTCCACGGCCTCCCGGTAGGCCCGCTGCTCGGCGCTGCGCTGGCCGTGCGGATGGGCCCCGGGCCACGGCCTCGGCACGTCGATCTCGTAGAGCACGTCCAGATCCATGGCGGCACGCTGCGGCAGATCTGACGAAGTGTCAAGAAAAGGGGTACGGAGCGGCCAGCGCAGCGATCGATCATCCCTACGCAACAAACGACTGTCAGTGACCGATCCGCGCAACGATCGTGCGCCAATGTGCAAGGATGGTGCATTACGGGCGGTATCACTCAGCTCGTAGGCTCACTCGCTGTACGTGGAGTGGCGCGGATCGCCTGCTCGGCGGTCCCCCCTGGCGCAGACCCTTCTTTCGACGGGCCCTGCCCTGCTCCGGATCGTCGCGGTCGACGCCTCCCCTGACCTCCCCGATCCGCAGTGACAAGGAGTCCCCTCGTGCTCGACCACGGCCAGGCGCCACCGCTCGCCTCCGAGGCCCGCAGGCCCGCCAACCCGCTGCTCCGCCGCAAGCCGGTGGAACAGCTGGTCTCCGAGGGCGGCCAGGGCGAGGGCGGCGCGCTCAAGCGGTCGCTCACCATGTGGCAGCTGACCATGATCAGCATCGGCGCGACCCTGGGCACCGGCATCTTCGTCGTCCTCGGCGAAGCCACCCCGATCGCCGGCCCGGCCGTCTTCATCGCCTTCATCGTCGCGGGCCTGACCGCGCTCTTCTCGGCGCTCTCCTACGCCGAGCTCGCGGGCTCCATCCCCGTCTCCGGCTCCTCGTACTCCTACGCCTACGCCACCATGGGCGAGCTCATAGCCTGGGTCTGCGGCTGGTGCCTGATCCTGGAGTACGGCGTCTCCGTCGCGGCCGTCGCCGTCGGCTGGGGCCAGTACCTCAACGAGCTGCTCGACGGCACCCTCGGCATCACCATCCCCGAGGGCTTCTCCGCCCCGCTGGGCGAGGGCGGCTACATCAACATGCCCGCCCTGGTCGTGGTCCTGCTCTGCATGGTCTTCCTGCTCCGCGGGGCCAAGGAGAGCGCCCGGATCAACTCGATCATGGTCGCCGTCAAGATCGTGACGCTGGTCCTCTTCTGCGTCATCGGCTTCATGGGCATCAAGGCCGGCAACTACACCCCGCTGGCCCCGCTCGGCGTCACCGCCATCAGCACCGCCGCCTCCATGCTCTTCTTCTCGTACATCGGCTTCGACGCCGCCTCCACCGCCGGTGAGGAAGCCAAGAACCCGAAGAAGGACCTGCCGCGCGCGATCATGCTCTCGCTCGCCATCGTCACCGCGATCTACTGCCTCGTCGCCCTGGTCGCCGTCGGCGCCATGCCGTGGCAGGAGTTCGAGGGCAGCGAGGCCGCCCTGGCCCAGATCATGGAGAACGTCACCGGACACTCCTTCTGGAGCGTCATCCTCGCCGCGGGCGCCGTCGTCGCCATCGCCAGCGTCGTCTTCGCCGTCCTCTACGGCCAGACCCGCATCCTCTTCGCGATGTCCCGCGACGGCCTGATGCCCAAGGCCTTCGCCAAGGTCGACCCGAAGTCCGGCACGCCCCGCGTCAACACGATCATCGTCTGCCTCTTCTGCGGGCTGCTCGCCGCCTTCATCCCGCTGGGCGAGCTGGCGAACGCCACCAGCATCGGCACGCTCTTCGCCTTCGCCCTGGTCAACGTGGCCGTCATCATCCTGCGCAAGACCCGCCCGGAGATGAACCGCACCTTCAAGGTCGCGCTCTTCCCCGTCACCCCGATCATCGGCTTCCTGCTCTGCGCCTACCTGATGACCGAGCTGCCGGGAATCACCTGGCTGGTCTTCGGTGGCTGGATGCTCGCCGGGCTCGTGATCTACTTCTTCTACGGCATGCGCCGCTCCAGCCTGGCCACTGTGGCCGCCCCGGCCGTCACGGCCGAGGAGGCCGCTGAACAGAAGTGATTCACCCCCCGTGCGACTGAACGATCTCGACGAACGCATCGTGCACGCCCTCGCCGAGGACGCCCGCCGCTCCTACGCGGACATCGGCTCCGAGGTCGGGCTCTCCGCCCCCGCCGTCAAGCGGCGCGTGGACCGGCTGCGCGCCGAAGGCGCCATCACCGGCTTCACCGTGCGCGTGGACCCGGCCGCCATGGGCTGGGAGACCGAGGGCTTCATCGAGATCTACTGTCGCCACAACACCTCGCCGGACGACATCCGGCGAGGACTGGAGAGATACCCCGAGGTGGTGTCCGCGTCGACCGTCACCGGCGACGCGGACGCCCTCGTCCAGATCTTCGCCTCCGACATGCGCCACTTCGAGCGGGTCCTGGAGCGCATCGCGGGCGAGCCCTTCGTGGAACGCACCAAGTCCGTGCTCGTGCTCTCCCCGCTGCTCCGCCGCTTCACCTCGGGCGCACCGGCCTGAGGTGCGGCCTCGGGCGCGCGCCGGCCCGAGCCCGCACCCGCACCCCGCTCAGGGGGTGCGCAGGCCCAGGAAGAAGGGGCTGCGGCGCAGGGTGAAGCCCATCGACTCGTAGAGCCGCACCGCCCCCGTGTTCGACGCCGCCGCGTGCAGGAACGGGCTGTCCCCGCGCTCGCGGGCCGCCGCCGCGACCGCGCGCACCAGCCGGCCCGCCAGACCCCGGCCCCGGTGGTCCGGGTGCGTGCACACCGCGCTGATCTCCGACCAGCCCGCCGGCCGCATCCGCTCCCCGGCCATCGCCACCAGCCGGCCCTCGTGACGGATCCCGAGGTACGTGCCCAGCTCGACCGTCCGGTCGAGGAACGGGCCCGGCCTGGTCAGCCCCACGAGCTCCAGCATCTCCGGTACGTCACCGGGCCCCAGCGGCACCGCCTCCGGCGCGGCCTCGGCCCGTACCGCCCGGCCGTCCAGCTGCACGCCCGCGAGCGTCACCAGCGTCTGCCACCCCGGCGGCGGGGTCGGCAGCCCGGTCAGCCAGACCTCCTCCCCGGGGCCGGCCAGCGCGGCCAGGTCCGCCCACGCCCGCGGGTCCTCGGGATCGGCGAGAGCCGAGAAGGGGGCCGTGTCCAGCGCGTAGCGGGCCGCCAGACCCGCGGGCCCGAACGCGGCGAAACCGCGGTGCGGGCCCGTCAGCGCGGCCCAGACCGGGTTCTCGAGTACTTCACTGCCGCACAGCGTGCCGGTCTCGGGGGACATGGGAAAGGACTCCTTCCGGAAGGCGACGGCGACCGGGCCCGACCGCCTTCTTGACGGCCCCGGGCGCCGCCACGAGACTGCGGGGGACGGCCACGACGGACCGGGCCCGCCACCGGAAGCCTAACCAGCACCGGTCGGGGGCGGCCGAGGACAGGACGGGGGGTGGGCGGACGTGGACACAGCCGCAACGGCGGACCCGCACAGGCACCCGTACCCCCGTCCGCACACGCACCCCCGGGCCCTGCGGAGCTGGCGGCTCACCCGGCGCCTGCACATCGACCTCCTGCGGGTGTGCAGCGCATTCGGCCCGCGCGGCTGACCCCCCACAGAGACGAGTGACCCGGACCGGGCGTGCGCACCGCGCCGCCCGGGGCCCCGCCGTGCAGTCCTCCACCCCGGGAGAGTCATGTCGCACCCCGTCCTGCCCCGCACCCGCACCGCCTCGCCCCGTACCGGCCCGGCCCCCGCCCCCCGCGGCCGCATCGGCGCCGGCTTCTCACCGGTCCCGCACCGCTACCACCTCTACCTCCGCGCCGACTGTCTGCCTTCGCAGCAGGTCACCACCGCCCTCACCGCCCTCGGGCTGGCCGACTCGATCACCGCCACCGTCCTCGGCGCGGACCCCGACAGCACCGGGTACACCGCGCTGCGCCTGGCCTACGAGGCCACCGGCCACCACTTCGACGGCGCCCTCACCATCCCCGCCCTCGTCGACACCTGGAGCGGCCGCGTCGTCTCCGACCACACCCCAGATATCCTCGACGACCTGCGCTTCCTCGCCGGCCACCCGGCCTTCCGCACGGGCGCGTAGCGGGGGCCGGCCGGGGGCCGCGCAGGGGTCGCCCAGGGGTCGCAGGGGGGCCATGACGGGGGCCGCGGGGCGTCCGCGCAACGAATCGCCGTGTCGGCCGCAGAACACGCAACGAATCGATGCGCTGAGCGCAACGCTCACGGCTTGTCGGGGTCGAACGCGCGAACGTACCGTTTTATGACCCCCTCCCCGCCTGTCACAGAGGTAGCCCATGCCCCCGCTGCGCACCGCCCTCCTCCAGAGCTCCGGCGTTCTCGGCGACACCGCCGAGAACCTCAAGGCGCTCGACGAGGCAGCGGCGCGCGCCGCACAGAGCGGGGCCGGGCTGCTCGTGACCTCGGAGATGTTCCTGACCGGCTACGCGCTGGACCTCCAGGACATCCCCGGCCTCGCCGAACCGGCCGACGGCCCCAGCGCACAGGCCATCGGCGAGATCGCCCGCCGCCACCGGGTCGCCGTCCTCTACGGCTACCCCGAGAGCGCGGACGGCGCCGTCTACAACGCCGCCCAGCTCATCGGCCCCGACGGCACGGCGCTGGCGAACTACCGCAAGACCCACCTCTTCGGCTGCTTCGAACAGGACGCCTTCACCCCCGGCGACATCCCCGTCGTCCAGGCGGACCTGAACGGCCTCCGCATCGGCATCATGATCTGCTACGACGTGGAGTTCCCCGAGAACGTCCGGGCGCACGCGCTCGCCGGCACCGACCTCCTCCTGGTGCCGACCGCGCAGATGCACCCGTTCCAGTTCGTCGCCGAACAGCTGGTGCCCGTACGGGCCTTCGAAAACCAGATGTACATCGCGTACGTCAACCGCACCGGCCCGGAAGGCGAGTTCGAGTTCGTCGGACTCAGCTGCCTGGCGAGCCCCGACGGGGTCACCCGGACCCGGGCCGGACGCGGCGAGGAGCTGGTGTTCGGCGAGGCCGATCCCGAGCTGCTGTCGGCCTCGCGCGAGAACAACCCGTACCTGCGCGACCGCCGACCCGGGCTCTACGCCTCCCTCGTCTAAGACCTCTCTTCCCCCAGCCCTGCCGCAAGGAGACGTACCCCCATGACGTCCACGGTGCCCACCACCGCCGTCCCGCACAGCGACGGACAGCCGCCGATCACCATGTTCGGCCCGGACTTCCCGTACGCCTACGACGACTTCCTCGCCCACCCGGCCGGCCTCGGCCAGATACCGGCGACCGAGCTCGGCACCGAGGTCGCCGTCATCGGCGGCGGGCTGTCCGGCATCATCTCGGCGTACGAGCTGATGAAGATGGGCCTGAAGCCCGTCGTGTACGAGGCCGACCAGATCGGCGGCCGCCTGCGCACCGTCGGCTTCGAGGGCGCCGGCACCGAGGAGCTGACCGCGGAGATGGGCGCCATGCGCTTCCCGCCGTCCTCCACGGCCCTGCAGCACTACATCGACCTCGTCGGCCTGGTCACCGAGCCCTTCCCGAACCCGCTCGCCGAGTCGACCCCCTCGACGGTCGTCGACCTCAAGGGCGAGACGCACTACGCCGAGACGATCGCGGACCTCCCGCAGATCTACCGCGACGTGTCCGCCGCGTGGAACGCCTGCCTCGACGAGGGCGCCGACTTCTCCGACATGAACACCGCGATGCGCGAGCGGGACGTCCCGCGCATCCGCGAGATCTGGGCCAAGCTCGTCGAGAAGCTCGACGACGAGACCTTCTACGGCTTCCTCTGCAAGTCCGAGGCCTTCAAGTCCTTCCGCAAGCGCGAGATCTTCGGCCAGGTCGGCTTCGGCACGGGGGGCTGGGACACCGACTTCCCGAACTCCATCCTGGAGATCCTGCGCGTCGTCTACACCGAGGCCGACGACCACCACCGCGGCATCGTGGGCGGCTCCCAGCAGCTGCCGATGCGCCTGTGGGAGCGCGAGCCCGAGAAGATCGTGCACTGGGCCCAGGGCACGTCCCTGTCCACCCTGCACGACGGCACCCCGCGCCCGGCGGTCACCCGCCTGCACCGCACGGCCGGCAACCGCATCACGGTCACCGACTCCTCCGGCGACATCCGCACGTACCGCGCCGCGATCTTCACGGCCCAGTCCTGGATGCTGCTGTCGCAGATCGAGTGCGACGACACGCTGTTCCCGATCGACCACTGGACGGCGATCGAGCGCACCCACTACATGGAGTCGTCCAAGCTGTTCGTCCCCGTCGACCGGCCGTTCTGGCTCGACAAGGACGAGGAGACGGGTCGCGACGTCATGTCGATGACCCTCACGGACCGCATGACCCGCGGCACGTACCTCCTGGACAACGGCCCGGACAAGCCCGCCGTCATCTGCCTCTCGTACACCTGGTGCGACGACAGCCTGAAGTGGCTGCCGCTGTCCGCGAACGAGCGGATGGAGGTCATGCTGAAGTCCCTCGGCGAGATCTACCCGAAGGTCGACATCCGCCGCCACATCATCGGCAACCCGGTCACCGTGTCCTGGGAGAACGAGCCCTACTTCATGGGCGCGTTCAAGGCCAACCTCCCGGGCCACTACCGCTACCAGCGCCGCCTGTTCACCCACTTCATGCAGGACCGCCTCCCCGAGGACAAGCGCGGCATCTTCCTCGCGGGCGACGACATCTCCTGGACGGCCGGCTGGGCCGAGGGCGCGGTCCAGACCGCCCTCAACGCCGTCTGGGGCGTCATGCACCACCTCGGCGGGTCCACGGACTCCACCAACCCGGGCCCGGGCGACGTCTACGACGAGATCGCCCCGGTCGAACTCCCCGAGGACTGACCCCGAGGGCATCAAGGCCACGGGCCGTTCCCCGCGCGAGCAGCGCGGGGAACGGCCCGTTCTCATGTCCGCCGTCGCCGTCGCCGTCGCCGTTCCCGGCGCCGGGAACGGCAGAAGCCCTGCCGGAGGATCCGGCAGGGCTTCTGCGCAAGTGTCGGGCAGGTTCACCCGTCGCCGGGGTTCACTCCGAGGCCGAATCGGCTGCCTTCTGTGCCTCGTCGAGCCAAGCGGTGAAATCCTCCATGCCATGCATGTACTCGTCGGGGGAAATCTTCATGTCAGCCCCGGACAAAGTTGACAGGACATCCCAGAGCGACAGGTCAGAAATTTCCTGCTCGCGCTCCGAAACCCAGACCATGGCCCAATCCGCCACGTCTTCCCTGGTGGACTCGCCTGAAATCAGGGACTCGATCATCTTCAGCGCGACCTCGAAGGTCGGCAGATCGTCAGCTACCACTTTCCTGTGAACTTCCCGAGTATGTCGAACACGTAGTGGACTTTCTTCCCGCCCGTGAATTTTATGTCCGGACGGACCTGTCGAATCCGTCCCGCCCCGTCCAAGGTCTCATGCCAAGTGCGGCTGTTTCCGTTGACCGGATTCCATTCCCGTACGAGCCGTCGGCCGATCATCTCGCCAGGGTTTTTGGCCGGATCAACCTTCCCATAGTACCGGATCCTGCCATCGGGGAGGTCTCTGACTGAGTCCTTGCCGTACTTCTCGGTCTGCCGGAGGTGCTCAGAGAGCTTCGACTTTGTGCTCGGATAGTCCTTGGTCTGGCTCTGCTGAGACTTCTTCGGTGTGGGATTCTGTGATTTCTGCGGCGATTTCTTTGGCGCTGCCGCCTGCTTCGCGGAGGGCGCCTTCTTTGCTGCGGCCTGCTGCTTCGGAGCTGCCTTCGGCGCAGGCTTCTTCGCTGCCTGCTTCGCTGCCTGCTTCTTGGCCGCCTGCTGAGCCGCCTGCTTCGCTGCCTGCTTCTTGGCTGCTTCCGCCGCCAGCTTCTTGGCTGCTTCAGCGGCCGCCTTCTTGACGGCCTCCTCGGCCGCCTTCTTGGCAGCTTCCTGAGCCGCCTTCTTCGCGGCCTCCATCGCCAGACGCTTGGCCAGTTCGGCGGCGGCCCTCCTGGCCGCCTCGATCGCGGCACGGCGGGCGATCTCCCTGGCGATCGCCTGGGCCGCTATCCGGAGGGCGATCGCGGCGAGGAGAGGAACGATCTTGCCGTCCGGGTCGGAGATCGACACCGGGTTGTTGTTGGCGTACGCGTACCCGTTCATCTGCTGCGGGTCGTTGGCGTCGATCAGTGGGTCGACCGACAGGAATCGCCCGGTGGCCGGCTCGTAGGAGCGGACACCCAGCTGAGTCAGTCCCGTGGAGGCGTCGACCGTGCCGCCGACGAAGCCCTTCTGGTTCGGCCAGGCTTGGGGCGCCGAGCCCCGGGTCTCGCCGTAGGGGGTCATGTCCCGCCGGGCGGCGGTCATTGTCCCGCCGGCATCCACCGCGATGGTCGCGGTGTTGTGGTGGTCCGCGGACAGGTAGGAGACCTTCCCGTCCGAGGAGCGGACGGCGACGGTCGACTGACCGAAGTTGTACCCGCGGGTGGCCTTGGTAGTGCCGTCCGCGGCAAGGGACACCTCGGTGCCGGCCAGGTAGAGCGTGGTTCCTGAAGGGTCCTTGCGCAGCAGGCGGTTGCCCTCCGCGTCATAGACGTACTCGGTGACCTTGGTGCCCTCGGTGACCTTGGTGAGCTGCCCCTCGGCGTCCCATTCGAGCTTCTGCTCGGAGTTACCGACCTTGCGGAGGGTGGTGTTGCCGGTGGCGTCGTATGCGTACGAGTCCTTGCGGGTCCCCGTCGGTTCGACGATGTCCACGCCGCTCAGGGTGTGCGGCTGGTTGCCCTTGGCGGCCGGGTAGGCGTAGGAGTGGCGGGTCTCGCCGTTGCCCACGTCGTGCTTGGTCTCGCTGGTGCGGTTGCCCGTCGGGTCGAACGTGTACGAGTGCCAGTACGGCGACACACCGCCGACGGTGGCCGCGGACGGTCCGCCCGCGCAGGTCGTCTTCGCGGTCCAACCCTCGGTCATACGACGCAGGTAGTCGTAGGAGAAGCACTGCGTGTCGCGGGTCGTCCCCTCGCGCAGTTCGCTGAGAGAAGTGATGTTGCCCGCGGGGTCGTAGGCGTAGTCGACCTCGGACAGCGCGGACGGTGCGACCTCACGGTCCGCGAACGACTTGGTGACCCGGCGGGTCGAGTCGTCCAGGTAGTTGGTGTGGATCATGCGCTTGCCCTTGGCGCCCTGCATGTACTGCATGACTTCGCCGAAGGGGGTGTAGCGGCTGCTGCTGACGTACTCGGCGGCACCCTTGACCGTGCTGGGCAGGCCCGCCGCGTTATAGCCGAAGTCCAGCTTCTCCGCGGGAAGACCGCCGGCGGCGGGGAGGTGTGCCGAGAGCGGGTCGCCAGCGCTGTTGTAGTCGACCCTGGACTCGTAGCTTCCGGAGAGCTTGCCCTGCCCGTCCGGGATCGTGGTCCTGGACCCGGTCGGGGCTCCGCTGCTGTCGTAGCCCAGCACGGAAGTGGTGTACGGCTTCCCGTCGGTGTAGCGGGTCGAGGAAGTCAACTGTCCCTTGGAGAGGGTGTCGTACGTCCACTCGGCGCGCTTCGGTCCGGTCGGAGTCCCGTCTCGCTGTTCCAGCGGTCGGCCGAGCCTGTCGTAGGAGACGTGGATGCTCTTACCGCGGGCGTCGGTGGTGGAGAGCAGCTGGTCGCCGTCGTCAAAGGCGTAGGTGGTGGTGCCGCGGTCGGGATCACGGTCCTTGCTCTTGCGGCCGCGCAGGTCGTACTCGTACTGCCAGACGTTTCCGACCGGGTCGACGACCTGGGTCAGCTCACCGCCGGGATCGTAGCTGTAGCGGGTGCTGTCGAAGTCGCCGCCGACCTGTCGGCCCTTGTGCTGCCGCAGCTCCACCGGTTTGCCCCGGGCGTCGGTGATGGTCGTGGTGACCGTGCTGCCCTCGGGCGGGACGACGTGGTGGCGGTCACCTTCATAGGTGGTCGTCGTGCGCCATTTCTCGGTGCCGAGGCTGTAGAACAGGTCGACGGTCTTGCGTCCGGCGCCGTCGTAGAGGTAACCGTGCTGACGGATGATCTGGTTGTCAGGGACGGATACCAGCGTGGTGCCGGGGTTGCTCTTCTCCAGGTACGGGCCGGATTCCTTCACCTGCAGGCCACGGGAGTCGTACACCGTGTCGGTGACGACACGGCCGGAGCGTGCTTCGTCGTTCTGGTTGAGGTCGGAGCGCGTGGCCTGGGTCTGGCGCGAGCGCATCAGACCGTCGTACAGCTCGTGGTTGACGGTGTAGGTGTCGTCGGCGAGGCGCGTGCGGGTGGTGACGGCGGAGGGGCCGTCCTTGCGGAGCAGGTAGGAGATCTCGACGTCAGGCTTCTGGTCCCGGGTCCGGCCGACTTCCCAGCCCTTGACCAGGCGGCCCAGCGCGTCGTACTCGGACTCCTCCCGGCGTCCGTCACCGTCGACCTCGGTCAGGGTGAGGCCGCGGGTCGGGTCGATGATGTCGGTCTCGGTGTGACCGAGCGGGTTGGTCGTGACCACCTGGTGCGGCATCTCACCGGTGGCCGGGGTGTACTCGGTCCTGGCGGTGTTGCCCAGCGCGTCCGTGGTCTCCACAGAGCGGCCGTACTGGTCGAACTTCTCCGTGCCGGTGGTCACATAGCGGGGCTGACCAGCGACGTATTCGGCCAGCTCCTCGGCTCGCGTGGCGTCGCCCCTGACCGGGGCCTCACCGAAGCCCTTGCCGTCGTAGTGCGTGCGTTCGTCGGAGACGACGTGCACCGGTCGCTGGACGGCGGCGTTGCAGGCGACGGAGACGGTCTCCTCGCGGGATTCCAGATCCAGCAGGTGCTTCCCGGCGTTCTGGGCGTACTCGGTGCGGGTGCACTGGTCGTCGCTGCTCGTGGACGTGTCGCCCAGGTCGTTGACCTGGGTGATCAGCCCGTGCTCGTTGTAGGACTTCTCCACCGCCGTGCGCCGGAAGCCGCCCTGGACGGCGGTACGGGTGCGCTCCGCGCCGTTGTTGAAGCGCTGAGCGGTGAGTGCGGTCGTGCCGGTGCGGTTGCGGGTCGCGGTCGGAGCACTGATCGACGGCTCGTACGAGGTTGCCGAGATCAGCGCGCCGCCGTCGCCGTTGTACGTGAGGGTTTCGCGGGTGACACCGGCCTGCGAGAGGTGGTCGGTGATCTGGTTGCCCTCGGAGTCGGCGACCTTGACGCTGCGGGTACCGCCGGAGGCGGTGCGGTCGCCGTCCAGGCCCCGGAAGTAGACGTTCTCCGAACGCGTGCGCTGGTCGGCGCCGTCGCCCGTGCGGGTGATGACCTTGCCGTAGCCGCGCCACTGGTTCCAGGTGCGCTCGGTGTCGCGGAGGAACTCGGAGGTGTCGTACGCCCAGGCCGGGGCGCCGGAGTACTCGTACCGGGTGACGGTCGAGGGGGATCCGCCGACGAGGTCGTTCTCGACGACCTGGGTGGCGACGTACTTGTGGAAGTAGTCCTTGTAGGGCTTGGGCCGGCCGTCCGGGCCGATGGGCTGCCCCGGCGCGGACCAGTTGACCGGGTAGCAGCGCAGGGTGTTGTCGGCGTCCGAGGCCGGCAGGACTCCGTCGCGGTTGCACTCGGGAGCCGAGTAGGTGACGCCGATCAGACCACCGGATTCGGTGCTGATGGCGTTGATCCGGTAGCGGATGAAGGGCGGCAGGCCCTCCAGGCCGTCGACGCGGTTGGCCAGCTGCTGGCCGGAGAAGGTGATCTCCGGGGTGCTGAGCTCGCCGTTGGTCTTACCGGTGTGCTTGACCGAGGCCAGCCACAGGCCGTTGCTGGTGCCGTCGCCGGTCTGGGGGAAGGAGTGGGTCAGGTCCCAGCGGTCGACGTCCTTGTAAGCGCCCCGGGTCAGCACCTGGGTGGTGATGGCGGAGAACCGCTTGCGGGTCCAGAAGGTGGGGGAGTGCTGGTTCTTGCACTCCTTGCCGGGGGCGCAGAACTGGTCGACGGGGACGTCGGGCCAGTTCTTGGCGTTCTCCTTGGTGAACTTGGCGTCCGAGCAGTCCGCACCGGGCAGGCAGCGCTCGGCGGTGTCGAGGATCACCTTGGCCGGGGCCTTGGTGCCGTATTCGGCGCCGGTCCGCAGGCCGTACTCGACGCGGCTGAGGTGTCCGCCCCGGGTGTACTCGACGCCCTGGAGCTTCTTGTCCGCGCCGTAGCGGTTGGTCTCCTTGGCGTAGTAGTAGACCATGGCGTTCCCCTGCACGTCGGAGACGTGGTCGAGGTTGTAGCGCCAGGCGCGCTGCTTGCCGCCGTCCTTGCCGTACAGCGGGACGGTGAAGGCGGAGTTGGTCTCCTGGTCGCCGGCCTTCCAGTTGCCCGGCCGGTTGAGGCCGAAGGTGAAGACCGTGCCGGAGACGGTGGTCAGACGGAAGTAGCCGCCCTCGGCGTCCCCGTTGACGGCACCGGTGAGGTACTCGACCTTGGAGCCGTCGTCCTTGACGCCCTTCCAGGTGCCGGTGGCGTCGTCCCTGACCAGCTCGGTGCCCGAGCCGTTGAGGGACAGCATGGCGTTCTCGGAGGCGAAGCAGAGGTCGCCCTTGCCGTCCTTGTACGCCACTCCGGAGCCGGGGACGTCGGAGCACGGCTGGAAGCGGCGCTCGATGAAGCCGCCGGAGGTCAGCTCGAACCCGTCGCCCGCTTGCGAGGGCTGGGTGTTGCTGGCGGCCATGCGGCCGTCCACGCTCTGCGCGGAGTAGTTCAGCCCGAGCTCGGGAGAGAGATCCCCGGGAGCCTCCGGGGTGGACATGGGGTAGGTCCAGTTGAAGTCACCGGAGGCCCCGCCGGACTGCCAGCTCGACGTGGGGGCGAGCGGCGTCGCCTTGAAGTCCCCGCCGGTGCCGGAGGCGCCGGCCTCGGCGGCCAGGACCATCGGAGCGGCCGCTGCGGCGCTCCGCGCGGACAGCTGCTGAGGTGACTTGGTGCCGGTGCCGGTGCCGGTGCCGGCCAGGGAGATGTGGGCGGTCAGCGTCTTGTTCTTGACGTCATTCCCGCTGTCGACCGGAGTTCCGGTCTGGCACTCGCCCTTCTCGGGCGTGGTCAGCACACAGGCCGGGTACTGCACCACGCGCATGCGGCTCGCGAAATTCGCGCCGAACGCCCCCGCGAACGCGGAGTAGTCGACGGCGAGTTCGACGGTGCCGGGCGAAGGCGCGCCCGCGCCCGGTTCCACGGCCATCAGCACACCGTTGATGCCGGCCTTTTCGGCGTGGGTCTGATTCTTGACCGAGACCTTCACATTGGCCGGGGCGGCCGGAGCGGCCGATGCTCCCGCCCGGGTGAACGGAACTGCCGTGGCCGTGGAACGTATTGCGACGGGAAGCCCGCCTACGTCACTACGGGCGGGCGCAGCAGCCTGCGCGCGGGCAGCCACGGGGGAGCCGGGCTCCAGGAGGGCTTCGCCGCCCTTGGGCCAGGTGACCTTGGGAGCCTTCTTCTGGGCGTTCTGCGCTGCTTCGTTCTTCGGCGCGGACTTGACCGGGACCGAGGCGCCGGCGAGTACCGGCTCGCTCTGGGTGCCGCGGACCTTGAACTTCTCGGTGGCCGCGGCCGCGGTGCTC
Organism: Streptomyces sp. Sge12; assembly: GCF_002080455.1. Lineage (NCBI taxonomy): Bacteria > Bacillati > Actinomycetota > Actinomycetes > Kitasatosporales > Streptomycetaceae > Streptomyces > Streptomyces sp. Sge12. The sequence continues at coordinate 6,480,440 of NZ_CP020555.1, forward strand.
ACACCTGCCGAGATCAGCAGGGCGGAGCTGACGGTAATGGCAATGGCCTGGGCGGAACGGCGAATGTATGTGGGCCAGTTCCAGACGTTGTCGGAGCTCCAATGGGGCTCGGATCTCCTGGGTATTTGCGACGGACTCACGCAATTCCTCTATGCAGAATGAGGCGCGTTGACGACCAACGCACCTATCACGCACACAGTAAACGATCAATCCTGTCATGGTCATGCATAAGTCAAGATAGTCCCATAGTGGAACCGGACGAACCCCTTCCGACTTGCCCGTAAACCCAGAGGAAGGTCAAGGATGAGTATAAGTATGATCTAGTTCCGTAAGGTTCTGGGTGTGTGTGATCTTCGGCTCGCCCTCGGTCATCCACCCGCCAGCACGCGGAGCCCCCGAACTCTTCACGTGTGCCGCCGACGAGGCGGTCGCCCAATCCGATCGCCGTCACCCTTGGATGGTTTCGCCATGCACTCCGCCCCTCCCTCGAGGAGCCCACGAAGACCACACGCCTGGCCGAAGGCCCTGGCCGTGCTGGCGCTCACCGGTCTGTGCGTCAGCCTGACGCCCGGCCACGCGACTTCCGCGCCCCAAGCTGCGCCCGCCGCGGACGCGAAGGGCGTGACGCCGGAACAAAAGGCCCAGAACGCCGCGCGTTCCGGCGGGAAGCCGGTGGAGGTCCTGGAGCAGCGGACGGAGGACACCCGCACGTTCGCGAACCCGTCGGGCACCTTCACCCTTGAACGCCACACCAGCCCCAAGTGGGTCAAGAGGGGAGGCAAGTGGGTCGACCTCGACGCCTCCCTCCAGGTCTCGGCCAAGGGGGTCCTGACTCCGAAGGCCTCGCTCCTTCCGCTCTCGCTGTCCGGCGGCGGAACGGGTCCCCTGGTCAGCCTGACCGACGGGGACAAGGAGATATCCCTGACCTGGCCCCAGGCTCTGCCGAAGCCGCGCATCAACGCGGACACCGCCACCTACCCCGAGGTGCTCCCGGGAGTGGACCTGAAGGTCCGCGCCGGTATCGAGGGCTTCTCCCAGGTCCTCGAGGTCAAGTCGGCCGAGGCGGCCGCGAATCCGAAGCTCGCCGAGATCGGCTTCGGCCTCCGGACGAAGAACCTCGCCGTCGCCGCCGACGGCCACGGAAACCTGACGGCCAAGGACGCCGCCGGGCGGATCGTCTTCGGCGGGCCGACCCCGACCATGTGGGAGTCGACGCCGACCGCCGGCCAGCAGAAGGTCTCCTCGCTGGCCCGGAGCGCCGCCGCGGCGCAGGACAGCAGCGGCCCCGTGGCCAAGGACGGCAGCGCCTCCACCGCGTGGGAGCCGGGCTTGAGTGCGAAGCAGGCCCCGATGGCAACCAAGGTGGACGGCACCACCCTGACGGTGGTCCCGGACCAGAAGATCCTCAAGGGCAAGGACACCGTCTACCCGGTCTTCATCGACCCGTGGATGAGTGGCGGCCGGATCGCCTGGACCCGTGTGTACAAGAAGTTCCAGGACACCGCGTACTGGAACAAGAACGAACTGGCCCGCGTCGGCTACGAGAACGAGTCCAACGGCCTCTCCCGGTCGCTGTACCGGATGGACACGGCCGGGTTCGCCGGCAAGAACGTCATCCGGGGCACGTTCTCCACCCAGCTCGAATGGTCCTGGTCCTGCCAGGCCCGGCCGGTCCAGCTCTGGTTCACCGGTGCGATCAGTTCCAGCACCACATGGCGGAACCAGCCGGGCTGGGACCAGCACCTGGCCACGGTGAACACGGCCAAGGGCTGGGGTCCCAACTGCCCGGCCGGCGGCGTTGAGTTCGACGTCACCAACAAGATGCGGGAAGCGGCCGCGGCCGGCTGGCGCGACGTCACGCTGGGGCTCAAGGCCGAGAACGAGTCCGACACCTTCGGCTGGAAGAAGTTCCTCAACAGCGCCACCCTCTCCATCGAGTACAACCAGACGCCGGACACCCCCGGCGAGCTGCAGATGACCCCGCAGCCCACCGCTCACGGCTACATCGGCAAGACCAACCTCGCCACCGGCGTGCACCTGCGCGCCCGCATCTCGGATCCTGACAGCGGGAACGTGACCGCCCGCTTCCGTGTCCACTACGTCGACCGTGGCGGCTGGTTCAACGAATCCACCGTCAGCGTCCCCAGTGGTGGTATCGCGGACTTCCGCATCCCCGACACGTGGTTGCCCTGGGACGAGTCCTACGCGTGGGAAGTGCAGGCCGACGACGGTACGAGCGCGTCCGCATGGCAGGGCGGCGGCCGGTTCACGGTGAAGCGGACCACCCCGCCGGTTCCGACGATCGCGATCGATCCCGTCAAGGGCATCGCCACCTTCACCGCGGAAGGCGCCACGGGCGGGGAGCACGTCCAGACGTACCGGTTCGGGATCAACACGGACCAGCCCACCCGACGGGTGGAAGCCTGGCACGGGAAGGCCGCGGTGCTGCTGCCCAAGATGGGTGAGGGGCGTTACGAGATCAAGGCCTACGCCACGGACAAGGCGGGCAACGACTCCGAGGCCACGCTCAACAGCGGCATCCAGTGGGACGACAACAACACGGCCACCTCCCTCTCCGATGCCACCACGACGCAGGGCGGCCACATGGTCGCGGTCGTCGAGGGACGTGTGTGGCACGGCTTCACCGGAGGCAGTGTCGAAGACACCACACCGGTCGCGGGCGAGCTCCCGAACGTCGAGCAGGTGGCCACCATCGGCGCCGACAGCCAGCTCCACGTCCTGGCCCTGGCCGACGGAAAGATCCACCACGCCGTGCGGCTCCCCGGCGACTGGCAGCGCTGGGGCGACGCCGCCGCCGCCGCCGGCGGCCTGCCGAGGGTGACCCGGATCGCCGCCGCCCAGGACGGCTGGAACATGGTGGTCGCCGCCGTCGCGGACGGCAAGGTCTACCTGACGACCCGCTATCCCGACCGCTGGGACCCCTGGCGGCTCGTCCCGGGTACCCCCGCGCAGATCGACCAGATCACCCTCGCCGCGGTGAACGGCCAGCCGCAGCTGGCGATCCTCTCGGCGGGCCTGGCCTACCACGGCGGTCAGAGCAGCCCGGGCAACTGGTCCGCCTTCACGCAGCTGCCCGTCGCGAAGCCGCTGACCTCGATAGAGGCCTCGGCCGCCGCGGGCACCGGCGGGGAGTTCCAGCTCACTGCCGCCTCCGACGGGCGCATCCACCACACCACCCGCAAGGCCGACGGCAGTTGGACCGCATGGGGAGACGTGACCGCGGTCGTGGGCAACCCCGGCTACACCCGCAAGCTCCTCGCGACCCCGGTCGGAGACGGCTTCCGGCTGACCGCCATCGCCAACGGCACCATCAGTCAGACCACGCGCACGGCCGGCGGCCACTGGAACGGCTGGAAGGACATCTACCAGCCCTGACGGCATCGCCCGCACGGCCGGTACAGCAGCGGGGCCGTCTCTCCCACGACGTGTGGGGGAGGCGGCCCCGCCGTTTTCGCAGCGCCGTCTCAGCCCCGCGGGGTCAGTAGGCAGCGGCCCACCAGGCCGACGCCCGCGTCGAGGGAGTCCGTGAACTCCTCGGCCAGTTCCGGGACCCGGCGCAGCGTCCACAGCAGGCGGGCCGCCGACCAGGCTCCGGCGCGGGCGCGCTCCAGGCTCCACGAGCCGACCAGGTGGGTCAGCGGGTCGGCGATCTCCAGGAGGTCCGGGCCCGGCATCAGGTCCTCCCGGATGTGTTCCTCCAGGGAGACCAGGGTGTCGCCGACCCGGTCGAAGTCCGCCTCCAGGGCCCGTGGTTCGCAGCCCAGCTCACCGCAGGTGGCCACCACGGCGAGCGCCAGGTCGTGGCCGATGTGCGCGTTGATCCCGGCCAGCGCGTGCTGGAGCGGCCGGATCCCGGGATGGCGGCGGTACTGGAGCAGCGGGCGCCAGCAGGCCGGGGCGCGCTCCGCCTCCACCGCCGTCAAATACCGCTCCGCGAACCGCACGCTGAGGGTCTGCGCCCGCCGCGGCGCCGGGAACCCGCCGTGCTCGATCCGCCGGTGCAGGGTCTCCGTCACCGTCAAGTAGACCCGGTTGAAGACGGCGACGCCGTCCTGCGGCGGGAGCCGCTCCTCCAGGGCGCGCATCCGCGCCAGCACCGCATCCATGGGGGCAGAGTCGCAGGCGCCGGCGCGGATCCGGGGAACTTGGCCGTACGCTTCCCCGGTTCGGGCGAAACACCGTCAACGGGGCTTGTCCTGGCCGTCCCCGGAGCCGCCCCCGAAGCCGTTCCCGTAGTCGTCGTACCCGGAGGTGCCCTCGTCGAGCAGGGGCTCCTGCTTGAGGTGCGCGGGCGCGAGGTAGCGCAGGGCGTGGTAGCCGGTGATCACCACGATCGTGCCCAGGGCGATGCCGCCCAGCTCGAAGGTGTCGGTGATCTGGAGCTTCACGCCGCCGATGCCGATGATGATGCCCGCCGCGGCCGGCACCAGGTTCAGCGGGTTGCGCAGGTCCACCCGGCCGGTGATCCAGATCTGGGCGCCGAGCAGGCCGATCATCCCGTAGAGGATGACGGTGATGCCGCCGAGCACGCCGCCCGGGATCGCGGCGACGATCGCGCCGAACTTGGGGCACAGACCGAAGAGCAGCGCGAAGCCCGCGGCCGCCCAGTAGGCCGCCGTGGAGTAGACCCGGGTGGCCGCCATGACGCCGATGTTCTCGGAGTAGGTGGTGTTCGGCGGGCCGCCGACCGCCGTGGACAGCATGGACGCGGCGCCGTCCGCCGCGATGGCCGTGCCCAGCTTGTCGTCGAGCGGGTCGCCGGTCATCTCGCCGACGGCCTTGATGTGCCCGGCGTTCTCGGCGATCAGCGCGATCACCACGGGCAGGGCGATCAGGATCGCCGACCACTCGAAGGCGGGCGCGTGGAAGGACGGAAGGCCGATCCAGTCCGCCTTGCCGACCGCGGAGAGGTCGAGCCGCCAGTGGTCGACGGCCGCCTCCCCGCCCACCGTCGAGTGGATCCTGCCGAAGAGCAGGTCGAAGATCCAGGAGATCCCGTACCCGAAGAGCAGCCCCAGGAAGATCGCGATGCGCGACCAGAACCCGCGCAGGCAGACGACGGCCGCTCCGGTGAACAGCATGGTCAGCAGCGCCGTCCACTGGTCCTGCGGCCAGTACGTGCTCGCCGTCACCGGCGCCAGGTTGAAGCCGATCAGCATCACCACCGCGCCCGTCACCACCGGCGGCATCGCCGCGTGGATGATCCGGGCACCGAACCGCTGGACCGCCAGACCCGCCAGGAACAGCGCCACGCCGACGACGAAGACGGCGCCCGTGACCACCGCGCTGTCCCCGCCCGAGGCCCGGATCGCCGCCGCGACACCGACGAACGACAGCGAGCAGCCCAGGTACGACGGGACCCGGCCGCGCGTGGCGAGGAGGAAGATCACCGTCGCCACGCCGGACATCATGATGGCCAGGTTCGGGTCCAGGCCCATCAGGACCGGAGCGACGAAACTCGCGCCGAACATCGCCACGACGTGCTGGGCGCCCAGCCCGGCGGTCCGCGGCCACGACAGCCGCTCCTCCGGCCGGACCACCGCGCCGGGGGCGGGAGTCCGCCCGTCTCCGTGCAGGGTCCAGCCCACGCCGAGGCCCATGTTCCACTCCGTTCTCCGGCTGCTGCTCACACATCGAGGCCGCAGCGCACGGAGTACGTGCCACTGCGGCCGGTCGATATATTACGGCCGGGTTTGCGCAGGTTCGTCGAGGTCGGTCGCGCCGGACTTCGTCGTGGCCCCGGCGGGACCGGCCCCAGCCTGCCCCACCGGCGGCCCCTGGCGCAGCACCGCGGCGCCCGCGATCAGCGCGAACGCCAGCAGGGTGACCAGCCCGAAGGACACCACCAGCGAGGTCGCGTCCGCGACCGCGCCGATCGCCGACGGCGCGATCAGCCCCGAGGTGTACGTGATCGTCGCGACACCCGCGATGGCCTGGGCCGGAGCCGGACCGCTGCGCCCCGCCGCCGCGAAGGCCAGCGGGACCACCACCGCGATACCGAGCCCGATCAGCCCGAACCCGGCCAGCGCACCGGCCGGATGCCGGATGCCGACCACCATCAGTCCGCCCAGGGTGGCCAGCACGCCGCCCGCCCGGACCGTGCGCACCGCCCCGAACCGGTCCACCACCCGGTCGCCGACCAGCCGGGCCACGGCCATGGTCAGCGCGAAGGCGGTGGTGGAGGCGGCCGCCAGGCCGGCGTCCGTGTGCAGGACGTCCCGCAGGTAGACCGCCGACCAGTCCAGGCTCGCGCCCTCTGCGAACACCGCGCAGAAGCCGACCGCCCCGATCAGCAGGGCCGACTTCGGGGGCAGCGCGAAGTGCGGCGGCGCCGGCGCCTCCTGGTCGCTCCTCAGGTCCAGCACACCCCCTACGGCGAACAGGCCGACCGCCGTGAGGGCCAGCGCGGCGACCAGGTGGTGCAGCCGGGCGTCGGCCCCGGTGTGCGCGGCGACCGTACCCGCGGCCGAGCCGAGCAGGGCGCCCACGCTCCACATGCCGTGCAGCGAGGACATGATCGAGCGGCCCAGCCGGTTCTCCGTCTCCACGCCCAGCGCGTTCATCGCCACGTCCGACATCCCGGCGGTGGCTCCGTAGACGAAGAGCACGAAACACAGGGTCGGCAGGTTCGGGGCGAGGCTCGGCAGGATCAGCGAGAGGGTCCACAGCGAGAGCAGCACCCGCAGCGCGAGGCGCGCGCCGAGCCAGTGGTTGATCCGGCCGGCCAGCGGCATCGCGAGGGCCGCGCCGAGGGCGGGGAAGGCGAGGGCCATGCCCAGGGTGCCCGGGCTGAGCAGGGCGTGCTCCTGGATCCAGGGGATACGGGTGGCGAAGGAGCCGGTGACGGCGCCGTGGATGCAGAAGACGGCGGCGATGGCGTAGCGGGCATGGCGCAGGCGCGCCGGGCTGAGGTCGGTGTCCCCGGTCATGGGAATTAAACTATCAGGGACCCTGCCTGATAGATAACGGCCCGACTCCTAGGATGGGCGCCGTGACTCCTGCCCCCGCCCCGGTACCGTCCCCCGCCTCGCCCAGCACGGCCCGGGCCATCAACGACCGCCTCGCGCTCCAACTGCTCCAGGAATCCGGGCCCCTGACCGCCACCCAGCTCAAGGCGATGACCGGCCTCTCCCGTCCCTCCGTCGCCGACCTCGTCGACCGGCTCACCGGAGCCGGACTCGTCGAGGTCGCCGGAGAATCAGGCGAACAGCGCCGAGGCCCCAACGCCAAGCTGTACGGGATCGTCGCCGACCGCGCCCACCTCGCCGCCCTCGACGTGCGCACCGACCGGGTCACCGCCGTCGTCACCGACCTCCTCGGCCGCCCCCTCGCCGAAGCCGCCCTGCCCGTCGGCGCCCCCGAGGACGCGGTGGCGGCCCTGCTGCGCACCGCGCACGAGGCCGGGGCCACCGAACTGCACACCGTCGTCATAGGCGCCCCCGGCCTGGTCGCCCCCGCCACCGGCGAGCTCCGCGACACCTCCGGCCTGCCGGCCTGGCACCGGGACCTGGTCGCCGCCCTCCAGCGGAGCCTGTCCGCCGTGGTCGTCGTCGAGAACGAGACCAACCTGGCCGCCCTCGCCGAGCAGCGCCTGGGCGTCGCCCGCGACCTGGACTCCTTCGTCCTGCTCTGGCTCGGCGCGGGCGTGGGTGCCGCCGTGGTCCTGGACGGACGGCTGCGCCGGGGCGCCTCCGGCGGAGCGGGCGAGATCGGCTTCCTCCCGGTGCCGGGCACCGGCGGCCTGCCGTCGGCCGAGGACTGCGGGGGCGGGTTCCACGCCCTGGTGGGCCGCGAAGCCGTGACCGCGCTGGCGCGCGCACACGGCTTCGCGGGCCCGGCGGAGGAGGCCGTGGCCGGGGCCGCGGGGGAGGCCTTCCTCGAAGCCCTGGCCGAACGCCTCGCGCTGGGCGCGGCGGCCGCCGCGGCGGTCCTGGACCCGGGCTGCGTGGTCCTGGCGGGCGAACTGGGCCGCGCAGGCGGCCCCGCCCTGGCCGCGAGGGTCGCCCGCCGCCTGGCGAGACTGACCCCGGTCCCGACGGAGATCCGCGCGACGACGCTGGGCGACCCGGCGGTCCTGGCAGGAGCCGAACTGGCGGCGCGGGAGGCCGCGCAGGCGGTGCTGTTCGGCGGGTAGGTCAGTCCCGCCCCGCCGCCGCGCCCGCCTCCGCCGCGAACTGCGCGAACGTGCCCCGGCCCACCGCGTGGGACGGGGTCAGGTTGCCGCCCCGCCTGAAGGCGGCGTAGGCCTTGCCCGCCAGCGGGACCGGGAGCACCCGGCGGTGGCGGCCCGTGGCCGCCAGGTAGGTGCGGGCCAGGTCCGGCAGGGTGTGGATCTCCGGGCCTCCCATGTCCGCGACCCGGCCCGCCGGGGTGGGGACCGCCAGTTCGGCCAGTCGCTCCGCGACCTCCCCGACGGCGACCGGCTGCACCCGCACCCCGCCGGGCACCGGCACCGGAAGCAGCGGCAGCTTCGCCGCCATGTCCACGACCTGGGCCACCAGGTCGTGGAACTGCGTCGTGCGCAGGATGGTCACACCGAGCCCGGAGCGCTCCAGCTGCTGCTCCACCTTCAGCTTCGCCCGGTAGTAGCCGAACGGCACCACGTCCACCCCGACGATCGAGATGTAGACGATGTTGGTGACGGTGCCCGCCCGCCGGGCCGCGTCGATGAGGTGCCGGGTGGCGGCCACGTCGTTCTTGCCCCCGCCGCGCGTGTCGCTCGCGCAGTGGACGATGACTTCCGCGCCCGCCGTCGCCGCGTCCAGCCCGTTGCCGGTCAGCAGGTCGACCGGGTACTGCGGGGCGTGCCGGCTCAGTGCGCGGACCTCGTGGCCCGCGTCCCGGAGCCGGGCGACGACCGGCCTGCCCAGGGTGCCGGTGCCTCCGGTGACGAGGATGGTGCTCATGCGTCCGCCTTTCGCCGATGTGGTGACTTCACCAGCGGAGACCGGACAGCCCTCAGGAACGTGACAGCTGACGCTGGAGGAATTCCAGCTTCTCCGGGTTGAGTACCGTGCTGAGCCCGCTGACCAGCCCGTTCTCGAATTCCACCAGAAGTACGGCCGATCCGCCGAAGAGCAGTGCCGGCGCTCCGTTGACCTCCGCGCGGCTGACCGGCAGGTCCCCTGCGAACTTCTTGAGCACCCCGATCGCGAACCGGGCCACCTTGTCCCGCCCCAGGATCGGCCGCAGCGCCGCACCGACCACGCCGCCGCCGTCGGAGACGAACCGGACGTCGGCGGTCAGTAGCCCTTCCAGCCGGGCCAGGTCCCCGCCGCGCGCCGCCGTCATGAAGGTCTCCACGAGGCTCTGCCACCGTTCGGGGTCCGGCGCGGAGCGCCGCTCCTGCGCGGCCGCCCGGTCGGCGGCCACCCGGCCGGCCGCCCGCCGGTAGAGCTGCCGGCAGTTGACCTCGGTGAGGTCCAGGACGGCGGCGATCTCGCGGTGGCTGTAGGCGAAGGCCTCGCGCAGGACGTAGACGGCCCGCTCGACGGGGGTGAGCTGCTCCAGCAGCACCAGCAGGGCCATGGACACGCTGTCCCGCTGCTCCGCGGACTCCAGCGGGCCGAGTGTGCCGTCACCGGTGAGGACGGGCTCCGGCAGCCAGGGGCCGACGTACTCCTCGCGCCGGACCCGCGCCGAGGTGAGGGTGGTGAGGCACAGGTTCGTGACGACCTTGGCGAGCCAGGCGCCCGGGTGCTCTATGGCCGCGCGGTCCGCGGACGCCCAGCGCAGGTAGGCGTCCTGCACGGCGTCCTCGGCCTCCGCCGCGGAGCCGAGCATGCGGTAGGCGATGCCGAACATCCGGGGACGGTTCTCCTCGAAGTCCGCGTCGGACGCGGTGACGTGTGTGATCACCCGAGCAGCGTACGAGGCCGGGTTCCGCGGAACGTGCGAGGACCCGGTGGCCGCCGGGCCACCGGGTCCTCACGTTCGGTCAGCAATCACCGCATCGGGGAATCACGGGATCGGGCTCAGGGGGTCAGCAGGCGCCCTGGTCCTTCCAGACACCCCACTCGCCCGTGGTGCCGGGCTCCTCGTTCTGCGTCCACCACTGGGCCTTCCAGTTGCGGCCCTTGTGGGAGACGAGGTTGCCGCTGTTGTAGACCGTGCCCGCCACGTACGCCGGGTTGGTGCAGGTGCCGCCCGGAGGTGTGGTCGGCGGAGTCGTCGGAGGCGTGGTCGGGGGAGTGGTGGGCGGGGTGGTCGGGGGAGTCGTGGGCGGCTGGGTGGAGCCGGGCTGCACCAGCGTGGTGCCGCGCGCCAGGTCCCCCGCGAGGGCGTAGGTGGTGCCGGAGACGGTCACCGTCCAGTTCGAGGGGGTGGACACCGGCAGGTAGTAGTTGAACGCCAGGTCCACGGAGGCGCCCGGGGCCAGGGTCTGCCAGGCCGGGAGCTTCAGGGAGACCCGCTGGAAGTCGCCCTTCAGGCCGCCGACGTTGTTGCCGGTGTGGCCGCTGCTGATCACCGTGGTGCCGAAGCCGGACTGGTCGGAGGCGTTGTTCGGGGCCGAGGTGCCGTAGTCGAACCGGAACTCGGTGCCGCCGGGCAGCGTGGCGTTCGTGTTGTTGGTGATCTTCAGCTTCGGGGTGAGCGGGTAGTTGGAGTCGCCGAGCTTGAATTCGGTGAACTCGGTCTTGATGTCCACGGCCTGGGTCGGCAGGGCGGTGGCGCCCGCCTTCTTCGCCCCGTAGGGGGAGGCCGACTTGAACTTCTGGTACATCGTGTCGGTGAGCGTGTCGCCCATCTCGTACTGGCCCTTGGCCGCGTTGTACGCGTAGTCGCCCGCCAGCTCCCAGACCATCGTGCCGCCGATGCCCTTGTTGACCACGTAGTCGGCCTTGGCGGCCACCGACTGCTCGTCCTCCGTCGAGAGGAAGACCTTCTTCTGCGCGTTCCACAGCCACGGCGCCACCAGGGTGGAGTCGTACTTGCGGACGTAGCTGCCGGTCAGCGTGGTGTTCGCGGGGAAGCCGTACTTGGTGACGTAGTCGCCGACGACGCCCTTCTCCAGGTTCTTGGCGTGCCACATCGGGTTGGAGCCCGCCGGGGACTCGACCCCGTTGGTGTCCTTGTCGTGCCAGAGGTTGTCGATGCCGACCGCGCCGTCGCCGCACTTGGTCAGGCCGGCGCCGGCCGGGCAGGTGGTCGCGGGGGCCTTGCCCCACAGGCCGTCGGTGCCGCCCTGCACGTTCTTGAAGCCGCGGGTGTAGTAGGGCAGGCCGATGTTGATGCGGCCGCCCGGCATCGAGCCGCGGAAGTAGTGGTAGGCCCAGTCGGTGTTGAGGTAGCCGATGCCGCCGTACTGGGAGGTGGAGTAGACGCCGGCCGCGGCGAGTTCGCCGTCCTTGCCGTCGTCGAAGAGGGAGGCGTTGGGCCCGACGTACTCGTTCCAGGCGCCGTGCAGGTCGTAGGACATGATGTTGACGTAGTCCAGGTACTTCTGGACCTGGAAGGTCTCCATGCCGCGCAGCAGGTAGCCGGAGGAGGGGGCGGCGACGGAGAGCAGGTAGTGCTTGCCGTCGGCGGCGCCGGCGCGGTCGAGTTTCTCGCGCAGCGACTTCATCAGGGCCGCGTAGCCCTGGACCAGACCGGCGCGGCGGGCATTGGCCAGCTGCCAGTCCAGCGGGTTGCCGGCGTCCTTCATGGTGGTCGGGTACTCGTAGTCGATGTCGACGCCGTTGAACCCGTACGTGCGGATGAACTCGACCGAGGAGTCGGCGAAGGTGTCGATGCCGGCCTGGTTGACCGAGCCGTCGGCGTTCGTGGCCATCGAGTAGAAGCCGCCGGAGGCGACGCGGTTGCCGTCGTCGCCGAAGTAGCCGCCGGTCTCCGCCCAGCCGCCGACCGAGATCAGCGTCTTGACGTTCGGGTACTGCTTCTTGAACTTCGTCAGCTGGTTGAAGTGGCCCTTGTAGGGGAGGGCGGGGTCCATCTCGGCGCCCGCGACGCCGGGCCAGGTCATTCCTGTGGCGGCGTTGTTCACGCCGTTCGAGCCGACGGAGATCTTGTTGTCGGCGCCCACATGGGCGAAGGCGTAGTTCAGGTGGGTGACCTTGGACCACGGGATGTTGTTGGCGAGGTAGGCGGGGGTGCCGTCCTTGCCGGTGCGCCAGCCGGTGAAGTAGCCGATGACGCGACGCTGGTGGTCGGCGCCCATCTTCTCGCGGCCTTCGGAGTCGTAGACCGAGCAGTACGGGACGTCGACACCGGCGGTCTTGTACAGCCCGTCGGGGCGACAGCTCTCGTTGTCGGCCGCGTGCGAGACGCCCGCCGAGACTCCGCCCACCAGGAGTCCGGCGATTGCGGCGCCGGATGCCAGGAGCATCGCTCTCGTACGTGTGGGGGACGGCATTGTGCCTCCTGGGGAGGGGAGGATGCAGGACACAACTGGACACAACGTGAATCAACAGGGTTGGTGCACAAGCGTGTTGGCCCGTGATGTGCGCACATCCGACGGGCCGTTCCCGGGAGGATGAAGGGAACGTTAAGAGGACTAGACCACCTCGTCAATAGGTCTGGACCAACCCCGTCCCACTTGACAAAGTCCACACGGGTGGCGACGCGCTGTGAGCCAGGCCACACCACATCACCCGCATGGCGGGCGATCGCGCGTGGCAGACTGGCTGGAGTACCAGTAGCAGCGCACTCCGGGGTCGGTGTAATTCCGAACCGGCGGTTATAGTCCGCGACCCGTCCGCAGCCAGCGGCCGGTTGACCAGGTGAGATTCCTGGACCGACGGTTAAAGTCCGGATGGGAGGCAGTGCGCGGCGGGCCAGTCACCGGTACGCCGCCGTCGGCGGTTCGTCGGCATATCCCTGTGGATGTGCCCGGTCGAACCGTTTTTCCGGCCTCGGCGTCCCCCGTGCGCTGTACCGCTTCATCTGTCGTATCCCGACAGGCCCCGGAGTCCGTGCCCGATGAGGCAGGAGGACCCGGTGGCGACACACGCCGCGCACGCAGCACCCGACGCGGACACCCGTGCCATGCGCCGAGCCATCGAGCTCGCCGCCCGCGGACTCGGCTCCACCAGCCCCAACCCCGTCGTCGGCTGCGTCATCACCGACGCCTCCGGCGCCGTCGTCGGCGAAGGCTGGCACGAGCGGGCCGGCGGCCCGCACGCCGAGGTCCACGCCCTGCGCACCGCAGGCCCGGCGGCCCGCGGAGGCACCGCCTACGTCACCCTCGAACCCTGCAACCACACCGGCCGTACCGGGCCCTGCGCCCGCGCCCTCGCCGACGCCGGGATCGCCCGCGTGATCTACGCCGTCTCCGACCCGAACCCGCAGGCCAGCGGCGGCGCCGCCACCCTGCGCGCGGCCGGCGTCGACACCGCGGCCGGACTCCTCGCGGACGAGGCCGAGGAGGGCAACGCCGCCTGGCTGACCTCCGTACGCCTCGGCCGGCCGCACGTCACCTGGAAGTACGCCGCCACCCTCGACGGCCGCAGCGCCGCCGCCGACGGCAGCAGCCGCTGGATCACCTCCGCCGAGTCCCGCGCCGACGTCCACCGGCTGCGCGCCGAGAGCGACGCCGTCCTCGTGGGCGGCGGCACCCTGCGCGCCGACGACCCGCACCTCGCGGTCCGCGGCGTCGAAGGCGCCGTGCAGCCCCTGCGGATCGCCCTCGACACGCGCGCCACGATCGCCGCGACCGCCCGCATCCTCGACGACGCCGCGCCCACTCTGCTCGTCGTCGGCGAGGACGCCGACACCCGGCACCTGACCGGCGTCGAACTGCTCCGGCTGCCCCTGCACGACGGCCGCATCGACGTCCAGGACCTCCTCACCCGCCTGAACCTGCGCGGCGTGCGCTCCGTCCTGCTGGAAGGCGGGCCCACCCTGGCCGGCGCCTTCCTCGAGGCCGGCGCCGTCGACCGCGTCATCGGCTACCTCGCGCCCGCCCTGCTCGGCGCGGGCCCCGCGGCCCTCGCCGACGCCGGAATCAAGAACATCTCCGGCGCGTTGCGCCTCGACATCACCGAGGCCGTCCGCACCGGCCCCGATCTCCGCATCACCGCAGTCCCCGTCCCCGTCCCCGCCACCCCCGCCACCAAGGAGCACTGAGTGTTCACCGGAATCGTCGAAGAACTGGGCGAGGTCACCGCTGTCGAGCAGCTCGAGGAAGCCTCCCGCTTCCGGCTGCGCGGCCCCCTCGTCACCGAGGGCGCCAAGCACGGTGACTCCATCGCGGTCAACGGCGTCTGCCTGACCGTCGTGGAGACCGCGGACGGCGAGTTCACCGCCGACGTCATGCAGGAGACCCTGAACCGCTCCAGCCTCGGCGCCCTGGCCAAGGGCTCCCGGGTCAACCTGGAGCGCCCCATGGCCCTCGGCGGACGGCTCGGCGGCCACCTGGTCCAGGGCCACGTGGACGGCACCGGCGAGATCCTCTCCCGCACCCCCTCGGAGCACTGGGAGATCGTCAAGGTCGCCCTCCCCGCGAACCTCTCCCGCTACGTGGTCGAGAAGGGCTCCATCACGGTCGACGGCGTCAGCCTCACCGTGGTCGAGGCCGCCGCGGACTGGTTCACCATCAGCCTCATCCCCACCACCCTGGCGCTGACCACCCTCGGCCACAAGCAGAGCGGCGACCCCGTCAACCTGGAGGTCGACGTCCTCGCCAAGTACGTCGAACGCCTCCTGGCCGCCGGCGTGAACCCCCTGCACACGACGGGAGAAGCCCGGTGAATGCCCTGACCTGGCTCAACGCGGAGGCCTTCACCGTCTTCGGCCAGAAGGTCATCTGGTCCGACATGATCGGCAACCTGATGGGCCTCGCCGCGCTCGCCCTCGGCTGGCGCCGCTCCATATGGACCTGGCCCGCCCAGCTCCTCTCCGGCCTGATCCTCATCGCCGCCTACGCCTCCGCACACCTCGCCGGCGGCGTCGGCAAGCAGCTCCTCGTCATCGGCGTGGCCGTGTGGGGCTGGCGCGCCTGGCAGCTCGGCCGCCAGAAGGCCCAGGACGGCTCCATCGCCGTGCGCACCGCCACCTGGAAGGAGCGCGGGCTGCTCCTGGCCGGCGCGGCGCTCGGCACCCTCGCCGTCGGCGGCCTCTTCACGCTCTTCCCGAACCTCTCGTGGAGCCCGTGGGCCGACGCGTACATCTTCGTCGGCACCATCGTCGCGATGGTCGCCCAGGCCCGCGGCCTCGTCGAGTTCTGGTTCGCCTGGCTCCTCGTCGACCTGGTCGGCGTCCCGCTCGCCTTCAACAACGGACTGGCCTTCTCCGGCCTCGTCTACGTCGTCTACTTCGCCCTCGTGCTGTGGGGCGCCTACGACTGGTACCAGCGCTCCCGCACCACCCCCGCCCCGGCCCTGGAAGGAGCAACGGCATGACCAGCCTCAAGCCCGTGCCCGACATCCCCGAAGAGACCTTCCGCCTCGACCCCGTCGAGCAGGCCATCCGCGACATCGCGGCGGGCCGCCCCATCGTCGTCGTCGACGACGAGGACCGCGAGAACGAGGGCGACCTCGTCATCGCCGCCGAGAAGGCCACCCCCGAGATCATCGCGTTCATGATGAGCGAGTGCCGCGGCCTGATCTGCGCCCCCATGGAGGGCGCCGAGCTGGACCGGCTCGAGCTCCCCCAGATGGTCCAGAACAACACCGAGTCGATGAAGACCGCCTTCACCGTCTCCGTCGACGCGAGCGCCGCCCACGGCGTCTCCACCGGCATCTCGGCCGCCGACCGCGCCACCACCCTGCGCCTGCTCGCCGACGGGGTCTCCGAGCCCGGCGACTTCGTCCGCCCCGGCCACGTCTTCCCGCTGCGCGCCAAGCCCGGCGGCGTCCTGGTCCGCAACGGCCACACCGAGGCCGCCGTCGACCTGGCCCGCCTCGCGGGCCTGCGCCCGGCCGGCGCCATCGTGGAGATCGCCGGCGAGGACGGCGTCATGCTGCGCCTGCCCGAGCTGATCCCCTTCGCCCGCAAGCACGGCCTGACGATCATCTCCATCGAGGACCTGATCGCCTACCGCCGCTCCGCCGAGCCCACCGTGCGCCGCGAGGCCGAGGTCAGCCTGCCGACCGCCTTCGGCGAGTTCACGGCCTACGGCTACCGCTCCACGGTCGACGGCGTCGAGCACGTCGCCCTCGTCCACGGCGAGATCGGCGACGGCTCCGACATCCTCGTCCGCATGCACTCCGAGTGCCTGACCGGCGACATCTTCGCTTCGCAGCGCTGCGACTGCGGCCCCCAGCTGCACGCCTCCATGGAACGCATCAACGCCGAGGGCCGCGGCATCGTCGTCTACCTGCGCGGCCACGAGGGCCGCGGCATCGGACTCCTGTCCAAGCTGCGCGCGTACGAGCTCCAGGAGCGCGGCCGTGACACCCTCGACGCCAACCTGGAGCTCGGCCTGCCCGCCGACGCTCGCGACTACGGCGCCGGCGCCCAGATCCTCGCCGACCTCGGCGTGCACGGCGTCCGCCTGATGACCAACAACCCCGAGAAGTCCGACGCCCTCGTCCGGCACGGCATCGCGGTCACCAGCCGCGAGCCGATGCCGATGGAGGCCGGCGAGCACAACCTGCGGTACCTGCGCACCAAGCGGGACCGGATGGGCCACGACCTGCCCTGGCTGGACGGGCCCGTCACCACCTCCGCCTGCGGCAACCAGTAGGCACGCACCACCACCCGGACGCATGTCCACCACCGGTTTCCACCACCGGTTTCCACCACCGGTCATCCACCGACACGAACCACCGAGGAGCAGAGCTGTGAGCGGCAAGGGCGCACCCGAACTGAGCGTGAAGAACTGCGGAGACCTCCGAGTCGCCGTGATCGCGGCCCAGTGGCACGAGAAGGTCATGGACGGACTGGTCGACGGGGCCCTGCGGGCCCTGCACGAGCTGGGCATCGACGAGCCCACCCTGCTCCGGGTCCCCGGCAGCTTCGAGCTCCCGGTCGTGGCGAAGGTACTGGCCGGTCGCGGTTACGATGCCATCGTCGCCCTCGGAGTGGTCATCCGCGGCGGCACCCCGCACTTCGACTACGTCTGCCAGGGCGTCACCCAGGGCCTGGTACAGGTGTCGATCGACACCGGAGTCCCCGTCGGCTTCGGCGTACTGACCTGCGACAACGACGAGCAGGCGCTGGACCGCGCCGGCCTCGAAGGGTCGAATGAGGACAAGGGGCACGAAGCGGTCACCGCCGCCGTCTCCACCGCCATGACCCTGCGGACCGTCAGCGAACCCTGGCGCTGAGTGGCGCGGGGGAACCCCGTATTCTGAGGACCATCATGGCGAACGAATCCTCCAAGACCTTCGAAGAGCTCTTCACCGAGCTCCAGGCCAAGGCCAACGGCGACCCCAGCACCTCTCGCACCGCCGAGCTCGTCGACAAGGGCGTCCATGCCATCGGCAAGAAGGTCGTCGAGGAGGCCGCCGAGGTCTGGATGGCCGCCGAATACGAAGGCAAGGAAGCCGCCGCCGAGGAGATCTCCCAGCTGCTCTACCACGTCCAGGTGATGATGGTGGCGCGCGGGATCTCCCTCGACGACGTCTACGCGCACCTCTGAGCCAGGCACGCACACCCCGCCCGCAATCCCGTATCCACGCACCAAAGGAAGCCCCATGCTGCGCATCGCCGTCCCCAACAAGGGTTCACTCTCCGGACCGGCGTCGGCGATGCTCCATGAGGCCGGCTACCGGATGCGCAAGGAGTCCAAGGAGCTCGTGGTCGTCGACCCCGAGAACGAGGTGGAGTTCTTCTACCTCCGCCCCAAGGACATCGCCATCTACGTCTCCTCCGGCAAGCTCGACATCGGCATCACCGGCCGCGACCTGCTGCTCGACTCCGGCGCCAGCGCCGAGGAGATCCTCCCGCTGAACTTCGGGCGCTCCACCTTCCGCTACGCCACCAAGCCCGGCACCGCGAAGGGCCCCGAGGACTTCACCGGGATGACGATCGCGACCTCGTACGAGGGAATCGTCGCCAAGCACCTCGCCGAGCAGGGCATCGACGCCTCCGTCGTCCACCTCGACGGAGCCGTCGAGACCGCGATCCAGCTCGGCGTGGCGCAGATCATCGCGGACGTCGTCGAGACCGGCACCAGCCTGCGCAACGCCGGTCTGGAGATCATCGGCGAGCCGATCATGACCTCCGAGGCCGTCGTCATCCGCAGCAACGCCTCCGACCCCGAGGACCCGCGCGCCCAGCAGTTCCTGCGCCGCCTGCAGGGCGTCCTGGTGGCCCGCAGCTACGTGATGATGGACTACGACTGCCGCGCCGAGCACCTGGAGCGCGCGGTCGCCCTCACCCCCGGCCTGGAGTCGCCGACCGTCTCCCCGCTGCACAATGAGGGCTGGGTCGCCGTCCGCGCGATGGTCCCCGCCAAGGAAGCCCAGCGGATCATGGACGACCTGTACGAGCTCGGCGCGCGCGCGATCCTCACCACCTCCATCCACGCCTGCCGCCTCTAGGAAGGGCCCGGCGTGCCGCCACCCGGCACGCCGACCGCCCGACCCGCACGTCACCTCCAGAAGGCAACGCACCATGGCCGAGTCCGCCGCCCAGCCCGTCACGCCCGCCCTGCCGGTCACCTTCCGGCCGACCCGCACCCGGGTCGTCCTGCTGGGCGTCGGCCTCGCCATGTTCACCACCATCACGGCCATCGCCCTGCTGCTGGAGAACCTCAGCCCCGGCGAGCGGATCAGCTTCGTCTTCACCGCCGTCCTGCTGAGCTCCGTACTCGTCCTGCTCAGCCGCCCCAAGGTGGTCGCGGACGAGAGCGGCGTCACCGTCGTCAACCTGACCACCACCCGGCGCCTGGAGTGGGCCCAGATCCTGCGGGTCAACCTCCGCCCCGGCGACCCGTGGGTCTTCCTCGACCTCAGCGACGGCACCAGCCTGCCCGTCCTCGGCATCCAGCCGGGCGTGGCCAAGCAGCAGGCGATCGGCGACGCACGCGCCCTGCGCGCCCTGGCCGAGGCGCGCGGAACGGGCGGACACGACCACTGAGTCGGCCGATCCTCGTGGCTGCGTACCGTTGCGGCCGGGATCTCAATGACTACCCTGGTGGCGGGGCGCAGCTGTGCGCCCTCCCACCGGCCCCGGGACCTCGTGGCCCGTGGGCACCTGCGACTTGAGGAGTGACTCCCTCCAGCAATGGACGGATCGTCCGGTAGTACCCGCGCCGCCCTCCCCCCGGAGGCGGCGGCATGACCATCCCGCTACTTCTGCTCGCGGCGGCCTTCGCCCTCATCCTCGCCAACGGGTTCTTCGTGGCCGCCGAATTCGGCCTCGTCACCGTGGAGCGGGCCGAGGCCGAACGCGCCGCAGCCGACGGTGACCGCCGTGCCCGCACGGTGGTCAAGGCCCTGCGGGAGCTGTCCTTCCAGCTCTCCGGCACCCAGCTCGGCATCACCATCACCTCCCTCGTGGTCGGCATGCTCGCCGAGCCCGCCCTCGCCGCACTGCTGGCCGGGCCGCTCACCGCGACCGGCCTCCCCGAGGGAGCCGTCTCCGGCGTCGCCGTCGTCATCGGCATGCTGCTCGCCTCCGCCGTCCAGATGGTCGTCGGCGAGCTCGTCCCGAAGAACTGGGCGGTCTCCCGGCCGCTCCAGGTGGCCCGCTTCGTCGCCGGCCCCCAGCACGCCTTCTCCCGGGCCTTCCGACCGGTGATCGCCGGCCTCAACGCCGTCGCCAACCGCCTCGTACGGCTCCTCGGCGTGGAACCCGCCGACGAGATGGCCTCCGCCCGGACCCCCGGCGAACTGGTCTCCCTCGTCCGCCATTCGGCCCAGGCCGGCGCCCTCGAACAGGACACCGCCGACCTCTTCGTACGGACCCTCTCGCTGGGCGAGCTCACGGCCCAGCACGTCATGACCCCCCGGGTGAAGGTCAGCGCCCTGATGCACACGGCCACCGCGGCCGACGTGCTCAACCTGACCCGCGCCACGGGCCTGTCCCGGTTCCCGGTCTACCGCGACCGCATCGACGAGATCACCGGCGTGGTCCACCTCAAGGACGCCCTCGCCGTGCCCGAGTCGGAGCGCGACCGCACGAGCGTGAGCCGGATCTGCGTCGCCCCGCTGCTGGTGCCCGGCTCCCTGCCGGTGCAGCCGCTGCTGGAGCGGCTGCGCAGCGAGCAGCCGATGGCCGTCGTCGTCGACGAGTACGGCGGCACCGCCGGAGTCGTCACGCTGGAGGACATCGTGGAGGAGCTCGTCGGCGAGGTCCGCGACGAGCACGACTTCGCCGAGGACGACAGCCCCGAACTGGCCGCCGTACCGGCGGAGGACGGCCGCCCCTCCTGGGAGGCCGACGGCAGCTGCCGGGTGCAGACCCTGCGCCGGATAGGCCTCGAAGTGCCCGAGGGGCCGTACGAGACCGTCGCCGGGCTCGTCGCCGACCTCCTCGGCCGGATCCCCGCCCCCGGGGACCGGGCCGAGCTCCCCGGCTGGAAGCTGTCCGTCCGCCGCGTCGGCCGCAACCGCGCCGAGCGCGTCCGGCTGGTCCGGCTCGCGGCGGTACCCGCGGCCGGTACGTACCGGCCGGCTCCCGGAACCGGCGGCGCGGCCGCGCTCGAACCCGAGCGGGCCGAGCTGGAAGGCGCCGCCCGATGAACGCGCTCCAGCTCCTCTTCGCCCTGCTGCTGGTCCTCGCCAACGGCTTCTTCGTCGGCGCCGAGTTCGCACTCGTCTCCGTACGGCGCAGCCAGATCGAGCCCCTCGCCGCAGAGTCCAAGCGAGCCCGCCAGGTCCTCCACGGCCTGGAGAACCTGCCCCGCATGATGGCCGCGGCGCAGTTCGGCATCACCATCTGCTCGCTCACCCTCGGCGCGGTCGCCGAGCCCACCGTGGCCCGGCTGCTGGAGCCCGTCTTCCACGCCGTCCACGTACCGCAGGGCCTCATCCACCCCCTCGGCTACGCGTTCGCGCTCAGCGCCGTGGTCTTCCTGCACCTGGTGATCGGCGAGATGGTGCCGAAGAATCTGGCCATGGCCGCCCCCGAGAAGACCGCCCTGTGGTTCAGCCCCGGCCTGGTCGCCTTCGCCCGCCTCTGCGGGCCGGTCACCACCGCGCTCGGCGCCTGCGCCAAGCTGGTCCTGAAGCTCTTCAAGGTGGAGCCCAAGGACGAGGTCGAGGCCGTCTACACCTCCGCCCAGCTGGGCCGGCTCCTCAAGGACTCCCGGCAGGCCGGGCTCCTGGAGCCGGTCGAGCAGGAGCGGCTGGAGGACGCACTGGAACTGGGCAGCCGCCCCGTCACCGACGTCCTCCTCGGCCCGGACCGGCTGGTCACGGTCGGCCCGGAGGTGACCCCGCGCCAGATCGAGCAGCTCACCGTGCGGACCGGGTACTCCCGCTTCCCCGTCCGCGCGGAGAGCGGCGCCTTCATGGGCTACCTGCACGTCAAGGACGTACTGGACCTGGAGGACCGGGAGCGGGCCGTGCCCCAGCGGGTCTGGCGCCGGATGACCACCCTGTCGGCGACCCTTCCGCTCGACGACGCCCTCAGCGTGATGCGGCGCGACGCCACCCACCTGGCCCAGGTCGCCGACCAGGGCGGACGGGTCCTGGGCCTGGTCGCCATGGAGGACGTCCTGGAAATGCTGGTCGGCGAAGTCCGCGACCCGTCCCACCGCCCGGCGTTCGCCCGCCTGTAGCCGCCCGGTCGATCCGCCCCCGGCCGCCCGGTTGGACTTCACGGGCAGCGGCACGGAAGACTACGGCGTCGGCCCTACCAGGCCCCGCCCGCTCGACCAGCAGGTCGGCGGGCGGGGCCTGGTGTCGGTTTGCCGGCGCGTCCCGCCGGCCTCGCTCGTCCCGTCGAGCAAGGCCCGACCTGCAACAGAGCGCCGCTTCACGGAAGCGATGTGACATGACGGAGTTAGCACCGAAGTACGTCGTCGCCCCCTCCCCTACGTCGGACGGCGCCAGAGGCGCCTCGTCCGGCGGGACGTCGACAGCCGGCCCGGTCGGCCGCTTCGACCGCTGGACGGAGAAGCGCTGGTTCCTTCCGCTGGGGGAGGCCGTGGCCAGCGTCGCCGTCGCCCTCGGGTTCATACTGCTGTGCACCCGCATCGACGTCGACCCCGTCAGCCGGATCGGCCAGGTCAGCGGCCTCGCCAAGGTCCAGCAGTACGTGGCGCTGATCGGCCTCCCCGTCCTCGCGCTGCTGCTCCTCCTCGCCCACCGGGGCACGCTGCGCCACTACCGGGTCGCGCAGCGGCTGGTGTGCGCGGCCCTCGTGGGCCTGGCCACCGGTATCGTCGCGGGCGGCACGGCCGTCGCCCTGAACGGCACACCGTGGGGCCTCGGCGGCCAGGAGGGCGACCCCGGCGTCCTCATGGGCATGGCCAACGACATGATGCGCCACAAGAGCCTGCCGGGGGTCTACCCCCCGCTGTTCCCCGCTCTGCTCGCGCTCTGGGCCAAGGCATTCCACCACGGCATCGCCGGTGTGGGCCACGCCCTCAAGGACCTGCAGCTGATCCTCAGTGCACTCGTCGGCCCGATGGCCTACCTCGCGTGGCGCATGCTGCTGCGCCCGTTCTGGGCGATGGCGATCGCGGTGCCCGCCTCGCTCGTCTTCCTCGACCCGATCCGCCCGTACAGCCACGGCTCCATGCTCGTCCTGCTGCCGCTGCTCGCGGCCTGCTTCCGTGAGGTCCGCCGTGCCGAGCAGCTCCCGACCCGTTCGCTGGTGCTGCGCGGCCTCGGCTTCGGCACCGCCTTCGGCGTGATGTTCCTCTGGTACTCGGGCTGGTACCTCTGGGCCGCGCCCGGTGCGTTCGTCCTCGGCCTGCTGCTGTTCCCGTGGCGCAGGGGCCGGGTCGCGATCAAGCGTGCGCTGATCCTCCTCGGCACCGTACTGGTCACCGCCGCCGTGATCGGCGCGCCGCTGCTGTACCAGCTGGTCCGAATCGGCGCCACGACGAAGGACCGCTACGCGTACATCAACACCTACCTCGACCCCGCCTACGTGCTGGGCTGGGCGTCCGACCGCACCGGCGAACTGAGTTACCACAACTTCCCCGCGTCGGGCGAGCTGGCCGGCCAGACCGGCTTCGGAATCCTGCTGCTCCTGGGCGTGGGCATCGGCGTGGGCCTCGGCCTGCGCAACCTCCTGGTCCGCACCGCGGGCTTCGTCCTGGCCGGCGCCTGGCTGTTGCGCTTCCACTTCGCCTCCCGGATGGAGCAGACCCAGGCCGTCCAGCTGTACCCGCGCACCACGTGGATCATCTTCTACTGCCTGATCGTCCTGGCCGTCCTCGGCGTGATACTGACGTACGAGCGCGTCTTCGGCTGGATCCGCGGCACGCTGGAGGAGGTCGCTCCGGACCGGGCCGCCCGGATCTCGCCGCGCGTGATGTCCCGGCTGACCGCAGGCCTGATCTGCGCGATCGCGCTCTTCGCCACCATGGGCGGCTCATGGTCGGCCAACCGCTTCATGCCGTCCACCAACCCGGGCGTCGAGGACATGGGCCTGGACGCGCTCCGCGCCCACATGCAGCAGCTCGACAACGGAAAATGCCCCGAGTACTCCCCGTACAAGGGCAAGCAGGCCTGCCGGCCGATCAACATGAAGCTGTCCGCGTACGCCTTCGTGCCGGACCGGCCGCACCTCTGGTGCGCCAACACGGGCACCGCGGAGTACCAGCTCGTCTGCGGCCGCGGCTCGAAGCACTGACGGCGGGGTCCGCCGGGTTCGCCGGCTCCGCGAGGAGGCGGCGGACCGCTACAGGGGCGGCGGATCGGGCCGTTCCTGGGGGCCGCGGCCCGAAAGGACCTCCCCGTACGCCTGCATCAGGTCCGGCAGCCGGAGCGTGGCCAGGTCGTCCCGCGACGGCTCACCCGCGAAGCCGGCCAGCCGCAGGTCCCGGTACGCGCAGCTCTTCTCGTACAGGGTCCGCAAGAACCGGCCGTTGCCGAGCTCGTCGATCCAGCCCTGCTCGACCACGTGCCCGCTGATGCTGCGCAGCTCCTCCAGCGCCTCCTCGTCCCAGTGGTCCCCGTTCGCGTCCGCCAGCACCCCGCCGATCGCCGTCAGTTCCGGCGGCCGGTAGCTGGGGAAGTCCACCCGGGTGGTGAAGCGCGAGGACAGCCCCGGATTGGCGGCGAGCAGCCGGTCCATCCCGGCCGGGTAGCCCGCCAGGATCACCACCAGGTGGTCGCGGTTGTCCTCGGCCCGCTTCAGGAGCACCTGGAGGGCCTCGTCGCCGTACGCGTCGCCCTTGCTGTAGCCCGAGTTGGACAGCGAGTACGCCTCGTCCACGAACAGCACCCCGCCGATCGCCGAATCGATCAGCTCGTTCGCCTTCACCGCGGTCTGCCCGAGGAACTCGCCCACCAGATCGGCCCGCTGGGCCTCCACCAGATGATCACCGCCGAGCAGGCCCAGCGCGTAGAAGACCCGGCCCAGGATCCTGGCGACCGTCGTCTTGCCCGTACCGGAGGGCCCGGAGAACACGAAGTGCCGTTTCGGCGGCTGCACCGGCAGCCCCTGGCCCGCCCTCAGCCGCGCCATGTGCAGCTGGGCCGAGAGCGCCTTCACCTGCCGCTTGACCGGCTCCAGGCCCACCATCCGCTCCAGCTCCGCCAGGGCCTCGGCGAGAGCCGCCGGATCCGCCGGCCCGGCCGGCAGCCCCTCGGCCGCGCCCTGCGGCGGGACGGGCACCTTGCGCCGCGCCCCCTCCACCCGCCCCGTCGGGGGAGGGGGTGGAGCCAGCGGATCCGGCTCCACCTGGCCGTCCGCCGCGATGTCCTGGACGGGCCCGCCGCCCAGCGCGACCGCCGCGAAGTCCCCGCCGGCCGGGGCCGGGCCGTGCCCGGCGTAGCCCCCGTACCCGGCGTACCCGGCCAGGCCCGCCAGATCGGCCACGCCGTCCGTGTCGTCGCCGTCCTCGATGGCCGTCAGCCGGGCCGCGGTGTCCATGAACGAGGGGTCCACCCGGTGCACCGCCCGGTACAGCGGCAGGGCCGCCGCCGAGCGCCCGGTGCCCTCCCGCGCCCGCGCCAGCCAGTACCGCAGCTCCTTGCGCTGGGGCTGCTCGCTGCGGCACCGCATCAGCGCCGCCGCCAGCATCGGCTCCGCCTGCCCGTACATCTCCAGCCGGACCCGCGCCATCCCGCCGAACAGCCCGGCCTCGATGCCCAGCAGCGGATCGTGCACCAGCGGCTCGGTGTGCCGGACCAGCTGCTCCCAGTCCTTGACCAGATACGCGCGGCAGGCGTGCAGGAACCGCACCTGCGCGTCGGTGTCCACCGGCGGCAGCGCGGCCAGCGCCTGGTCCAGCTCCGGCACATGGCGGCCGTCCAGCCAGTGCGAGGCGTGGGCGAGGAGCAGGTCCCGCCGGCTCTCCAGCACCGGCTGCACCCACCACCCCAGCCAGTACCAGGAGTTCAGCGTTCGCCGGTGCCGGGCGCGCTGCTCGCCGAACCGGTCCCGGTGGGCGTACATGCGAAGTAACGCGTTGCCGGTGTCGACCCGGAGCGCGTGCAGGCCCAGCCAGGCGTCGGCCATGGAGGGGTCGAGTCGTACGGCCGCCCGGAACTCCTCCTCGGCCTGCGGATAGGCGCCCATCGTGCAGGCGTCGACCCCGCGGAGCCAGGCGAGTTCGGCCGGGGCGTGCATGCTGCCCGGCGTGCCGAAATCCATCACGTCCCCCACAAGCCTGCCCCCGTGGTGCGCGGCAACCCCTGTGACGAGCACATGAGTTGCCCACTGCGCCGATGAAATCAGGGCTGCATCGTACCCGCGGTCACGCACCTTACGTAGGGCGCGACGGGCCCGGTTCCGGCGTGCGCCCCTCGGGCGTCCGGTGACTCAGGGTGAATGATCGGGGCGGATCCGCCCCGTGCGACACCGCGGGGGAGGGGGTCGCGGGCAGAACGAAGCCCCCGATCACGGGGGAACAATCGGGGGCTTCGTGTCCGCGCCGGCCTGTGAAGGCCTCGCATTGAGAACGTAAGGCCGGTGCGGGCCCCGGGTCAAGCGGGTCGGCCGGGGCTCGGCGGCGCCGGATTCCGGGGCCGTTCAGGCCCGGGGGAGTTCGTCACGCGCAGTGACGGAAGTGGAGGTTCCCGCCGTCGCTCGGGTCCCGGAAGACCACTCGTATCCCGTACCGCTCTGGCGTACCAGGGTGTCGGCGAAGGGGCGCGAAGGGTCGTTGGAGAAGTGCGCGCGCTCCGCGCGCTCCCATCCGTCCCAGAAGTCGGAAAGTTCACGCCCGTCCCGGTTTCGCCCCCGCTGCCAGGACTCCTCGCGGGGCGTCTCCATCCACAGGAGCCGCGCCAGACGCGGGCGCAACGCCCGCCGCCCGGCCCCGACCCCCTCCACCAGCAAGACCGGTACCGGCTCCAGCACCCGCTCCGGCCCGAAGCGGCGCTCCACCCAGTCGTACGGGGCCCAGTGCGCGGGCCGGCCGGCGGCGAGCGGCTCCAGCACCTGCGCGCGCAGCCGCTCCTCCCAGCCGAACGGCTCCGCATGGGTGGCCACGTCGTCCAGGTGCAGCACGGGCGCCCCCAGCAGCTCGGCGAGCCGTCCCGCGAAGGTGCTCTTCCCGGACCCCGCGTGCCCGTCGATCCCGATCAGGCGTACCGGGCCGAGCGAGGGCGCCGCGGCCGCGAGCTCCCGTGCGAGTGACTCAAGTGACTGCTGTGGCTCCACCCGACCAGCGTAGACAAGCCCGACACGAGCCGTGGCTTCGGGCCGCCGACGCCGGGAACTGGAAGGGTGATGCCACCCACGTGCCGTCCACGTGCCCAAGACGAGACGCCCACGAGCCGCCCCACGAGCCGCCCACGAGACGCCCACGAGCCGCCCACGCCGAAGACGCCCACGAGCCGCCGAAGTGCCACCGGAACGCCGACCCACCCTGGGGGAACCCGCGATGACCGAACCCACGCCGCGCAGGGCCGTACTCGTCGCCGCACTGGCGGTCGCCGCCGCGGCCACCGCCGCCACCGTCCCCGGCGGCAGCGCCTCGGCGGCCACCCCCGCGGCGCCACGGGTGCCGGGCCCCACCGTCGACAACCGCTTCTGGTACTCCTACGCCCACTGGCTCGCCGGCACCCACCGGGGCACCACCGCCGTCGGCGGCTCCCGCCCCGGCCTGGAGATCGCGGCGGCCGTCGGCCGCACCGAGTACGCCGACCCGCACACCGGGCGCAAGGCCACCTGGGAGTACGCCACCTGGACCTCCCCGGTGCACCGCTCCGGCGTGCCCGCCACCGAGGCGATCGCCTCCTGGAACGCCCGTACCCCGGCCGGTACCTGGATCCAGATCGAACTGCGCGGCACCTACACCGACGGCACGACCACCCCCTGGTACGTGATGGGCCGCTGGGCCTCGGGCGACGGCGACATCCGCCGCACCTCGGTGGACGGCCAGACCGACGGAAGGTCCACGGTCTGGACCGACACCCTGGCCCTCGACAGCCCGGCCGCGGCCGCCGGCCTGCGGATCGCGGCCTGGCAGCTCCGGCTCACCCTCCACCGGCGCCCGGGCGCCGGCCGCGGACCCACCGTATGGCTCGCGGGCGCCATGGTCTCCGACGTGCCGGACCGCTTCACCGTCACCCCCTCCGCGCCCTCCGCCCGTACCGCGCACGAGCTGAAGGTCCCGCGCTACTCGCAGGAGATCCACGCCGGCCAGTACCCCGAGTACGACAACGGGGGCGAGGCCTGGTGCAGCCCCACCTCCTCCCAGATGATCATCGAGTACTGGGGCGGCAAGGCCGCCCCCTCCTCCCTGACCTGGGTCAATCCGGGGTACGCCGACCCGCAGGTCTGCCACGCGGCCCGCTCCACCTACGACGCCGCATACAAGGGCTGCGGCAACTGGCCCTTCAACGCCGCCTACGCCGCCACCTATCGCGGCCTCGCCGGAGTCGTCACCCGCCTCACCTCCCTGGCCGACCTGGAGACCCTGGTCCGGGCCGGCCTCCCGGCCATCACCTCCCAGTCCTTCCGCCCGGACGAACTCACGGGCGCGGGCTACGGCACCGCCGGCCACCTGATGACCGTCATCGGCTTCACCGCGGCCGGGGACGTGATCGCCAACGACCCCAACTCGCCCGACAACCCCGCAGTGCGCCGCGTCTACCGGCGCGCCGAGTGGGAGAACATCTGGCTGCGCACCAAGCGCACGGGCGTCTCCGGCAAGGTCACCTCGGGCTCCGGGGGCATCTGTTACCTCTACGCCCCGGCCCTCCCGAACCGGGCGCAGATCCGCGCGCTGCGGGCGGTGGGGGTGCTGTGAGGGGGCCGCGAAATTCCCCGTTGACCAAGCGGCACGGGTAAGCGGAACATAGTGGGGTAAATGGCACATAAAGGCTTCTCAGTAGGAGGCGGCCAGCCATGACCACCCATCCCAGCATCGAACACCACCCCGACCTCGCCGAGATGCGCACCCGGTTCGAGCGGGTGACCAGCACCCCCCGCGCGCAGGCCGTCGAAGCGCTGGCCCTGATCACGGGCCTGTACCTGGCCGCCTCGCCGTGGATCGCAGGATTCAGCGACCTCACCCCGCTGGCGATCAACAACCTGATAGCCGGCCTGGCCTTCTGCCTGTGCATGGGCGGTCTGGGCTCCGCCTACGAGCGCACCCACGCGATGGCGTGGACGGCGGTCGCCCTCGGTGCGTGGACGATCATCGCCCCGTGGGCCATCGCCGGCGAGATGGACACGACGCGAACGGTGGTCAGCAATGTGATCGCCGGAGGTCTCGCCCTGTGCCTCGGCCTCGCGATGGCCGCCATGGCGGGCCGCAACCGCGAGTCCCGCGTCTGACCGGGGGCCGGAGGAAGCGCCGGAGCAGGGCGCCGGAAGCCGGATGCGTGAGCGTGCCGGGTCCCGACCGAGGAGGCCGGGACCCGGCCGTCTGCCGTCCCGGCCCCGTGGCCGCCCTGTCTGCCGGTCTGTCTGCCTGTCCGCCTTTGGCTGCCTCTGTCGGTGTTTGCGTGACGCATGCCACCCATGGCGTATCTACCGTGAAAGCCGCGAACGCTGGCACATTGGACACCATGACTGCCGACAGCGCCGCCCCCACCGCCGCCCCCCGGAACCTCGTCCGTACCGGAGGTCCCAAGGACGACTCCTCCTGGCTGGAGCACGTGCTCGGCTGGACCCTCGTGGTCGTCGTCGCCATGTTCGTCACCCAGATCGGCTGGCTCTGAGCCCCTCCCGGCCCTCCGGGATCACGAGGCCGCAAGCCGCAGCCCGTCGCTGACGGCTGATCCTCCCGTACGTCGTGCGGTGCGCAGGGGGAGTGCGAAAAAAAGGGCTCGGCACACAGGTCTGCCATACTGCGGGCACTCTGTGGCAGTTCGAGGCTAGGGCTGAATTTGAATAATAGTCAACAGCGTGGAGCGACCGGCCGATCCCAGGTACGCAAGGCCGAACTCATAGCCACCGGGCGCAAGTTGTTCGCCGACACCTCGTACGACGCGCTCTCCATGGACGACATCGCCAAACAGGCGGGCGTCGCCAAGGGGTTGATCTACTACTACTTCACCAGCAAGCGCGGCTACTACCTCGCCATCGTCGAGGACTCCCTGGCTGAACTCGTCGCCCGCGCCGGCGGCGACACCGACCTCCCCGGCGTGGAGCGGGTCCGCCGCACCATCGACGGCTACCTCCACTACGCCGAGCACCACCACGCCGCCTACCGCACGATCGTCACCGGCGGCGTCGGATCCGACGCCGAGGTGCTCGCCATCCGCGACTCCGTCCGCGAGGAGCTCGTCGCCACGATCGCCGAAGGCGCCTACGGACGCCGCACCCTCCCGCCGATCGCCCGCCTCGCCCTCGTGGGCTGGCTCTCCGCGGTCGAAGGGACCACCCTGGACTGGACAGGCGCACTGGGCGCCCCGGACCAGCCCGACCGCACCGCGCTCGGAGCCCTGCTGGTGCGCCAGCTGCGCGCGACACTGACAGTGATCGAGGAGTTCGTCCCGGAGTGTCCGGCACCTCCCACAGCCGAGGAGCCGTCCGACCGGCGAGGTGATCTTGCACCGGTGACGGGAAGCCCCTGATCGGGCATACTCAACCCGCCGCAGCCTCTGAACAGCCCCTTCCGTGATCCGGGAGGGCAACATCGGCTGTGGGAATACCGAGACCCGGCGCCGCGTCCCACACCTCACGCGCCGCCGCCGTGCCCGACCAGGGAGGAGAGCGCCGCCATGACAGACCGCGCCCCGCAGCCGGTGGACCGACAGCTGCCCACCGAGGAGTCCCGGGACCTCCTCGCCCTCGTACGCGAGATCGCGCAGCGGGAGATCCGCCCCAGGGCGGCCGAGGAGGAGGACTCCGGCCGGTTCCCGCGGGAGGTCTTCACCCTGCTCTCCGAGGCGGGCCTGCTCGGCCTTCCGTACCCCGGGGAATTCGGCGGCGGCGAGCAGCCCTACGAGGTCTACCTCCAGGTCCTCGAAGAGCTGGCCGCGGCCCGCCTCACCGTCGGGCTCGGCGTCAGCGTGCACTCCCTGGCCTGCCACGGCCTCGCCGGTTACGGCACCAAGGAGCAGCAGAGCGCCCACCTGCCCGACATGCTCGGCGGCGGCCTGCTGGGCGCCTACTGCCTCTCCGAGCCGGCCGCCGGCTCCGACGCCGCCTCGCTCACCACCAAGGCCGTCCGCGACGGCGACGACTGGCTCATCACCGGCACCAAGGCCTGGATCACCCACGGCGGCGTCGCCGACTTCTACACCGTCCTCGCGCGCACCGGCGCCCCGGGCCCCAAGGGGATCACGGCCTTCCTGGTCCCCGGGGACGCCCCGGGCCTGACCGCGGCCGTGCCCGAGAAGAAGATGGGCATGAAGGGCTCGCCCACCGCCCAGCTGCACTTCGACGGCGTACGGATCCCCGACTCCCGCCGCATCGGCGAGGAGGGGCAGGGCTTCACCATCGCCCTGGCCGCGCTCGACGCGGGCCGCCTGGGCATCGCCGCCTGCGCCATCGGCGTGGCCCAGGCCGCGCTGGACGAGGCGCTGGCCTACGCCCTGGACCGCAAGCAGTTCGGTCACCCCATCGCGGACTTCCAGGGGCTGCGCTTCATGCTGGCCGACATGGCCACCAAGATCGAGGCGGGCCGGGCGCTGTACCTCGCGGCCGCGCGGCTGCGGGACGCGGGCAAGCCGTTCTCCCGCCAGGCGGCCATGGCCAAGCTGTTCTGCACGGACGCGGCGATGTCCGTCACCACGGACGCGGTGCAGGTCCTCGGCGGATACGGCTACACGGCGGACTTCCCCGTCGAGCGGCTGATGCGGGAGGCGAAGGTGCTCCAGATCGTGGAGGGCACCAACCAGATCCAGCGCATGGTCATCGCCCGCCACCTGGCGGGCCCGGAGACGCGCTGACCGCGGTCAGTACAGCCCGCTGCTCTTGGTGGGCCAGACCGGGGAGGACGTGAGCCGCGACCACTCCGGATCACGCCGGCCGGGCAGAGTCCGGCCGGCGTCGGCCCACCGCGCCAGCAGATCGCGGTAGATCGGCGGATCCGGCGCCGGTTGGGGTTGCTGCGGCTGCTGCGGCTGCTGCTCGCGCGGCCGCTGAACCGATTCTTCGAAACCCGGCGGCACCGGGCGACGCCTTCGGCCCGTTGAAGACTGAAGCATGGTCATACCCGGCCAACGCGGAACCGAAGGCCCGGGTAATCGCCGCCGGGGTGCGCCTATCCGTTCGAGGTGTCGCCGGGGGCGGGGGCCGATCGGGCGGGCGGGGTCGAAGGGCGGCGGGGGGACTTCGAGGGCGCCAGCCAACCGAGCCGGGCCAAAGAGCGGCGGGGACTTCGGAGGCGGGAACCGGCCGGGCGGGGTCGAAGGGCGCGGGCGGGGACTCCGCGGGCGGGAGCCGACCGGGCCGGGTCGGATGATGCGGGGCGGCGTTGGCGGGCGGGAGCCACTCGGCCGGTAGTCAGGGACGCGTATGGGGGTTTCCCGTCAGTCTCATCGTCTCTCCGTGTCGGGCCGGTCCCTCAAGGGCGCTCCCTTCGGTCGCGTCGCTTCGCGATTTCGCTGCGCTCAACCCTTGACCGACCGTCCCGCCCCGGACATACGAAGACTGCCGGGAAACCCCCAAAGGAACGGGCCGGGCGTTCCTTTCCAGGGACGGGCACGTCAGAGACCCGCGAGCGGACCGGGCATGGCACGCCCCGGAGGCGGGCACGCCCGAAGCCGCCTGCCGGGTCGGTGGGCGCATCCAATCGCTACGCGCTCCTCACCTCTCAGCGTCTCCAGCCCGTCTGGGGCTGGACATAGGCCGCCCACGACCCATTGGCGCTCCTCGGTCACGCGTCCGAAGGCCGCACTGGGTTGGACAGAGGCCGCCCGCGACCGTGGGCGCTTCTCCTTCACGCGTCCGACGGCGGTCCGGGGTTGTACATAGGCCGCCCACGACCTCGGTTCGAGGCTCGACACGCGTCCGACGACCGCCTTGGGCCGGGCATAGGCCGCCCACGGGCCGTTGATGCTTCTCGACGACCGCGCCTGGCGCCCATCCGGGGTGGAAAAGCGTGGGACAGCGGCTATTTCGTCGTGGATGCGGGTCAGGGCACGTGGATGCCGCAAAGGGCCCACAGTTTGCCCCAATTGCTCCCGTATGTGCCCCTGTTTGTGGGCTCGGTCCGGCGCTGACCCGCATCCACGACGAAATAGCCGAAGGATCGGCGGTCAGCCCCTCCCAACGACCCGAGACGGTCGCCGGACGCGTGACCGAGGAGCGCCAGCGGGTCGTGGGCGGCTTATGCCCAGCCCAGGCGGTCGTTGGGCGCGTGATAGAGAAGCGCCAGCGGGTCGTGGGCGGTCCATGTCCAGCCCCGGACGGTCGCCGGACGCGGGGCCGAGGAGCACCAATCGCCCTGGGCGGCCTATGTCCCGCCCACAGCGGTCGTCGGACGCGTGACCGAGGAGGGCCAACCGCCCGTGGGCGGCTTATGCCCAGCCCAAGGTGGTCGTCGGACGCGTGAATGAGATGGGCCAACGGTCGTGGGCGGCCTATGTCCGACCCAAGACGGGCTGGAGACGCTGAGAGGCGAGAAGCGCGTAGCGATTTGCTGCGCTTCCCCCGGCCCGGCAGGTGGCTTCGGGTGGGCCCGTCTCGGGGGCGTGCCTGCGCCCGGTCTGCTCGCGGGTCTCTGATGTGCCCGTCCCTGGAAAGGAACGCCCGGCCCGTTCCTTTGGGGGTTTCCCGGCAGTCTTCGTATGTCCGGGGCGGGACGGTCGGTCAAGGGTGGCCGAAGGCCATCGCGAAGCGACGCGACCGAAGGGAGCGCCCTTGAGGGACCGGCCCGACACGGAGAGACGATGAGACTGACGGGAAACCCCCATACGCATCTCTGACTACCGGCCGAGTGGCTCCCGCCCGCCAATGCCGCCCCGCATCATCCGACCCCGCTCGGTCGGTTCCCGCCCTCGAAGTCCCCCGGCGCCCTCCGACGTGGCCCGGTCGGTTGCCGCCCGCGGAGTCCCCGCCCGCGCCCTTCGGCCCCCGCCCGGTCGGTTCCCGCCTCCGTAGTCCCCGCCGCCGCCCTTCGGCCCCGCCCGTCGGCTGCCGCCCTCGAAGTCCCCCGCCGCCCTCCGACCCCGCCCGGTCGGTTCCCGCCTCCGAAGTCCCCCCGCCGCCCTTCGGCCCCGCCCGGTCGGCTGCCGCCCCCGAAGCCCGCCGCCGCCTTCGACCCCGCCCGGCCGGCGCCCCCCCCGCCCCCGGAGGGCACGGCGAAGTGCGCCGGGCTGTCATGGCGTGCCAGAAGGGTGGCCCCCGGGGCTGTTTCTGACGTACCGTCATATCCGCTTGAGCCGCCCCCAAGCCGCCCCCCCAAGCCGCCCCTTCGCGCCCCGAAGCTGCCCGTCCAGGAGGTTCGCCATGCCCGCCGACCGGCCCGTCGCGCTCGACGAATACCCCATCCACCAGGCCCCCTTGTCGATGAAGCACGTCGTCAGCGGTGACCGGAACGCCTATGACCGCTGCATCTTCCACGTCTTCGACCACGCCGGCCGCGCCGTCCTGATCCTCGGCCTCGGCGTGTACCCCAACGCCGGGGTCATCGACGCCTACGCCACCCTCCGCATCGGCGACGAGCTCATCGCCGTCCGGGCCTCCGACGCCCTCACCGACGACCGGATGAACCTCTCGGTGGGACCCCTGTCCATCACCGTCGACGTGCCGCTCAAACAGCTCACGCTGCGCTGCGCTCCCGATCCGGCAGACCCGCACGGGCTCTCGTACGACATCACCTGGACCGCCGAGTTCCCTGCCGTCTGGGAGCCGCACCACGTCCAGCGGCGCGGTGACCGCCTCATGCTGGAGGGACGCCGCTTCGTCCAGGCCGGCCGGGCCACCGGCACGATCCGGGCCAAGAGCGAGGAGTTCGTCCTCACGCCGGGGGAGTGGACCGGTACCCGCGACCGGAGTTGGGGCGTGCGCCCGATCCCCGGGGAGGAGGGCGGCCGCGCTGCCGAGGAGTACCGCCCCGAGGGCTTCCACTGGCTGTGGATCCCGGTCCGCTTCGAGGACCGCTTCGTCATGGTCATCGTCCAGGAGGACGCCGACGGCCACCGCACCCTGAACGAAGCCGTGCAGGTCTTCCCCGAGGGCAGCGGCCGCCACGACGTCCAACTCGGCTGGCCGCACACCGAGATCCGCTACCGGCCCGGCAGCCGGCACCCCGAGCGGGCCGTCGTCCACCTCACCGACCCCTCCCGCAAGCCCCTGGAGCTGGCCGTGGAGATCCTGAACTCCTCCCCGCTCGCCGTCGGCGCCGGCTATCCGCCCGCCGGCGACTGGCAGCACGGCACCTGGCAGGGCCGCGGCTGGACCGACCGCCGCGTCTACGACCTCTCCGACCCCGCGGCCCACCCGATGGCCGCCTTCGGGGTGACCGACCACTCGGCCCGTTTCACCCTCGACGGGCAGATCGGCCACGGCATCTTCGAGCACGGCAGCTTCGGGCGCCACGACCCGACCGGTTTCGCCGACTACTCCTCCGTCGCCCAGTAGGCCCGGTACGACCAGAAGGAAAGGGGATCGACCATGGCCACCGCACCACGTCCGCGTACCTCCACCCGGGAGCCCGAGGAGCTCGGCCGCCGTCTCGCCGCCTGGCTGGACACCAGGCTCCCCGGCGCGAAGGTCACCAACGTCTCCGTCCCCGGGTCCAACGGGATGTCCAGCGAGACCCTGCTCTTCGACATAGAGCACCCCGACGCCCCGCTGCGCGCCTGCGCGCTGCGGCTCGCCGCCGACCCGGCCGCCTACACCGTCTTCCCGACCTACGACATGCCGCGCCAGCACCGCGTGATGAGCCTGGTCGCCCGGCACACGGACGTGCCCGTACCGCGCGTGCAGTGGCTGGAGGAGGATCCGGGGCCGCTGGGGGCGCCGTTCTTCGTGATGGCGCGTGCCGAGGGGCGGGTCCCGCCCGATGTGATGCCGTACACCTACGAGGGCAACTGGCTGCACGCCGCGACCGATGCCGAGCGCGCCGTCCTCCAGGAGGCGAGCATCTCGCTGCTGGCCCGCCTGCACGACCAGTTCCCGTCCAAGGAGGCCGAGTTCCTGCTCCCCGACGGGGAGGGCACCCCCCTGCGCCGGCACGTGGACGCCCAACGCGCCTACTACTCCTGGGTGGTGGGCGGGCTCGCCCCGTCGCCGCTCATCGAGCGGGCGTTCGCACGCCTGGAGGAGCTGTGGCCGCAGGACGAGGGCCCCGCCGTCCTCAACTGGGGCGACGCCCGCATCGGCAACGTCATCTACGACGGTTTCACACCGGTGGCCGTCCTGGACTGGGAGATGGCCGGCTACGCCCCCCGTGAGGTGGACCTCGGCTGGACGGTCTACCTGCACCGGTTCTTCCAGGACCTGACCGTCGGTTTCGGCCAGCCCGGCCTGCCGGACTTCCTGCGCCGCGAGGACCTGGAGCGCAGGTACGCCGAACTCACCGGGCACACGCCCCGGGACATGGAGTTCCACACCCTCTACGCGGCCCTGCGGCACGGGATCGTGATGCTCCGCATCGCCTACCGGCAGGCCCACTTCGGCGAGGTCGAGGTCCCGGCGGATCCCGACGGCCTGATCCTGCACCACGCCAGCCTGGCCGCCATGGTGCAGGGAACGTACTGGTAGGGCCGCGCGCGGAGCAGGGGAGCCGGCTCGAGGGGGAGTGGGGGTGTAAGGGGTGGCAGGGGTGGCAGGGGGCCCGGCGGCCGGCGGGCCGCCCGGGCCTCAGGCCGCCTGGGCGTGCTGCTGGCGCGTCTGCGTCTGCGGCCGCGGCAGTACGGGGCTCACCACGCGCACCGGGCGCGAGCCCGGACCGCCGACGTGCGAGAAGGGCTGCGTCCGCCAGTCCAGCCCCTGGGGCAGGGTCGACAGGACGACGGGTTCGAGCTCCTGCGCCTCCACCGGCTGGATCATGCCCACGGTGGGCAGCGCGTCGCTCGCGGGCCGCCCGGTGCCCGCGCACACGGTGAGGCCGAAGGGGTTCCACGGGGTCAGGCAGAGGGCGTGCTGGGGCAGGTACTCCTCGTCCGCGACGAGGGCGATCGACTGGCCGCAGTCGGGGCAGATGGCGTGGTGGATCTCGAATCCCTCGATCTCGTCGAGGTACTCGCCGTCCGCGCCGTCGTCCGGGTAGGTGCCGTCCGCGGAATCGAGCAGTTCCAGGGGCTCCGGTTCGGTGCGACCGGCGCGCTTGGTATTCAGCATGGATGTACTCCCCCTTGGGTGGGCCGGGCGGGCAGGTTCTTCGGCCTCGGCCACAGCAACCAATTCCCGTCGAGCGTCACGAGTAACCACAACAGACAGGCCTCCACCTGCATACCCCTGTGGCCTTCGTCACATGCCTGCCGCAGATGCCTCCAGTGGGCGGACAGCACTGGGCCTGGAGCGCCCTTGGGCCGTAAGTTGAGCGGCTATGAGCGCAATGGAGGAGCTGGACCGCCAGATCGTTGATCTGCTCGTGCGGGACGGGCGGATGAGCTACACGGATCTGGGCAAGGCCACCGGACTGTCCACGTCGGCAGTCCATCAGCGAGTACGACGTCTGGAGCAGCGCGGAGTGATCCGCGGGTACGCGGCCGTGGTCGATCCGGAGGCCGTGGGGCTGCCGCTGACCGCGTTCATCTCGGTCAAGCCCTTCGACCCGAGCGCCCCGGACGACATCGCCGACCGGTTGGCCGGGGTCCCCGAGATCGAGGCCTGCCACAGCGTGGCGGGCGACGAGAACTACATCCTGAAGGTCCGCGTCGCCACTCCTCTGGAGCTGGAGGACCTCCTGGGCCGGCTGCGCGCCCTCGCCCACGTCGCGACGCGCACGACGGTCGTCCTCTCCACCCCCTACGAGGCCCGCCCGCCGCGCGTCTGACCCGCGCCCCCGCCCGCGTCCCGCCCGCGCCCCGCCCGCGTCCCGCCCGAGCCGTCCCGGCCCGCTTTCACCCCGCGTCCGGGCCGCGCCCGGCGGGGACCCGGTGGTCGGGCCGGGGTGGGCGACGCGGGACACTGGTCGGCATGACTGACCGCACCGCCCACTCCGCCGACGCCGCCGGAGCACCGACCAGGACCGTCCTCCTCCGCGGGGGCGAGGTCCACAGCCCCGCCGACCCCTTCGCCACCGCGATGGTCGTCGAGCACGGCCGTATCGCCTGGGTCGGTTCCGAGGGCGCCGCCGACGCCTTCGCGCAGGGCGTGGACGAGGTCGTCGACCTGGGCGGCGCGCTCGTCACGCCCGCCTTCACCGACGCCCACGTCCACACCACCTCCGCGGGCCTGGCCCTGACCGGCCTGGACCTCACCGGCGCGCGCTCCCTGTCCGCCGCGCTGGACCTCGTACGCGCGTACGCCGCGAGCCGTCCGGCCGACCGGGTCCTCCTCGGGCACGGCTGGGACGCCGCCCGCTGGCCCGAGCGCCGGGCCCCGTACCGCGCGGAGCTCGACGAGGCCGCCGGCGGCCGCCCGCTCTACCTCAGCCGCGTCGACGTGCACTCGGCCGTGGTCACCACGGCCCTGCTCGCCCTCGTGCCGGGCGTACGGCCCGACGGCGACCGGCCGCTGACCGCCGACGACCACCACGCCGTGCGGAGGGCCGCGCTGGCCGCCGTCACGCCCGTGCAGCGCGCCGAGGCCCAGCGGGCCGCCCTCGACCGCGCCGCCTCCCTCGGGATCGGCTCCGTCCACGAGTGCGGCGGGCCCGAGATCTCCTCCGCCGACGACTTCACCGGGCTGCTCGCCCTGGCCGCCGAGCGGCCCGGACCGCGCGTGTTCGGGTACTGGGGCGACCGGGACCTCGAACTGGCCAGGGAGCTCGGGGCCGTCGGAGCGGCCGGCGACCTGTTCGTCGACGGCGCCCTCGGCTCGCACACCGCGTGCCTGCACGCCCCGTACGCCGACGCCGCGCACACCGGCACCGAATACCTCGATGTGCACGCCGTCACCGAGCACGTGGCCGCCTGCACCGAGGAGGGGCTCCAGGCCGGTTTCCACGCCATCGGCGACGCCGCGGTCACCGCCGTGGTGGAGGGGGTCCGGGCGGCCGCCGAGAAGGTCGGCCTGGCCCGCGTCCGCGCCGCCCGGCACCGGGTGGAGCACGTCGAGATGATGACCCCCGCCACCATCGCCGCGTTCGCGGAGCTGGGGCTCACCGCCTCCGTGCAGCCCGCCTTCGACGCGGCCTGGGGCGGCGAGGACGGCATGTATGCCGACCGGCTCGGCGCCGATCGCGCCCGCACCCTCAACCCGTACGCGGCCCTGCTGAGGGCCGGTGTCCCGCTGGCCTTCGGCTCGGACGCCCCGGTCACCCCGCTCGACCCGTGGGGCACCGTCCGCGCGGCCGCCTTCCACCGGACCCCCGAGCACCGCATCTCCGTACGGGCCGCCTTCACCGCCCACACGCGGGGCGGCTGGCGGGCGCTGGGCCGCGACGACGCGGGCGTCCTCGTTCCCGGCGCACCCGCCGACTACGCGGTCTGGCAGACGGGCGACCTGATCGTCCAGGCCCCCGACGACCGGGTCGCGCGCTGGTCCACCGACCCCCGCTCGGGCACGCCCGGACTGCCCGACCTGACGCCCGGTTCCGAACTGCCGGTGTGCCTCGCCACCGTCGTCGGCGGGCGGGAGGTATTCGTACGCCCACAGGGGTGATCCGACGGGCCTCGGTTCGGTACGGGCGGTCGGACCCGGATAGGTTCGGCCGGGTCCACCACAGGAAGTCCGTGCCGGACGGTTCCGTCTGCGCAGCGCGCCCGCGCCTCGGGGGCGAGGGAAGGTTTCGCCGGGCGGCGGGTGGCCCCGGATCGGGGTCCGGCGGTCCAGTAGACAACGGTCACGGCGGCCCGCAGCCAGCGGGAGTCCGACCGGCCCGAAGGACCGCGGGCCCCGATCCCTGTTCTCCCTGTTCTAAAGTCATCCTCTGCGACCAGACGTACAGGACGTGCAAGAGCACAAAAGGGGACTCAGTGAGCGACGGCGGACAGCGGACCTACGGGCCGCTCGGTACAGCCTTGGTGATCATTCCGACCTACAACGAGGCGGAGAACATCGGGCTGATCGTCGGGCGCGTCCGCGCGGCGGTGCCCGAGGCCCACATCCTGGTCGCGGACGACAACAGCCCCGACGGCACCGGCAAGCTCGCCGACGAGCTCTCGGTCGGCGACGACCACGTCCACGTGCTGCACCGCAAGGGCAAGGAAGGGCTCGGCGCCGCCTACCTGGCGGGCTTCGTGTGGGGCCTGGAGGCCGGCTACGGCGTGATCGTCGAGATGGACGCCGACGGTTCCCACCAGCCCGAGGAGCTGCCCCGGCTGCTGACCGCGCTGGCCGGTGCAGACCTGGTGCTGGGCTCCCGCTGGGTGCCGGGCGGCCGGGTCGTCAACTGGCCCAAGAGCCGGGAGTTCCTCTCGCGCGGCGGTTCGACCTACTCGCGGCTGATGCTGAACGTCCCGATCCGGGACGTGACCGGCGGCTACCGTGCCTTCCGCCGCGAGACCCTGGAGGGCCTGGGCCTGGACGAGGTGGCCTCCGCGGGCTACTGCTTCCAGGTCGACCTGGCCCGCAGGGCCGTGCAGAAGGGTTTCCGCGTGGTGGAGGTGCCCATCACCTTCGTCGAGCGCGAGTTCGGTGACAGCAAGATGAGCAAGGACATCGTGGTGGAGGCCCTGTGGCGGGTCACCCAGTGGGGCCTCAAGGCCCAGGCGTCGAAGCTGCTGGGCCGGGCGACCGGCCGGCCGGAGGACAAGCCGCAGGACAAGCCGTAGGGCAGGCCGCAGGGCAAGGGGGGGCCTCGCCCGTCGGGCAGGCCCGGCGGTGCCGGTCAGCCACAGGCCCAGCGGCGCCGGTCAGCCCCTAGGGGTTGTCCGGTACCTCCGGCTGAGGTCGCTTTTATGCGGCCCCAGGCACACTGGGTGGTATGACGACCGGCATTTCCACGGCCCCCCGGCGGCGCTCGCCCGCCCGTACCTTCCTTCCCCTGGCCATCGCCGCCTGGCTGATCCTCGAGATCTGGCTGCTCACCGTGATCGCGGACGTGGCCGGCGGGCTCGCCGTGGCGGCGCTGCTCGTGGGTGGCATCGTGCTGGGCGCGGTGGTCATCAAGCGGGCCGGGCGGCGTGCCTTCAAGAACCTGGCGAACACCTTCCAGCAGGCCCAGCAGGGGCAGCAGCCCACGCCGCAGCAGCCCGGCCAGGGCAACGGCCTCACGATGCTGGCGGGCCTGCTGCTGATGATGCCGGGCCTGATCTCCGACGCCGCGGGCCTGGTCCTGCTGCTGCCGCCCGTCCGGGCCTGGATCGGCCGCAGGGCCGCCCGCTCGCTCGAGCGGAAGATGACCTCGGCCCCGGCCGGTAGCGTCGGTGACGCCTTCCAGCAGGCCCGGATCCACTACCCCGACGGCAAGATCGTCCAGGGCGAGGTCGTCCGCGAGGACCGGCCGGGGCAGCAGGACGGCCCGGACACGGCCTACCGCCCGCCGCTGACCCCATAGAACCGGGAAGAACCGGGAAGCCGCAGGGCCGGCACGGAGCAAAGCCGAGGGGCCCCGCCACACGATGTGTGGCGGGGCCCCTCGGCTTGTGTGGATCCGTCCGGCTGTCAGGCGGACTTGCGGCTGTCCCGCGGATGCACGGCAATGTTCATGGCGCCGGAACGCAGGACTGCAAGCCTTTCGGCCAGCACTTCCTCCAGCTCCTCGCGGGTGCGTCGCTCCATGAGCATGTCCCAGTGCGTTCGCGCAGGCTTGCCCTTCTTCTCTTCGGGCCCATCCCCGTCCACCAGGAGTGCCATGGCGCCGCACGCCTTGCACTCCCACTCCGGCGGAATTTCTGCCTCAACCGAGAACGGCATCTCAAATCGATGTCCGTTCTGGCATGCGTACTCCACCGCCTGGCGCGGGGCCAGATCGATGCCGCGGTCCGTCTCGTAGCTGGTAACCACGAGGCGCGTACCGCGGAGAGCTCGCTCACTCATGAATCGTGCCTCCCGGGCTTGTCGCCCACAGGACAGGTGTCGCTGTCGTCGTCATCCGGTCAACGTCCGGTCGGCGGTATAGATTCCCGCTCCGGGTCGTGCGTCGCCCGTCGTGCCGCCCCTTGTTGTACCCACCAGTGCCCGTTTTGTCACATCTGGCAGCAGATGTCACCCAACGTCCACGCTTCTTGAGCGCGCAGTAACGGTCCGCCTGGCAGGCCAAAGGCGTACACTACCGGCCCTTTGCTTCAACGTCTAAATTCGTTCGGAATTCGTTCGTGGATGCGGGCGGTGCGCACTCGCGGACCCGCGTTCAGATCCGCTCCGGTACAGGATTGCCTGCCGCCTCCACCGCGCGCCGCACCGGCACTCGCGCCAGGAGCACGAATCCCAGTGCGAAGAAGACCACCAGCGAGATGATCGCGTCCCGGTAGCTGCCCGTGAGCTGGTACGTCAGGCCGAACACCAGCGGCCCCACCCAGCTCAGGCCCCGGTCGCTCATCTCGTACGCGGAGAAGTACTCGGCCTCCTTGCCCGCCGGCACCAGGTGGGAGAACAGGGAACGGGACAGCGCCTGGCTGCCTCCCAGTACCAGTCCGATCATCGCGGCGAGCGCGAAGAACCACGCCGGGGTCCGGGCCGGCAGGAAGTAGCCCGCCGCCAGCGTCACCGCCCAGGCCGCCAGCGAGCCCAGGATCGTCCGCTTGGCTCCGTAGATCCGGGCGAGGCGGCCCATGCCGAGCGCGCCGGCCACCGCCAGGATCTGCACCAGCAGCACCGCCCCGATCAGGGTGGACTGCTCCAGCTTCAGCTCCTCCGAGCCGTAGATGGAGGCCTGGGAGATGACCGTCTGCACGCCGTCGTTGTAGATCAGGTACGCCAGCAGGAACGACAGGGTCAGCGGGTAGCGCCGCATGTCCTTCAAGGTGGCCACGAGCTGCTTCCAGCCGCTGACGGCCGGAGCCGACCCCGGCTCCCGGACCACGGCCCGGTCCCGCAGCCGGCGCAGCGGGATCAGGGCGAAGGCTCCCCACCACAGGCCCGCGGAGGCCAGGCAGATCCGGACGGCCTCGCCCTCCGTGAGGCCGAAGGAGTCGTGGCCCTGGAAGAGGACCAGGTTCACCACCAGCATCACCGAGCCCGCGGTGTAGCCGAAGGCCCAGCCCCGGGAGGAGACGGTGTCCCGCTCGTCGGGGGTGGAGATCTGCGGCAGATAGGCGTTGTAGAGCACCATCGAGACGGACAGCGAGGCGTTGGCCACCACCAGCAGCAGGCCGCCCAGGAGGTAGCGCTCACCGCCCAGGAAGAACATCCCGGCGGTCGCGGCGGCGCCCGTGTAGGCGGCCGCCGCCAGCAACGGCTTCTTGCGCCCGGTCCGGTCGGCGACGGCGCCCACCAGCGGCATCAGCAGGACGGCCAGGATCACCGAGGCCGAGACCGAGTACGCGAAGAAGGAGCCCGCCCGCACCGGGATGCCCAGCGGGTGCACGAAGCCCTCCGAGTCCGCGGCGGCCTTGGCCACCGCGGTCAGGTAGGGGCCGAGGAAGACGGTCAGCACGCTCGCCGAGTAGACCGAGACGGCGAAGTCGTAGAAGTACCAGCCCCGCTGCTCGCGCTTGCGCTCGGCGGTCGAAGCTGTCGCAGTGGTCGCAGCCGTGGCAGTGGTCTCGGCCGTCGGCGTCCCGTTCGCCGCCGGGGTCTGCACCGGCACGGCGGCCGCCGCTCTGCCGTCCTCCGCCCCGGGTTCCGCTTCCTCGGTCCTGCTGCTTTCTTCCGCACTCATGCGGTGTCCCCCTCGCTGGTCCCGTACGGCAGCGGCCTCCGGGCCCGCGCGGGGGACGAAGGGCGAGTCAGGCCCAGGCCCCGCGGCGGTCCAGCACCGTGCGCAAGATGTCGATCCGGTCGGTCAT
Organism: Streptomyces sp. Sge12; assembly: GCF_002080455.1. Taxonomy (NCBI): domain Bacteria; kingdom Bacillati; phylum Actinomycetota; class Actinomycetes; order Kitasatosporales; family Streptomycetaceae; genus Streptomyces; species Streptomyces sp. Sge12. The sequence goes on from NZ_CP020555.1 coordinate 6,523,768, forward strand.
GATGCCATCGACACCCAGGTCGAGGAGAGCCTCCATGCGTTCCGGTTCGTTCACGGTCCACACGTGCACCTGGAGTCCCCGCTCGTGTGCGGTGCGTACGAACCTGCGGTCGACCACGCGGATGCCGGCCTGGGTCTCCGGGACCTGCGCCGCCACCGCGCCCACCCGCAGCGCCGCGGGAATGGCGTACGAGCGCAGCCGCAGGCCGACCACGCCGCGCACGCCGTAGGAGGTCGCCAGCCGCGGACCGGCGATCCTCTGGGCGCGGGCCACCCGGCTCTCGGAGAAGGAGCCCACGCAGACCCGGTCCCAGATCCCGGCCCGTGCGATCAGGTTGACCAGCGGGTGGAGCGCCGACTCGGCCTTGACGTCGATGTTCCAGCGGGCGTCCGGGAACTCCTCCAGCAGCTCCTCGAAGAGCGGCAGCGGCTCGGTGCCCGCCACCTTCGCCTCGCGGACCTGCTTCCAGGACAGCTCGGCGATCCGGCCCCGGCCGTCGGTGACCCGGTCGAGGGTGGAGTCGTGGAAGGCGACCAGCTTCCCGTCGACCGTGGCGTGCACATCGGTCTCGAAGTACCGGTAGCCCGCCTCTGCGGCCCGGCGGAAGGCGGCGGCGGTGTTCTCCAGACCGTCCGCGGCACCTCCACGGTGTGCGAAGGGGATCGGAGCCGGGTGGTCCAGATAGGGATGGCGAAGGCGTACGTGCGTCACGGCGGCAGTATGCCCTTTGTTGCCCGTGGGACGGGTGCGGCCGCATGGCTGCCTGATGAACGGCGCGTCTCCCCGACCACCCGGCCGCCGCCACCGTGCATACGCACACCCCACCCTGGCCCGGGTGGCCTCCGGCGTGACAGGCTGTGGGCGCGGAAGCAATCCAATACCGGCGCCGCCCCCGGTCGGGCGAGGCCAATGCGACGAAGGTGGACCGGACAGCATGGCCGAATGGACCTCAGCGGTCGGTGCCGCACAGCTCGCCCGCCTCATCACCTCCCAGCAGGAGCGCCCCAGCGCCCCCGGCGCGCGCAAGCTGCCCGCCTACCGGACCCTCGCCGACGGCATCCGGCTCCTGGTCCTCGAAGGCCGCGTCCCGGTCGCCGCCCGGCTGCCCGCCGAGCGCGAGCTGGCCGTCGCCCTCTCGCTCAGCCGCACCACCGTCGCCGCCGCGTACGAGGCCCTGCGCGGGGAGGGGTTCCTGGAGTCCCGCCGCGGCGCCGGCAGCTGGACCTCCGTCCCGGCCGGGAACCCGCTGCCGGCCCGCGGCCTGGAGCCGCTGCCGCCCGAGTCCCTCGGTTCCATGATCGACCTCGGCTGCGCCGCGCTCCCGGCCCCCGAGCCCTGGCTCACCAAGGCCGTCCAGGGCGCCCTGGAGGAGCTGCCGCCGTACGCGCACACCCACGGGGACTACCCGGCGGGCCTGCCCGCGCTGCGCCGGATGCTCGCCGACCGCTACACCGAGCAGGGCATTCCCACCATGCCCGAGCAGATCATGGTCACCACCGGCGCGATGGGCGCCATCGACGCGATCTGCAGCCTCTTCGCCGGGCGCGGGGAGCGGATCGCCGTCGAGTCCCCCTCCTACGCCAACATCCTCCAGCTCATGCGCGCCGCCGGGGTGCGCCTCGTCCCCGTCGCCATGGCCGACGGCCTCACCGGCTGGGACATGGACGTCTGGCGGCAGGTGCTGCGCGATTCGGCCCCGCGCCTCGCCTACGTGGTCGCCGACTTCCACAACCCGACCGGGGCCCTGGCCTCCGAGGACCAGCGCCGCGCCATGGTGGAGGCCGCCCGGTCGGCCGGCACCGTCCTGGTGGCCGACGAGACCATGCTGGAGCTCCAGCTGGACCCGGACCTGGAGATGCCCCGCCCGGTGTGCTCCTTCGACCCGGCCGGCAGCACCGTCATCACCGTCGGCTCCGCCAGCAAGGCCTTCTGGGCGGGCATGCGGATCGGCTGGGTCCGCGCCGCCCCGGACGTCATCCGCAGCCTGGTCGCCGCCCGCGCCTACGCCGACCTGGGCACCCCGGTGCTGGAACAGCTCGCGGTGAACTGGCTGATGCGGACCGGCGGCTGGCAGGAGGCCGTCGGGATCCGGCGCCGGCAGGCCCGGGAGAACCGCGACGCGCTGGTCGCGGCGGTGCGCCGGGAACTGCCCGACTGGGAGTTCGAGGTCCCGCGGGGCGGGCTGACGCTGTGGGCCCGCGCGGGCGGGCTCTCCGGCTCCCGGCTGGCCGAGGTGGGGGAGCGGGTCGGCGTACGGGTGCCCTCGGGGCCCCGGTTCGGCGTGGACGGCGCCTTCGAGGGGTACGTCCGGCTGCCGTTCACCGTGGGCGGGCCGGTGGCCGAGGAGGCCGCCTCCCGGCTGGCCGCGGCGGCCCGGCTGGTCGGCACGGGCGCGGGCGGCAGCGGGGCCGAGCCGCCCCGCACCTTCGTGGCGTAGGGCGCCGGACCCGCTGCCCGCCGGTTGGGACGGGGGCGGGTGCGTGCCGGGGCGTCCGCGCAGGGCGCCGAACGCAACCGCCCCTCACGCTCCGGCCCGTGGCCGCGTTCGGCGCCCGAGGAATGCCCCGGCGCGCGCCCGGGCCCGCCGCACCGGCCTAAGGGGCGTCGGCCGGGACCTCCGGGGCGCCCAGGGCCGAGCCCTGCGCCGGCGGGTGTCCCTGGAGCGGCTTGTCCGGCGCGCCGTGGTCGCGCCCACCGCCCCCGCCCGGCGCGGGCCGCCCCGGCAGCAGCTCCAGCACGGCCTGGCGGTACGCCGGCTGCGCGGCCTCGTCGTACGGGTCCGGGGTGGCGGGCACCTGGAGCCGGTGCACGGGCCCGGTGCCGAGCCGGGCGTACCCGCGTCCCGGCGGCACCTGGGCCGTCGGGGTGGTGTGCGGCGGCAGTCCCAGTACGTCCGCGACCTGCTGGACGGCGGCGGGCCCGAGGACGACGCGGGCACGGGTGTGCTGCCAGACGGCGTCGTGGAGCAGCTCCAGGTGCCCGAACTGCTCGGCCACCACCACCGTGACGTGCGCGGGCCGTCCGTGCCGCAGCGGCACCTGCAACTGGGCCAGCGGGTCGGGGCCGCCCTCGGCGACGGAGAGGTGGGCCAGCACGGTCGGCTGGTCCAGCAGGATCCACAGCGGCCGCCGGGTGTCCTCGGGCGCCGGCCGGCCGACCTCCCGGGCCCGGTGGGTGGCGATGAGCCGCCGTTCGGTCTCCTGCGCGGCCCATTCCAGCGTGGCCTGCGCCCCGGTCGGCCCGCACTCCACGGCGAGGACGCCGCTGCGGCCGGCCAGGCATGCGTACTCGCCGCTGCCGCCGCCGTCGACGATCAGTACGTCGCCCCCGTGGCGCAGGGCCTGGAGGGCGACGGAGCGCAGCAGGGTGGAGGTGCCGCTGCCGGGCTGGCCGACGGCCAGCAGGTGGGGTTCGGTGGAGCGGGGCCCGGTGCGCCAGATCACGGGCGGTACGTCGCGGGGCTCGTCGCCCTCCTGGACGGGCAGGGTGCGCTGCACGCTGCCGGCGTCGGTGAAGCCGAGTACGGTCTCGCCGGGCGAGGTGACGAACGGCTGGGCGGCGATGCCCGTCGGCAGCGCCGCCAGCACCTTGAGGTCGAGCTGGTTGCCCTCCTCGTCCCAGTCGAAGAGATACTCCCGTCCGCGCCCGGACTTGGCGTGCAGCAGTGCCTCGATCCGGGCCCGTGAGGTGGCCTCGCCGTCGGTGAAGTAGGCCGGGTAGCGGATGTGGAGCCGGGTGATGCGGCCCGCCTCGTCGAACTCGTAGCCGCTGAAGGCCTTGTCCCAGTCCCCGCCGTGGGCGAAGAGCGGATTCGGGTCCTCCGGGATGGAGAAGTACGGCACGAGGGCTTCGTAGAGGGAGCCGAGCCGTTCGGTCTCGGCATCGCTCGGTCCGGTCTTCGCCGGGGTGCGGTCGCGTCCGTACCAGGCCGCCGCCGCCATGAGGGTGATCAGGGCGAGGGGCGGGCCGTAGGGGACGAGCGCGACCACGAGGACGCAGGCGGCCCCCAGGAACAGCGCGGGACCACGCTTGTCCTTGGGGGTCTCGGACCACCGGCGCCGCCCGGCCGCGGCCAGGATGCGCAGGCCGCGTCCGATGACGAGGAGCGGATGGAGGACGTCCGTGGCACTGTCGGCGGCCGTGCGAGCGAGGTCGCGGCCCCGGGACAGCGACACGGTGCCGCTGCTGAGGATGCGGGGAAGTGGGCGCCGGGCCACGGGCGTCTCCTGGAGTTGTGGGTGTGACGGTGATTCGGGTGTCGCTGGCGTCGCTGTGTGATGGCCGGGCTAGAGCTTGATCCCGCCGAGCAGGCTCGCGAGGCTCGCGGTGCTCGCCGTGATGCTCGGGGCGATGGCGGAGCCGGCGAGGAAGAAGCCGAAGAGCGAGCAGACGAACGCGTGCGTCAGCTTCATCCCGTCCTTCTTGAAGAAGAGGAAGCAGATGATGCCGAGCAGGACCACGCCTGAGATGGACAGAACCATGAGGTTTTCTCCTGGTGGGTGGGGACAGTCACCATCAGTTGTTCCAGGCTCACAGGAAGTATCAATGCGACAAAAGGTGCATACGGGTGAATTCGCGGGTTTTTCACTTGACCGGCTCAGCCCGGCTGGCGCGCCCGGCGCAGGGTGGGTCGAGGCCGATCATTGCCTCGGCCCGACCCGGACATGTGCAGGCCAGGGCGCTACTCTGGCGATTCACCCGTACGGACGCAGTGCCGTGCACCCCCCTGCCCGCCCGGCCCCGGCCGGGTCCTCGCTGTCGCGACGGGCGGGTGGACCATGTCAGCAACGAGTGAAAGGCGGTACGAACCATGAGCGAGCACGCCGCGGAGGGCTCCGGTTCCCAGGGCGTCCCCGACGAGGACGTCATCGAGCTGGCAACCAAGATCTTCGACCTCGCCCGCCAGGGTGAGACCGAGACGCTCACCGCCTACCTGGACGCAGGCGTCCCGGCGAACCTCACCAACGACCGCGGCGACACCCTCGTCATGCTCGCCGCCTACCACGGCCACGCCGACGCCGTGTCCGCCCTGCTGGCCCGCGGCGCCGAGGCCGACCGCGCCAACGACCGCGGCCAGACCCCGCTCGCCGGTGCGGTCTTCAAGGGCGAGGAGGCCGTCATCCGCGCCCTGCTCGCCGGAGGGGCCGACCCGAACGCCGGAACTCCTTCCGCCGTGGACACGGCGCGCATGTTCGCCAAGGCCGACCTGCTGGAACTTTTCGGAGCCAAGTAGTCCGGTTTTGCCTCGGATCCGGCCCGGCCCGCGCACATCCCGACCTCACAGGTTGGTCACGGCGGCCATAAATGTGGTCGCGGCGCACAAACCGCCTGGGTCATCATGGCGTCGGATTCGATTCGCGAGCACGGGGGACGGGCAGAAGCGGGCGAGCGAGACACGAAGGGTGTGCGAGGCCGGCCCGGCCTCCATGATCACGAAGCACCGACGAGAGTGAGAAGGCAATGGTCTACATCGAGCGGAACATGACGGCGGACGTCCTCACATGCTGTTACGCGGCCCTGTGAATCCCGATTCCCGGTTGCGTCCCCAGCTTGATTTGAGGCCATTCCCATGTTCGAACCAGTCATAGCACCGAGCGGTACCCTGCTCGGGCTCCTTCAGCGGGGCCGCGGCGACGGCACGCTGCACGCACTCGCGGCACCCAGGGCGGAGGCCCTCGAGGCCCTCAACCAGTGCGTGCTCCGCGATCCGCGCCAGGACTGGCAGGTCGAGAACCGCTCCTTGTACTACGCCCGGCTCTACCTGGACCTCGCCGGTCCGCTGGGCGAGATCGAGGCCCACCTCTTCAGCGCCGACGACCTCGTCGACGAGGAGGACCACCGCACGGGCCTCGCCCTGTCCGTCCTGGGCCACCTGGCCTCGTACGGCCGCGACGACGCGCTCATGCTGCTGCGCCGGTACGCGGCCTCCGGGGCGAACTGGGCCTGGGCCCTCGACGAGCTCGCCCTGCGCGACGACGACGAAGGCCTGCGGTCCCTGGCCGCGGCCGTCCTCGCCCGCTTCCCCGCCACGGCGGAGGGCGAGGCGCGGCTGGCCGCCGCCGTCCGCGACGCCTACGAGCCCCGCCCGTGGTGCCTGTGGGAGGAGACCCCCCAGTACGGGGAGCGCCTGCGCGCCGCCCGCCAGCAGGGCTCCTTCGACCGCTGGCAGCGCCAGATGAGCCCGAGCGGGCCCCGGCCCGGCTGGGGCGTCCAGGCCGTCTTCGACTGGGCCGCCGACGGCCTGCGCCGCGGCACCCCGCTGCACGTCCCCGCAGCCCGCTGCCTGGCCGCCGTGGCCCAGCCCGAGGACCGCTCCGCGATCCTCGCGGCCGCCGCCGGCGCCGACGGCGAGGCCGCCAGGGCCACCGCCCTGCACCACCTGGTCCTCGCCGAACCGGACAACCCGGCCGTACTGGACCTCATCGAAGCCGCCGCCGACGAGCCCGCCGTGGCCGCCTACGAGCGCATGTGCGGCCCCGACGCCGTCGAACGGGCCCGACGCTGGGTCCACCGCCCCGACGCCCTCGGTGAGGCCGCCGCGGCCACCCTCGCCGCGCGCGGCGGAGCCGAGGACGCCGTCCTGGTCCTGGGCGCCCTGCGGTCCACGGTCCGCGGCGCGGGCCCGGACACCCGGCGCCTGTTCGCCCTGGTGGACGGGGCCGGCCGGCTCGCCATCAGCTGCGCGGCCCCCGTGCTGCGCCACATCTACCGCGAGACGGCCTCGTCCCACCTGCGCGGCCGGGCCGCCCGGGCCCTGGCCAGCACCGACCCCACCTTCGCGGCGGGCTTCGCCGTCGAATGCCTCTGGGACTGTGAGGAGACCACCCGCGAGGTGGCCGCCCACCACGCCGAGACGGCCGACGCCCGCGTGGCACCCCGACTGCGCCGCCTGGCCACCGACCCGGCCGAGGAGGAGGACGTCCAGTCGGCCGTCCGCAGCCGCATCGCCCCGGAGTCCGCTGTGTAGCCCCGCCGGCCCCCACCACCACGCGCCTCGGCCCGGCCCCCTGACACGAGGGGGCCGGGCCGAGTGCTGTGACGGCGTGCGGCCGCGGAGCACAGCCAGGGCGCAAGGGTGGCCTTCGTTCGGCAGGAGTGCGAACGAGAACCCTCGCCTCCCCTCCCACTACGGCCGGCATCAGCCCCCTCGAACGTTTCAGCGGGCCGCCGAGAACCGCACCGGCACCCCCGGCCGGGCCTGGGCCGCCGCGTCCAGGGCCGGGCCCGGCGGGACCACGCCCACCACCGGGTAGCCGCCCGTCACCGGGTGATCGGCCAGGAACACCACCGGCAGACCGTCCGGGGGGACCTGGACCGCACCCAGCACCATGCCCTCGCTCGGCAGCTCGCCCGCCCGGGCGCGGACCAGCGCCGGGCCCGCCTCCGTGCGCAGCCCGATCCGGTTCGACATCGCCGACACCCGGAACGCCGCACGCCACAGCCCGGCCAGCGAGGCCCCCGTGAACCAGTCCGCCCGCGGCCCGAGCCGCAGCGGGAGCACCAGCTCCGAAGGCGCCCCCGGCAGCCCGCAGGCATCCGCCGCCGGAACCGGATCCGGGCCCGCCGCAGCCACCGGCAGGAGCATCCCGGCCGACAGGACCGGCGGCCCGAGGCCCGACAGCAGGTCCGTCGAGCGACTGCCCAGGACCGGCGGGACGCCCAGGCCGCCCCGCACCGCGACGTAGCTGCGCACTCCCGACTCCGCGCGGCCGACCTCCAGCTCCGCCCCGGCCGGGAGCCGGACCGGCGCTCCCCAGGCCACCGGGCGCCCGCATACCCGTACCGGACAGGGCGCGCCCGTGACCGCCACGACCGTCGCAGCCAGGGCCCGCAGCACGACCCCGTCCAGGGTCGTCTCCAGCGCCGCCGCGCCCGGCCCATTGCCCAGCAGCCGGTTGGCCAGCGCGTACGCCGCCGTGTCGAGGGCCCCCGAGCGCGGGACCCCCAGGTGCGCGTGCCCCGGGCGGCCCCCGTCCTGGACCGTGGTCAGCGCACCCGGCCGCACCACCACCAGCCCCTCAGCCACGGCCGTCGCCCTCCGTGAAGCGGACCCGGACCCCGGGCGCGAACAGCGCCGCCGGCTCCCGCTCCGGGTCCCAGAGCACCGCGTCCGTGGAGCCGATCAGCTGCCAGCCGCCGGGGGAGGAGCGCGGATACACCCCCGCGTACTCCCCGGCCAGCGCCAGCGAGCCCGCCGGGACGGCCGCACGGGGCGACTCCCGCCGCGGCAGGTGGAAACGCTCCGGCAGGCCCGTCAGGTAGCCGAAGCCCGGCGCGAATCCGCAGAAGGCCACCCGGAATTCGATGGCTCCGACGATCTTCGGCACCTCCTGCGGGGTCACCCCCCACCGCCGGGCCACCTCCGCGAGGTCCGGGCCGTCGTACCGCACCGGGACCGTCACCAGCGGCCCCTGCGCCCGCGCGAGCGGCGGTACCTCCCACCGTGCGATCCGGGCACCCAGCGAGGCCGGATCCCCCACCCCGTCCAGCAGGACCGTTCGCGCGGCCGGCACGAGGTCCCGTACGGGCCCCAGCTCGCCCGCGTCCCGGCGGCGCAGCAGCTCGGCATGGAGCGCGGCGACCTGCTCCGCCGAGTCCAGCTCGATCAGCAGCGCCTCGCCGCCCACCACCAGGGTCCTCACGCGAAGGCCTCCACCCGCACCCCGGCCGCGCCCAGCGCCTCGCGGACCCGGCGGGCGAGAACGGCCGCCCCCGGGGTGTCCCCGTGCAGGCACAGCGAGCGCGCGGCCACCTCGACCTCGGCCCCGCCCGCGGCCGCCACCGTCCCCTCGGCGGCCATCCGGACGGCCCGCGCCACGACCGCGTCCGGGTCGTGCAGCACGGCGCCCGGCTCGCCGCGCGGCACCAGCGTCCCGGCAGGCGTGTAGGCACGGTCGGCGAAGGCCTCCGGTACGGGCGCCAGCCCGGCCTCCGCGGCGGCGGCGAGCAGCAGCGACCCGGGCAGCCCGAGGACGGGCAGGCCCCCGGTGGCACCGGACCCGGCCGCCAGCCGGACGCCCGCGACCACCGCGGCGGCCTGGTCGGCGTCGTGCACGGTGCGGTTGTAGAGCGCGCCGTGCGGTTTCACGTAGGACACCCGGGAGCCGGCCGCCCGGGCGAACACCTCCAGGGCCCCGATCTGGTAGGCCACCTCGTCAGCGAGTTCGCCGGGCGGCACGTCCATGGAGCGCCGCCCGAAGCCGGCCAGATCGCGGTAGGACACCTGCGCACCGATCCGTACCCCCCGCTCCGCGGCCAGCTCGCAGACGCGGCGCATGATGGACGGGTCCCCGGCGTGGAAGCCGCAGGCGACATTGGCGCTCGTCACCACGGACAGCAGGGCCTCGTCGTCGGTGAGCGTCCAGCGTCCGAAGCCCTCACCGAGGTCGGCGTTGAGGTCGATCACGGGAGCGGATGCGATCATGGAAGCCATGCGCCGAGCGTAGAGCAGGGGGCCGGCCCCGAGGCCGGGGACGATCCGGCCGAACCATGCCGTTTGGGATGTTGTCAGCAACAGGACCTAGTCTTTGTCCGTGACTCTCCCTGCCCCGGCGAAGACCCTTCCGTCCCCGGCGCCGGGCCCGGCCGCCGACGAGGGCCTGGCCCGGCGGCTGCGCGCCCTCGCCTGCACCGCCCCGCTGCACGACCTCGACGTCCGCAAGGCCAATCTGGCCGGCGAGTACGGGGTCTACGCGATGGCGGAGGTCGCGCTGGCCGCGATCGACCTGGTCACCCTCAACATGGACTTCGACACGGGTGCCGACCACGAGCAGATAGTGGCCAGGCTGCTGCCGCGCGTCGCGGCCCAGGCACCGTCCCGCCCGGCGGCCGAGCACGAGCGGGTGGCCCGCTGGGTCCTGGAGAACCTGATCAACGTCGGCAGCGTGGACCGCGGATTCCGCGCGATCTACGGCACGTTCGGCCCCGACGGCGTGTACGTCCGCCGGGACTACGACTTCAAGCTCATCGAAGAGGTCCCCGGCCACGGCGGCGTGGTCTACCTGCGCACCACCGACGAGGCCGTCAACGTGCTGGTCGGCGCCCTCGACACCGACGTCACCAGCGCCCAGATCGCCGCCGAGGTCAAGCTGGAGGTGCTGATCAGCCGCGGGCGGCTGGCGGACGCCCAGCTCGCCGCCGAACAGGCCCGCTACCGGACCGTCCAGTACGCCGAGACCTTGCGCCGGACCCTGGACGCGACGCGCCGCAACGTCCGGGCGGTGGACTGGCTCCAGGCCGTGCCCGACATGATCGCCGAGGCCCTGGACCACGTCGCCGACCGCTACCGCCACGAGAACGCGATCCTGACGAACATCCGCAAGGCGCGCGACGAGGCGGAGGAGCCGGAGAACAAGCGCCGCGCCGCCGAGCTCGTCGACATCGTCAAGGACTGCATCCGCCGGCACACCCAACTCCAGTCCCGATTGCTGGACGCCGGCCCGCTGTTCCGCGCCGAACAGGACCGCCAGGCCTTCGCGGCCCCGGCGCCGCGCTCCGGCATCGACCTGTACGGGCAGCTCGTCGCGCCGCTCCTGCCGCTCCCGCTGGAGCAGGCCGGCCGGGTGACCGCCGCCTTCTTCGCCTCCGGCGCGGGACTGCGCACGCCCGTCTCGGTGCGGGTCGCGGACCTCGTCGAGATCCTGCTGACCCCGCCGGTGGAGCGCGAGCACCTCGGCGCGGAGATGCCCGAGCCGGACCTCATCGCCACCCCCGACGACAGCCGCTTCAGCGAGGAGCAGCTCGCCGCCGCGATGGAGCTCCTCGACCTCCCGCACGACGCGCCGCGCCGACTGTCCGGCCTCCTCGCGGAGGCCCGCCGCAGCGACCCGGACCTGCCGTACCTGGTGGCACTGCTGGCCGTCCACGCGGCGAGCCCGGCCGTCGGCACGGCCTACCGGCAGGGGGAGGAGCGGCTGCTGTTCGCCGTGGACGACGGCACGCAGCTCGACGACCCCGAGTTCGGCGGGGCCGACCTCATCGTCGGCACCGCGCTGCTGGACGCCGCCGGCATGGCGGCGGACCGCGCGGAGGCGGCATGACCGTGCACGAGCCCGCACCGCCGCGCCGGACCGCCTGTTCAGCCCCGCCGGCTCCGCCCTCAGCCCCCCTAGCTCCGCCTTCAGCCCGGCCGGCTGCGTATTCAGCCTCGCCGGCGTTCGAGGCGCGGGTCCGGGCGGAGCCCGGTGCCCGGCGGAGCCGGGTTTCCCGGGGCGCCGCCCCGGACCCCGCGCCTCAAACGCCGGCGAGGCTGAACAGGCCGACCGCCGCCGCACCGCCACGCGGCACCGCACGCACCGCCCGTACGCCCCGTACCGCCGAGGAGACGCACCCGTGAGCGACCACCACGCCGAGCACCCCGCGTGGAGCGAGCCCGACGCGCCGTCGGCTCCCGCCGCGCCCGCCGCCGTCGCGGCGGTGACCCCCGCCGACGCCGCCGACGCGGCCCGGCTCGTCGCCTTCGGGCTGCAGCCCAAGCTGCTCCCCGCCCGTGACGCCGAGTACGCGGAGCTGCTCCGCCGCTACCGCGAGGACCCCGCCTTCGGCCGTCTCGCCGACGCCGTCGCCACCGGCCTCGGCCTCGTCGTCCTGGAGGTGTCCCCGCGCGCCGGCATGGCCGTGGCCGCCGACGAGGACTCCGTCTTCGCCGTCCGGATGGGCGACTACGCCCGCCGTACCGCCGCCGACTCCGCCGACCGCTTCCTGCACGGCCTCGCCAACCTCGCCGTCGCCGCCCTGGCCTTCCCGCGCCCCGAGGACCTCGCCGACGACGGCTACATCGGCCGCATCACCGTCAACGGGGTCGACGCCTTCGTCCGGCAGACCTGCCGCCGCCTGGAGGAGCGCGCCGAGGAGCTCGGCGAGAACACCGACCCGGCCTCCGACGCCCCCGGCCTGGAGGCCGCCTGGCGCGTCTACGCCCGCCGCAGCGCGACCGGCGCCACCAAGGACGCCCGCCGCCTCGCCGGCTCCACCACCGGCATCGTCGGCAAGGCGGCCGCCTTCCTCACCGACTCCGGTTTCCTCCAGCGCACCGGGGACGAGGCCGGTGGCACCTACCGCACCACCCCCCGCTACCAGCTCCAGGTCCGTGACATGGCGGGCAGCGCGGCGATGGCCGAGCTGCTGGAGCTCGGCGTGGTCGCCGTCACCGACGGCTCCGCCACCCTGCTGCCGCCGCCCGAGGGCGACGACCTGGACCTGGCCGCCGACGCGGGACTTCCCTTCCACGCCTGAGCCCCCGGCCCCGCACCCCGCGCCCGATCCCGTACGCCCTGCCTCACCCAGACACCACGAGAGTCCGCCGCCATGTACGAGCTGTCCCGGATCCGCCTCTACTCCATCGGGCCCGCCGGTGCGCGCTACGCCGACACCGTGCTCGACCTGCGCGGAGTCGGCGAGCCGGTGCCCCATCCGGCGCCGACGCAGGCGGAGTTCTTCGAGGACGAGCCCACGGGGCCGCCGCGCCGCCCCGCGCCCGCCGGCGTGCTCTTCCTGGAGAACGGCGGCGGCAAGTCCGTACTGCTCAAGCTGATCTTCTCGGTGATGCTGCCGGGCCACCGCAACACCCTCGGCGGCGCCAGCTCCGGCGTCCTGCGCAAGTTCCTGCTCGCCGACGACTGCGGCCACGTCGCCCTGGAGTGGCAGCACACCCAGACCGGTGAGTGCGTCGTCGTCGGCAAGGTCAGCGAATGGCGCGGCCGCCAGGTCTCGAACGACCCGCGCAAGTTCGCCGAGGCCTGGTACTCCTTCCGTCCCGGCCCCGGCCTGAGCCTCGACAGCCTGCCCGTCGCCGAGGCCACCTCCGTACGCCCGCCCGTCGAAGGCGCCTCCGGTGCCCAGGGGCGCCGCCGCACGATGAAGGGCTTCCGCGACGCCCTCACCGAGGCCGGAAAGGTGTACCCGCACCTGGAGGTGTACTTCGAGGAGATCCACGACCGCTGGAACGAGCACCTCACCGAGGTCGGCCTCGACCCCGAACTCTTCCGCTACCAGCGAGAGATGAACGCCGACGAGGGCGAGGCGGCCGGCCTCTTCGCGGTCAAGAAGGACTCCGACTTCACCGACCTCCTGCTGCGCGCCGTCACCGACACCCGCGACACGGACGGCCTCGCCGACCTCGTCCACGGCTTCGGCAACAAGCTCGGCCGCCGCGCCGAGCTGATGGCCGAACGGGACTTCACCGCCGGCTCGGTGGACCTGCTCACCCGCATCGTCGAGGCCGCCCAGGCCCGCTCCCGGCTGCGTGACGTCCACGCGGGCGCCGAACGCCGTACGCGCACCCTCGCCCGCCGGCTGTCCGCCCGCGCCGCCGAGGAGCGCGGCCGGGCCGCCGACCTCGCCCAGCAGGTCACCGGCGCCGCCCACCAGGTCACCGCCGCCGAGTCCGCCCGCACCCGCAGTGCGGCCGTCTCCGCCGAACTCGCCTACCGGCACGCTTCGCTGGCCCTGACCGTCGCCGACAAGGCCGCCGCCGCGCAGCGCCGCGAGCTCCTCGAGGCCCGCACGCTCCACTCCGCCTGGCAGGCCGCCGAGAACGTGCTGCGCCACCGCGCCGCCGCCGACCGCTCCGCCCGGGTCGCTGCCGCGATCCTGGAGGCCGAGCGGGACGCCGCCCCGGCCCTGGCCGCCCGTGCCACCGCCGCCGGCGAGCTCGTCCGCGCCCTGCACACCGCCGCCGAGCACGGCGAGCGGCTCGCCAACGAGGAGGAGGAGCGTTCCGCCGCCCTCCAGGCCACCGGCGAGGACGCCCACCGCGACGCCACCGCCGCCGCCACGGCCGCCCAGCGGGCCCGCAGCGAGGCCGAGCACCTGCGCTCGCGGCTCGCCGAGGTCCAGCAGGAGACCGCCGAGGCCGTGCGTGCCGGCTGGCTCGACGACACCGCCCCCGACGCCGACCCGGCCCGCGCGGCCCTCGCCGCCACCGACGCCGAGAAGAGCGCCGTTGCCGCCTGGGACGAGTCCCGGGAAGCCGCCCGTGCCGCCGCCGAAGCCGCCCGCGAGGCCGCCGCAGCGGAATCCCGCGCCGAACTCACCGCCGCCCGCGCCGCGGACGCCGCCGACGCGGCCGAGGCCGCCCACGGCGCGGAGCACCGGGCCGCGGCCTCCCTCGCCGCCGCGCCGCGCCTGGCGGAGCTGCTGGGCCTCCCGCAGGTCCCCGATGCCTTCCTCCCGCACCCGCGCGCCGGTGCGCAGGCCGACGCGGCCGTCGCGGCCACCTCCTCCGGCGCTGCCGGACACCCCGGCACCGCCACCGCGTCCCCCGGCCACACCGTGGCCGCCGGCGGCAGCGGGCTGACCGTCGCCGACCTCGACCGCAACGCCGACGACCTGCGCACCCTGCTCACCGACGGGGTCGCCGCGGCCGAACGCCAGCTCTTCGAGCTCCGCACCGCCGCCGCCGACGACGCCCGCATCCTCGGCGCGCTCGGCGACGGCGGACTGCTGCCGCCCGGCCCGGACGTCCTCGCCACCGTCGAGTACCTCGGCGAGCACGGCATCCCCGCCCTGCCCGGCTGGCGCTACCTCGCCCAGTCCGTGGACCCCGCCGACCACGCCGCCGTCCTCGCCGCCCGTCCCGAACTCGTCGACGGCGTCGTCATCACCGACCCCGACACCCACGGCCGGGCCCGCGAGGTCCTCTCCGGCGCCGCCCTGCTGCCCCGTTCCACCGTCGCCGTCGGTACGGCCGCCGCCCTGCTGGCCCCGCTGCCGCCGGCCGGCGACGACGCCGACTCCGGGGTGTTCCTCGTACCGCCGAACCCGGCCATGCACGACGAGCACGCCGCCGACGAGGAGCGCCAGGCGCTGCGGGCCCGCGCCGCCGCCCGCGACACCGAGATCCGCGACCTCGCCGCCCGCCTCGGCGGCGACCGCGAGCTCGCCGCCCGTCTCGCCTCCTGGCGCACCGGCTGCCCGCCCGGCCGCCTCACCGAACTCGCGGAAGCGGCCGCGGCCGCCCGGATGTTCGCCGAGGAGGCCGACGCCGAGCTCGCGGAGGCCCGTACCGTGCGCGCCGAGGCCGACGAGGCCGCCGCCGACGCGGCCCGCGTCCGCGAGGAGCGCCAGGACACCGCCCAGCGCGCCCGCCGCGTCGCCGACGCCCTCGCGGGACTGGCCTTCCGGCTGCGCGAGCGCGCCGGCTGGCAGGCCAAGCTCCGCGAACTCGCCGACGACGCCGCCGAGTTCGAGGCCCGCGCCGAGGTGTGCCTGGACCGGGCGCGCGCGGCCGACGAGGACCGCCGGGCCGCCCAGCGCGCCGCCGACGACGCCCGCCGCACCGCGCGCGCCCTGCGCGCCGAACGTGCCGAGATCGCCGGCGCCCCCGACCGGCTGCCCGACGGCGACGGCCCGCGCGCGCCCCTGCCCGACCTGCGCGAGGCCTACCGCGCCGCCTCCCAGCTCTACGAGAAGGTCGGCGTCGGCGCCGACCTGCGCGCCGAACAGGCCCGCGCCGAGAGCGACGAGAGCGCCGCCCTCGCCGAACTGGACCGCCTCACCAACAAGGTCCGCACCCGGGCCGCCCAGCTCCTCGAAGGCACCGACGGCGCCGACGGCCCCTCCCGGCAGGCCGCGGCCGCCCGCGCCGAGGCGCTCGTGCAGATGCTGGAGACCCGCGCGTCCACCGCGAGCGAGCAGCTCGGCCGACTCCGAGGCGAGGCCGAACGGCACGCCCCCGCCGAGGGGGAGGCGCACACCGAGCTGCCCGAGGAACTCGTCCCCGAAGACGTCGAGCAGGCCCAGGCCCTGCTGCGTACGGCCACCGCCCAGCTCGCCGCCCACACCGCGGCCGTGGAGAGCGCCCGGGCCGCCCACGCGGACCTGCTGCGCGCCCACCGCACCGCCGAGGACGGCGCCGGCGGCTTCGACGAGACCGCGGCGCTGCTGCGGGACCTGCTGCGCGACCACACCCACCAGGACGACGAGCAGGAGCCGGTGCCCCACCCGGGCACCCTGGAGGAGGCCCGCCAGTCGGCCACCGAGGCCCGCCGCTCCCTGCGCGGCTGCTCGGCCGACCTCTCCGCCGCCGAGTCCGCGGTGCGCGAGGCGAGCGACATCCTGGTCCGGCACGCCAACGCCACCCGCTACGAGCAGGTACGCACCCCCGCGCGCCAGCAGATCCGCGAACTGCCCGCCTCCGCGCTGCCCGAGCACGCGGCGGCCTGGGCCGCGGCCTTCGCGCCCCGGCTGCGCGTCCTCACCGACGAGCTGGCGCAGCTGGAGCGCAACCGCGACAGCATCGTCGACCGGCTGCGCGGCCTCGTCGAGTCGGCCCTGGCCACGCTCCGCTCCGCGCAGCGGCTCTCGCAGCTGCCGGAGGGGCTCGGCGAATGGTCGGGCCAGGAGTTCCTGCGGATCCGTTTCGAGGAGCCCGACCAGGCCACCTTGACCGAGCGGCTCGGTGAGGTCATCGACGAGGCGACCCGCGCGGCCGTGAAGAAGAACAGCAGCGCCTCCTTCGGCGAGGGGCGCCGTGACGGCATGTCCCTGCTGCTGCGGGGTGTCCAGGCGGCCCTGGAGCCCAAGGGCATCTCGGTGGAGATCCTCAAGCCGGACGCGGTGCTGCGCGCCGAGCGGGTGCCGGTCGGGCAGATGGGCGACGTGTTCTCCGGCGGGCAGCTGCTGACCGCCGCGATCGCGCTGTACTGCACGATGGCGGCGCTGCGCAGCAACGACCGCGGCCGCGACAAGCACCGGCACGCGGGCACGCTGTTCCTGGACAACCCGATCGGCCGCGCGAACGCCACGTACCTGCTGGAGCTCCAGCGGGCCGTCTCCGACGCGCTCGGCGTCCAACTGCTGTACACGACGGGCCTGTTCGACACCACGGCGCTCGCCGAGTTCCCGCTGGTGATCCGGCTGCGCAATGACGCGGACCTGCGGGCCGGGCTGAAGTACATCAGCGTCGAGGAACACCTGCGCCCGGGGCTGCCGCAGCAGTCCCCCGAGGAGGAGACCATCCACGGCGAGATCACGGCCACCCGGATGTTCCGCCGCAGCGGCGTCTCCTGACTGCGGCGCCCGCGGGCGCCGCAGTCCGGGCGCCGCAGTCCGGGCGCCGCGGCCCGGCGGGCGCGGCCCGGGTGGTGCCGCGCGCGGGCGGGCGTCAGCGGGTGGAGTAGCGCCCGGAGGCCGCCAGAGGGCCGTCCTCGCGGGGTATTCGGCCCGCGGCGGCCTCCCGGGCCCTGGGGGCCTTCCGGTCCGCCCGTGAGGCCCGGCGGGCCTCACGGCGGAGCCTGCGCGCCGTGCTGCTCGGCTCCGACAGGACTCCGTAGCGCTGGTTCCACATCTGGCGGGTGATCAACACGTCCAGCACCCCCCAGGTGGCCACGATCGTCCCCGCTATCGCGCCGAGCGCCATCGGCAGGGCCAGCCACGACCCGGTCAGGGTCAGGAAGAACGTGATCGTCGCCTGGGTCAGCGTGACGGACACGATCAGCACCGCCCGCACCGCGCTGGTCCGTACCGGATCCGGCATCCGGTGCCGCCGGGCCGGCTCCTCGACCCACAGTCCCCGCCCGGTCGCGCCCGCCCCCGCGTCCGCTCCCGCTCCCGTACCGCCGACTTCGTACCTGCTCATGGTCCGCTCACTCCCCACCGCGCGGTCCGCCATGTCCTTGCGTCGCTTCCACTCACCACGTCACTCACCACGTCGCTCGTCACGTCCACCCATGACGTCTACCCACGACGCCGGATCCGACGTGCCCCCTCGAACAGAGAGACGTTCGGCGGTGCCGAGAGATTCCCGCATCGCGGATGCCTCCACGAGCCGAAATGATCGCGGAACGAACAATTCCAGCCATCCATCGGGTTGCAGGAAGGGAGGCCTCACCAAGTGTCATCTGCCACATAACGGGCTGCACTTGACCGGAAGTGTCGGACAACTGGTGATCTTCGCACCGGAGGCAGGCCGAAAACGTCCGGACACGCCTTCGAAGCTGCTCCCCAGCAGTAGTAGGCTCACGCCGTTTAAATGACGGAACACCGACCCCCGGTAACGGGGTTGACCTGGGGGAGGCTGGGGAGGCCATGCGCTTTCGCGGGAAGTCCATCCGCCGGAAGATCGTGGCGTTGCTCCTTGTGCCGCTCGTCTCCCTGACCGCGCTCTGGGGCTTCGCCACGGTCATCACCGGCCGTGAAGCCATCCAACTCTTCGACGTGGCCTACGTCATCGACAAGGTCGGCTACCCGATCGAGGACGTCGCCCGCGTCATCCAGAAGGAACGGCGCCAGACCCTCGTCGTCCTCGGCGACCCCCGGGCCGCCACCGCCACGGCCGAACTCACCAAGCGCCGGGCCGAGACCGACGAAGCCGTCGAGGCGATCAGCGTCAGCGCCCGCGACCCCAAGGTCATCGACGAGCTGAGCACGCAGAGCGCCCAGCGCCTGCGCTCGATCGTCTCCGCCTTCCAGGGCATCGGCTCCATGCGCCGCTCCGTCGACCAGAACGCCCTGGACCCCAGCCAGGCCCTGGACCTCTACAACCGGCTGGTCGACCCCTGCTACGACTTCCTCATGAACCTCCACGGCCTGGACAACGTGGAGGTGGACAAGGAAGGCCGCGCCCTCGTCGGCATCAGCCGCGCCCGCGAACTGCTCTCCCGCGAGGACGCCGTCATCGCCTCCGCGCTCGCCGCGCGCAACGTGACCGCCCCCGACGTGCGCCACGTCTCCGACTTCGCCGCCAACCGCACCCTGCTCTACGAGTTCAACCTCGTGACCCTCCCGGCCGACGACCGGGAGCGCTTCGAGCAGTACTGGAAGGACCCCGCGACCAAGCCCCTGCGCGACGCCGAGGAGCGCTTCATAGCCGGCGGCGCGGTCAACAAGCCGCGCACCGTCACCGCCGCCCAGTGGGACGAGGCCGCGGGCAAGGTCCTCGAGGACCTGGCGGCCATGAACACCGCCGCCGGCGACCGCTACCAGGAGCGCATCGAGCCCGTCGCCCGGGACGTCATGGTCCAGGCCGCCGCGGCCGGCATCCTCGGCTTCCTCGCCCTGATCGTGTCCCTGATCCTCTCCGTGCGCATCGGCCGCGACCTGGTCCGCGACCTGTCCCGGCTCCGCAAGGAGGCCCACGAGGCCTCCGGCGTCCGGCTGCCCAGCGTGATGCGCCGCCTCGCCGCCGGCGAACAGGTGGACGTGGAGACCGAGTCCCCCCACCTCGAGTACGAGAAGGACGAGGTCGGCCAGGTCGGCCAGGCCCTCAACACCCTCCAGCGCGCCGCCGTCGAGGCCGCCGTCAAGCAGGCCGACCTGCGCCGCGGCGTCTCCGAGGTGTTCGTCAACCTGGCCCGCCGCAACCAGGTGCTGCTGCACCGCCAGCTGACCCTCCTCGACACCATGGAGCGCCGTACCGAGGACACCGAGGAGCTCGCCGACCTCTTCCGCCTCGACCACATGACCACCCGCATGCGCCGCCACGCCGAGGGCCTGGTGATCCTGTCCGGCGCCGCGCCCTCCCGCCAGTGGCGCAAGCCCGTCCAGCTGATGGACGTCGTACGGGCCGCCGTCGCCGAGGTCGAGGACTACGAGCGCATCGAGGTCCGCCGGCTCACCCGCCTGGGCATCGTCGGCCCGGCCGTCGCCGACATCACCCACCTCATCGCCGAACTCCTGGAGAACGCCACCGTGTTCTCGCCGCCGCACACCGCGGTCCAGGTGCACGGCGAGCGCGTCGCCAACGGCTTCACCCTGGAGATCCACGACCGCGGCCTCGGCATGACCCCGGAGGCGCTGCTCGACGCGAACCTCCGGCTCGCCGAGACCCCCGAGTTCGAACTCTCCGACACCGACCGCCTCGGCCTGTTCGTCGTCAGCCGCCTCGCGCAGCGCCACAACGTCAAGGTCGTCCTCCAGCCCAGCCCGTACGGGGGCACCACCGCGGTGGTCTTCCTGCCCGTGGCCCTGCTGACCGAGGCCCCCGAGACCAACGGCGCCGGCGCGCGGTTCGACGGCGCCCGGGCCGCCGCCAAGCCCGGCAGGTCCGAGAAGGCCGGCCACCTGGGCAGGGGCGCGGCCGAGCGCTCCGCACCCGCCGTCATGGAGCGCACCCCCTCGGGCCGCCCCCTGCCCGCGGCCGAACTGCGCGGCCCGGTCGAGCTGGAGGCCCCGCTCGTGGGCGGCGGTCCGAACGGCCTGAACGACCTGGACCGCCTCGACGGCCTGGACGATTCCGGGGTGCTCGACGACGCCCCCACGGCGATCACGAGCCGCACCGGCGCCGCCGGCCGTCCGGTCATGGCGACCCTCGACGACGAGACCCCGCCGAACGGCACCCCGCGCAGCGCCCTGCTGGGCCTGCGTCCGGCGGACCGGCCGCACACCGACCGGCACGCCGAGCGCCCGGGTTCCCGCAACGGCGGCGACCGCGACCGCGAGCCGCTGGCGCCCACCGGCCCGGTCCGGCTCGACACCCAGCGCATGGAGGCCTCGCGGCCGGACGGATCCCGCACCCAGGGCGCCGTACCGCTGCCGCGCCGCCGCCCGACCCCGACTCTGGTCGCCGACCACGGCCGCCGGGTGGAGCCCCGCCCGGTGTCCGTGGTCCCGCAGCCCGACCCGGCCCCCGCGGCCGGATCCGATGCCGGGGCCGCCGCACCCGCCCCCGGCATCGGCGGCCTGCCCCGCCGGGTCCGCCAGGCCAGCCTGGCGCCCCAGCTCAAGAAGTCCACGTCCGCCGCATCCGCCGAAGCCGCACCCGACCAGGTGGCCGACCGCGACGCGGAAGACGTACGTACGCGCATGTCCGCACTCCAGCGTGGCTGGACGGCGGGCCGCAACCAGCACGCACAGCAGAAGTCCGAGACCGAGGCGGGCACCTCCGCCGCCGGCGGTCCCGCGAACGAGAACGAAGGGGACGGTCGATGACCGCACCGCAGACCGGCAACGACACCAGGGGCCGCGGCTCCGGCCCGCTCAACTGGCTCCTCGACGAGCTCGTCGACCGGGTCGGCTCCATTCGCAAGGCGGTGGTCCTCTCCGGCGACGGCCTGCCCACCGGCAGCTCCAAGGACCTGACCCGCGAGGACAGCGAGCACCTGGCGGCGGTCGCCTCCGGCTTCCACAGCCTGGCCAAGGGCGTCGGGCGGCACTTCGACTCCGGCCGGGTCCGCCAGACCGTCGTCGAGCTCGACGAGGCGTTCCTCTTCGTCATGGCCGCGGGCGACGGCAGCTGCCTGGCCGTGCTGGCCGACGCCGACTCCGACGTCGGGCAGGTGGCGTACGAGATGACGCTCATGGTCAAGCGCGTCGGCGACCACCTGGCGACCGCCCCGCGCACCGGGCTGCCAGCCGGAGGGTGAGTCGTAGGGCATGAGCGATCCAGGCCAGGACCACCCCGGCGAGCTTGCCGCCGGCTTCACCGACGATCCGTCCTACGGCGATCCGTCGTACGGCGAACCGTCCTACGACGACCCGTCCCACCCGGATCCCGAACACGCGCACTGGTTCGACGACGACGCGGGTCCCGTCGTCCGTCCGTACGCCATGACCCGCGGCCGGACCAGCCATGCGGGACAGCACCGCCTCGACCTGATCGCGCTCGTCGTCGCCGAACCGGCGGCCGACGATCCGGTCTGGGACATGACCCTCTCCCCGGAACACGCCCACATCCTCGGGCTGTGCCGGGGCCGACCACAGTCGGTCGCCGAACTCGCGGCCGATCTCGACCTCGCGGTCGGGGTCGTCCGTGTCCTGATCGGCGACCTGGTCGACGAGGAACTGGTTCACGTGACCAGGCCGGTACCGCCGGCAGAACTGCCCGATGAATCCATTCTGCGTGAGGTGATCGATGGCCTTCGGGCGCTTTAGCCGCACCGGTGCCATGCACGCGGTGTCGCCGGTCGAGCCGCTGACCTTGAAGATCCTGGTCGCGGGCGGCTTCGGGGTGGGCAAGACCACCCTGGTCAGTGCAGTGAGCGAAATCAGACCCCTGCGCACCGAGGAACGGCTCTCCGAGCCGGGCGTCGGTGTCGACGACACCGGGGGAGTGGAGGGCAAGAGCACCACCACCGTGGCCATGGACTTCGGGCGCATCACGCTCCGCGAGGACCTGGTGCTGTACCTGTTCGGCACGCCCGGGCAGGACCGCTTCTGGTTCCTGTGGGACGAGCTGGCGCAGGGTTCGCTCGGCGCGGTCGTCCTCGCGGACACACGTCGCCTCGCGGACTGCTTCGCCGCCATCGACTACTTCGAACGGCGCGGCATCCCCTTCGTGGTCGCCGTCAACTGCTTCGACGGAGCCGACCGGCACCCCGTGGTGACCGTACGGACAGCACTCGACCTCGACCCCGGGGTCCCGGTGCTGCTGTGCGACGCCCGGGACCGGGAGTCCGTGAAGGACGTGCTGGTGGGGGTCGTGGAACACGCGATGTCCCTGGCGCGCGAGCGGCGCCGCAGCCTCTCGGCGGGCGCCTGACAGAGGGCCCGGGCCGGGCCGGACAGGGCCCCGGTACGGGCGCTGTCCCCGCCCGTCCGACATGGAGGCGACCCGTACCCCCGCCGACTGGGGTACGGGCCGCAGCTCTCACGGGGGGTCTCGGGTCCCGGTCGCGGCGCGGGACTGTGGAGCGAGTGTGAACCTGCGGCCGGGGGCCGTCAAGCGTTCGGACAACACACGCTGTTCAGCGCACGGCGACGACGGCCGACCCGTGCCCGAACAGCCCCTGGTTGGCGGTGATCCCGGCGCGTGCGCCGGGCACCTGCCGGTCCCCTGCCGTACCGCGCAACTGCCAGGTCAGCTCACATACCTGAGCGATGGCCTGCGCCGGTACCGCCTCCCCGAAGGAGGCCAGCCCGCCACTGGTGTTGACCGGGACACGGCCGCCCAGTGCCGTCGCCCCCTCCCGTACGAGCTTGGCGCCCTCGCCCTCCCCGCACAGCCCGATGTCCTCGTACCACTCCAGTTCGAGCGCGGTGGACAGGTCGTACACCTCGGCGAGCGAGAGGTCGTCCGGGCCGAGCCCCGCCTCCTCGTAGGCCGCGCGGGCGATCGAGGACCGGAAGGACCCGGCCGCCGGTGCGACGGCCACCGACGAGTCGGTCGCCATGTCGGGGAGGTCCAGCACCGTCCGCGGATACGTGGGCGTCACCGTCGAGACGGCCCGGATCCGCACCGGATCGGCCACCCCGCGCGCCCGCGCGAAGTCCATGCTGGTCAGCACCAGGGCCGCGCCCCCGTCGGAGGTGGCGCAGATGTCGAGCAGCCGCAGCGGATCGGCGACCACGGCCGAGGCCGCGACCTCCTCCGCGGTGACCTCCTTGCGGTAGCGGGCGAGCGGATTGAGCCGCCCGGCCGCCGCGTTCTTCACCTTGACCCGTGCGAAGTCCTCCAGGGTGTCCCCGTGCAGGGCCATCCGGCGCCGGGCGTAGAGCGCGAAGTAGGCCGGGTTGGTGGCGCCCAGCACCCGGAACCGCAGCCAGTCCGGATCGTCGGGCCGGTCGCCGCCCGCCGGCGCGAAGAACCCCTTGGGCGCGGCGTCCGCGCCGACCACGAGGACCACGTCGGCCAGGCCCGCCAGGATCTGCGCGCGGGCCGCCCCGATGGCCTGGGCGCCGGACGCGCAGGCCGCGTACACGCTGGTCACCCGCGCGCCCTGCCAGCCGAGGGCCTGCGCGAAGGTGGCGCCGGCCACGTAACCCGGGTATCCGGAGCGGACGGTGTCGGCGCCGACGATCGACTGCACGTCCGTCCAGCCGAGGCCGGCGTCGGCCAGCGCCGCGCGCGCGGCGGTCCGCCCGTACTCGACGAAACTGCGGCCCCATTTCCCCCAGGGGTGCATGCCGGCCCCGAGGACGGCGATGTCGGTGCTCACTCGGCGCCCCCCACGGGCCGGAACTGCCAGGTCGTCCAGGCGGTCCCGGCGTCCTCGTTCAGCACGCCCCCGACCACCTCGACCTCCATCCCGACGGCGAGATCGGCCACCCCCACCCCGGGCGCGGCCTGCCCCAGCACCACCATCCCCTCGGCCTCCAGCTCCACCGCGACCAGCGTGTACGGGTCCCAGGCCGCGGCCGGGTCGGACACGTACGGGGCGGGCGGCCGGTAGCGCCCGTCGGTGTAGGACCAGACCCGGCCGCGGGGGGAGAGGGCCACCTCGGCGAGGTCGCCGCCGCCGGGGCAGTGCGGATTGCGGCAGTAGGCGTCCTCGCGCGGGAAGAACACCGCGGTGCAGGCAGAGCAGCGGGTGCCGAGCAGCCGGAATCCTCCGCCGTCCGGCCCGTCCTCGGTGAACCACCCGCTCACGACGGGTGTGCGTGTGCGTGCCACGATGCCCCTCCCTGGTCAGTGACCTGACGGATCGTCAGGAATCTGGAACCTCAGGAGTCTGCCACGGGCGGGCATCCTTGACACGGGTTCTCGGCAAGCCACTTCTGCGCGATCTCCGCCAACTCCGCGTCCCGCCCGGCCAGCATCATCGCGATCATCTGCGCGTCCCCGCGCAGCGACCACGCGGGATGCCCGAAGGTGGCCGGATTGTTCCCCTCGATCAGGAAGTGTGCCGGCCAGGCCGTCCCGTACCCGATCAGGGGAAGGGCGGCGAGGTAGCGCCTGCGGCCGCGCGCCACCCCGTAGACCGTCAGTGCCAGACCGGTGAGCGTGCCGGTGAGATGGATCCAGCGGGTGGCGGCCCGCGAGTGCATCGCGACGTAGTACGGCCAGAACTCCTCGTACGAGCTGAATGTCATGCGGGCACGGTACTCACGGCCGCACGGGGGCGACAGTCGCCGGGCGGCCCCCCGGAAGCGTCGCGCTGCCGTGGTCGGCCCCGCAACAACCCTCATCCGCATGCCCCTTGGCATACCATCGCCGGATGCCGGCACACCTGAAGGACTCGCACTGCTCCAGCTGCGGAGCGCCGTACTCCACCCCCGAGTGGCCCCGCATCTGCGCGGCCTGCGGAGCGACCGCCTACCGCAATCCGCTGCCGGTGGCCGTGACCCTCCTGCCCGTCGAGGACGCGGACGGCACCGGCCTCGTGGTCATCACCCGCACCATCGAGCCGGCCCTCGGCGGCATCGCCCTGCCGGGCGGGTTCATCGACTTCGGCGAGGACTGGCGCGACGCGGTCGTCCGCGAGCTCCGCGAGGAGACCGGCATCGAGGCCCGGGCCTCGGAGGTCGCCCTGGCCGACGCCCTCAGCTCCCCGGCGGGCCACCTCCTGCTCTTCGGCCTCCTCCCGACCCGTCCGGCCGCCGACCTGCCCGAATCGAAGCCGACGGACGAGACCACGGGCTGGCACGTCCTGCGCACCCCGTCGGCCCTGGCCTTCCCCCTCCACACCCGGGCGGCGGCGTCCTGGTTCGCGGGCGAGTACGCCTGAGCCCGTTGCCGCCCGAGCCCGTCGCCGCGTGAGCCCGTCCCCGTGCGGGCCGGTCGCGGCGAGGGCCCGGGCCGGCTGCTGCCGGTCCGGGCCCCGTGGCGGCTCAGTGCCAGTTGCTGATCTGCACGTCGTGCGGGTGCGGAGCGCCGGCGCCGGTCTCCACCAGCGACTTCAGGCTCATCAGGAAGACCGCCCACTTGGTGCTGCAGTGGTTCATGAACTCGACCGGTTCGCGCCAGCCCGCGTGCGCGAAGAGGAGGATCGTCCACTCCCCGTCCCGGGACAGCTCGAAGTCCACCGTGGTGGCGAGCCACTCGGCCGGACCGTCGACCACCTCCCACCGCACCCGCGCGTCCGGGCGCAGGTCGAGAACCTTCATGTCGAAGCCGCCGAGGTCGCCGAAGCGGAACCGGAGGACGTCGTCGCTGCTCCCGCTGGTGTCGGTCGTCCACCATCCGGCGAGTCCCTCGACCGTGGTGAGTGCCTCGTAGACCTTCTCCGGGGTTGCCCTGATGCCCACCCGGTGCAGGATGTCCACCATCTCGATCTCCCTACTTCCTCTGCTTTCCCCTACTTCTCGGGTTCCTTCTCCGTGTTCCGGTCCCGGCTCCTGTCCTGGTTCCTGTCCTGGTTCCTGTCCCGCTGGATCGCTTCGGCGAGGCTCTTGATGCGCCGCAGGCGGGCGTCCCACATCTCACCGACGGCGTTCAGCTGGGCCACGGCGCGGGCCAACTGCGCCTCGTCCAACCGATAGCGCTTCTCCCGGCCCGACGGCGAGGACCGGACGAGTCCCACCCGGTCGAGCACGGCCAGGTGCTTGGTCACGGCCTGCCGGGTCACCGGCAGGTGCGCACTGAGCGTCGTCGCGGTGCCCTGACCGTCGGCCAGCAGGAGGTCGATCATGCGGCGCCGGGTCGGGTCGCCCATCGCGGACCAGAGGTCGTCGTCGACGGCGGTGCTCATCGCGCGGCCGCCAGCCGGTGGGCGGTCGCGACCAGGCGCGGCAGGTAGAAGTCCCAGCCCTGCCGGTGGTCGTTGTAGTGGGCTTCGAGCACGGCGGCCTCCCAGCCCCGCTCGCGGTAGCCGCTCTCGCGGAAGCGGACCGTGGTTCCCGCGCCCTCGGGGACGAGTTCGAAGGTCACCAGGAGCGAGTTGCCCGGCCCCGGACCGGCCGCCTCCGTCTCCGTCTCGTCGTAGGTCCAGCGGAACGAGAACAGCCGCGGCGGGTCGGCCTCCACCACCGTGAAGGCAGAGGACTCGCGCCGGCCGCTGTCCGCGTCCGTCCACGTGAGGCGGCCCGTCGCACCCGCGGCCGGTTCGAAGGCGGTCTCGGCGCTCCACCAGTCCCGGATGTGCTCCGGGCTGCTGAGCACCTCGAACACCACCTCGGGCGAGGCGTCGATGTGCAGCTCGCGCTCGATGCTCCCGTACTCCATGGCCGTCTCCGTCCCCATCTTTCGCAACCTTCGGTTGCATATAACGCTAGTCCACCCCGAGGTGATGTGCAACCGATGGTTGCACGATCGGGTCGCGACTACAGCCCCCGTACGGTGACCCCCTCCACCGGCTTCCCCGACTCGTCCTCCACCACCACCGCGTCCCCCGCCCACCGCACCGTGTACCGCTCCACCTCGCCCGCCCCGAAGCCCGGCCCCGGGTCCCGGATCACCACCCCGCCCCCCGTGCGCCCCCGCGCCGGCGCCCACACCTCCAGCTCCGTGCCGCCACCGGAGGCCGAGCGCACCGGCAGCACGGACCCCGCCCGCGCCAGCACCGGGATCCGGCCCTGCGGCGCGTCCAGCAGGATCTGGCCCGGCCCCTCGTACGCCGCCCCCGTCGCGGTGTCGTACCACCGGCCCCGCGGCAGCCGTACCGCCCGCCGGTCCGCCCCGCACTCCAGCACGGGCGCCACCAGCAGCGCGTCGCCCAGCAGGAAGGCGTCCTCGCAGTCCCGCAGCTGCCGCTCCTCCGGCGTCCCCCACCACACCGGCCGCACGTACGGGGCGCCCGTCCGCCGCGCCAGATGGGCCAGCGTCACGAAGTAGGGCCGCAGGCGCTCCCGTTCCGCCATCACCGCCGCGGCCTGCTCCGCCGCCTCCGGCCCGAACTCCCACGGCTCCCGCCGACCCGCCCAGATCGCCGAGTGCGTCCGGAACAGCGGCAGGTAGGCCCCCAGTTGCAGCCACCGCACGTACAACTCCGGCGACGGGGAACCCCCGAACCCGCCGACGTCCGGGCCCGAGTACGGCACCCCGCACAGCCCGAGCCCCAGCACCAGCGCCAGCGAGGCCCGCAGCCCCTCCCAGCTGGACTCCACGTCCCCCGACCACGTGCCCCCGTAGCGCTGCATCCCCGCCCACCCCGACCGGGAGAACAGGAACGGCCGCTCCGCCGGCCGCAGCCGCACCAGCCCCTCCCACCCCGCCCGCGCCATCCCCAGCGCGTACACGTTGTGCCCCTCCCGGTGGTCACCGCCCGCCCCGTCCAGCGCGTGCCGCGCCGACCTCGGCAGGGTGTTGTCCCCGAACGGCGCGAAGGACACCGGCTCGTTCATGTCGTGCCAGAAACCGGCGAAGCCCTGCGCCAGCCGCTCCTCGTACAGCCCGCCCCACCACGCGCGCACCGCCGGATCCGTGAAGTCCGGGTACGCGCACTCACCCGGCCACACCTCGCCGCGCACCTCCTCGCCCCGCGCGTCCCGCACGAAGGCGCCCCGCGCCCCCACCGCCCGCCCCGACACGTGCACCCCGTCGCCCACCTTCACCGCCGGGTCCACGATCGACACCAGCCGCACCCCCAGCTCGCCCAGCTCCCGCGCCAGGCCCGGCAGATCGGGGAACCGCTCCGCGTCCACCGTGAACACCCGGTGCCCGTCGTAGTGGTCGATGTCCAGGTGTACGGCCGACAGCGCGAGCCCGCGCGACGCGTACCCCGCGACCACCCGCCGCACCTCCTCCGCGCTCCCGAACCCCCACCGCGCGTGCTGGTACCCGAGCGCCCACTCCGGCGGCACCGCGGCCGCCCCCGTCAGCCCCGACCACCCCTGCATCACCCGCGCCGGCGTCCCCACCAGCACCCAGCACCGCAGCGGCCCGCCCTCCATCCGCAGCTCGCTCGCCCCCGGCCGGTCCGCCCCCGAGCCGGCGCCCTCCTCACCCTCGCGCAGCAGCACCCGGCCGTCCCACGCGTTGTCGTGGAACACCAGATGCGTTCCCGCGTCCGCGACCACCATCTGCACCGGCATCGTCAGGTACAGGGGATCGGTCCCCGGCCCGAAGCCCCCCTTCGGATCGGTGTTCCACAGCCGGTACGCCCCGTCCCGCAGCCGCGGCCCCGCGGCCCGCCCGCCCAGCCCGAAGAACCGCGCGTCCGCCGGCACCTCGCTGCGCTGCAGCCACCGCGCCCCGCCCATCCGCGGATCCACCGGCTCCCACCACCGCGGCGGCGCCTCCCGGCGCAGCACCGTCCCGCCCGGCGTGCGCACCTCCACCGCCCCGTGCCGGGACACCGCCACCGTCACCCGCTCCGACACCACCCGCCAGCCGCCCCCGGTGTCCGGCTCCAGGACCGCCCGCGGATCCGGCTCCGGCCCCTCGCCCACCACCGCGTACGAAGGCGTCGGCCCGGCCCCGTCCCAGCCCCAGAACACCGCGCCGCCCACCATGACCCGTACCAGCAGCTCCGAACGCGCGAACCGCAGCACGCCCCCGCCCGGCCGGGCCTCCGTACCCGTCAGCAGACCCGGCACACGCGCCCGCTCCGCGCCCCGGCGCGGGAGCCCCACCGCATCCGAGCGCCGATGGCGCCAGGCCGCGCGCCACGCGCGCCGACCGCGCTCCGAACCCAAGTCCTTCACCGCACGTACCAGATCACGACCGTCCATGCCGCTCACCCTGCCACCGGCCCCCGGCCGAGGGGACGGCGTTCAACTGCCGTTCACCCGCCGGCGGCACCCCCGGGCCGATCACCCGACCCGCCAGGCCGACCCTGGTGCAGCGGACGATCACATGGCATGGTCCCTGTGAGCCGCCGCGCCCACACCCCCGCGCGGTGGCACCGTACGCACACGAAGCGCGAGCCGCAGACTTGACCGGGAGCCGACCCATGACCTCAGCCACGCAGCCGGAACCCCTCTGGGCGCCGGGCCCCGACCGGATCGCCGCGGCCCGGATCACCGCCTTCCAGGCCTGGGCCGCCGAGCACCACGGAGCCCCCGCCGACGGCGGCTACCCCGCGCTGCACAGCTGGTCCGTCGACGAGCTGGACACCTTCTGGCAGGCCGTGGCCGAATGGTTCGACGTCCGCTTCACCACCCCGTACCGGTCCGTCCTCGCAGACCGCTCGATGCCCGGCGCACGCTGGTTCGACGGCGCCACCCTCAACTACGCCGAGCACGCGCTGCGCGCCGCCGAGGACCCGGCGCGCGCCGACGACCCCGCCCTGCTGTACGTGGACGAGACCCACGAGCCCGTCCCCGTCACCTGGGCCGAGCTCCGCCGCCAGGTCGGGTCGCTCGCCGCCGAGCTGCGCGCCCTCGGCGTACGCCCCGGCGACCGGATCAGCGGCTACCTCCCCAACATCCCCCAGGCCACCGTCGCCCTCCTCGCCACCGCCGCCGTCGGCGGTGTCTGGACCTCCTGCGCCCCCGACTTCGGAGCCCGCAGCGTCCTCGACCGCTTCCAGCAGGTCGAGCCCGTCGTCCTGTTCACCGTCGACGGCTACCGCTACGGCGGCAAGGAGCACGACCGCCGCGACACCGTCGCCGAGCTCCGCGCGGACCTCCCCTCCCTGCGCGCCGTCGTCCACATCCCGCTCCTCGGCACCCCCGCCCCCGCGGGCGCCCTGGACTGGTCCGCCCTGACCGCTGGCGACACCGAGCCCGTCTTCGAGGCGGTCCCCTTCGACCACCCGCTCTGGGTGCTGTACTCCTCCGGCACCACCGGCCTCCCCAAGGCCATCGTCCAGTCGCAGGGCGGCATCCTCCTCGAACACCTCAAGCAGCTCGGCCTGCACTGCGACCTCGGCCCCGAGGACCGGTTCTTCTGGTACACCTCCACGGGCTGGATGATGTGGAACTTCCTCGTCTCCGGACTGCTCACGGGCACGACCGTCGTGCTCTACGACGGCAGCCCCGGCTATCCCGACACGGGCGCCCAGTGGCGCATCGCCGAGCGCACCGGGGCCACCCTCTACGGCACCTCCGCCGCGTACGTCATGGCCTGCCGCAAGGCCGAGGTCCACCCGTCCCGCGACTTCGACCTCTCCGCCGTGAAGTGCGTGGCCACCACCGGCTCCCCGCTCCCGCCCGACGGCTTCCGCTGGCTCCACGACGAGGTCGCCGAGGACCTCTGGATCGCCTCCGTCAGCGGCGGCACCGACGTGTGCAGCTGCTTCGCCGGCGCCGTCCCCACCCTCCCCGTGCACATCGGCGAACTCCAGGCCGCCTGCCTGGGTACGGACCTCCAGTCCTGGGACCCCTCCGGAAAGCCCGTCATCGGCGAGGTCGGCGAGCTCGTCGTCACCAACCCCATGCCCTCCATGCCGATCCACTTCTGGAACGACCCCGACGGCAGCCGCTACCACGACTCCTACTTCGAGATGTTCCCCGGCGTCTGGCGCCACGGGGACTGGATCACCCTCACCGACCACGGCTCGGTGATCATCCACGGCCGCTCCGACTCCACGCTCAACCGGCAGGGCGTCCGGATGGGCTCCGCCGACATCTACGAGGCCGTCGAGCGCCTCCCCGAGATCAAGGAATCCCTCGTCATCGGCCTGGAGGAGCCGAACGGCGGCTACTGGATGCCGCTCTTCGTCCACCTCGCCCCCGGCGCGACCCTCGACGACGACCTGCGCGCCCGGATCAAGGCGACGATCCGCGAGGAACTCTCCCCGCGCCACGTCCCCGACGAGATCATCGAGGTCCCGGCCATCCCGCACACCCTCACCGGCAAGCGCATCGAGGTCCCGGTCAAGCGCCTGCTGCAGGGAGCCCCGCTGGCCAAGGCGGTCAACCCCGGCTCCGTCGACAACATCGACCTCCTCCACTTCTACGAGGAGCTGGCCCGCACCCGCGGCTGAGGCCGCAAACGGTCACTGTCAGTGGCGTTCATTACTCTGAGTGAGCAAGTGATTGCGGCACTCAGGGGGAGCCATGCGACGCAAGACCAATGACACCGGTACGCACCGGACCCGCACCACCGACCGGCGCCGCACGCTGCGCCGCGAGGTCCCCGGCACCGTCGGCCTGCTGGCCGACGCCGGGGACTTCGCGGCCATGCGCGGCTACCGCAGCTTCACCTTCGACGACCACCGGGACTACCTCCACCAGGTGGACGGCCTGCTCCGGTCCCTCGCGGCCCAGGGCATCCACACCACCGTCGCCCTCTTCGACCCCGACGAGTACGCCCAGTACTGCGGGGAGCACGGCCTCGACCCGGACACCGCCGAGACCCGCGCCCGCTTCACCGCCGAGCTGGCCGGCAGCGGCGCCGTCCTCCCGTACACCGGCCAGCCCATCGACGAGCTCGTCCCGCTCCTCGTCGACGAGGCCGTCCGCCAGGCCACCTGGGAGTACGCCACCGGACTCCTCACCGAGGTCGGCCGCTGCGCGGACTGCGGCGAGGACATCGGCCGGGCCTCCTTCGAGCGCGCCACCGACGCACTCGAACGGCTCGTGGCCGGCGCCCCACCCGGCCACCACCACTTCGTCTGCAGCGTCCCGACCGAGGCACAGCAACTCGTCGCCGTCCTGCACGCCGAAACCACCGACGACCCGGACACCCCACCACGCGTCGAGGGCCGGGAAGGCCTCGACTTCGTGACGGTCCTCGCCGCCGGGCTCGCCCTGGGCGGACCCGGGGGACTGGTGGTCCGCAGCACCGCCGAGGGCCGGGGGGACCGGGTCCACGGCTGGCGCCTGGACCGCGGCCGCCTCATCGCCCTCTCGGCCGCGGCCGTCTTCAACGCCTACTGCACCGACGCCGACACCGGAGACCCCGTCGCCCCCGAATCCGGCGTCGAGTACTGCCCGGGGTACGAGGTCGACGCACCCGGACCTCACCACTGACCCACCGGTCCGGGACGGACCGAGGGGCCCTCGCCACCGGCGAAGGCCCCTCGGAACACCACCCACGCCTCCGGCTACTCGCCGGACAGCACCGCCTGCGCGGCCACACGGGCCTCCTCGGCGCTGTCCGCCGCACGAGCGGCCGCCGCGGCACGCTCGCACTGGGCCAGCGTGTACTTGGCGAGCGTCGCCCGCACATAAGGAATCGAAGCGGCACCCATCGAAAGAGAGGTGACACCCAGACCGGTCAGCACACACGCCAGCAGCGGGTCGGAGGCAGCCTCGCCACAGACACCACAGCTCTTGCCCTCCGCCCTGGCGGCATCCGCCGACATGGCGATCAGGTCGAGCAGCGCCGGCTGCCACGGGTCCTGGAGTCGGGACACGGCGCCGACCTGGCGGTCGGCGGCAAAGGCGTACTGAGCCAGGTCGTTCGTGCCCAGCGACAGGAACTCGACTTCCTGGAGGATCGAACGCGCCCGCAGCGCGGCGGAGGGGATCTCCACCATCGCGCCGAACTTCGCCTTCAGCCCCGCCTCCCGGCAGGCGTCCGCGAACGCCTTGGCGTCGATGCGGTCGGCGACCATCGGGGCCATGACCTCGAGGTAGACCGGCAGCCCCTCGGCAGCCTTGGCCAGCGCGGTGAGCTGCGTACGCAGCACCTCCGGGTGGTCCAGCAGCGAGCGCAGCCCGCGCACACCCAGCGCCGGGTTGGGCTCGTCGCCCGGGGTCAGGAAGTCCAGCGGCTTGTCGGCGCCGGCGTCGAGCACCCGCACGACCACGCGTCCCTCGGGGAAGGCCTCGAGCACCTTGCGGTAGGACTCGACCTGCTTCTCCTCGGTCGGCGCCTTCTTGCTGTCGTCCAGGAAGAGGAACTCGGTGCGGAACAGACCCACACCCTCCGCCCCGGCCTCGACGGCGGCCGGCACGTCGGCGGGACCGCCCACGTTGGCCAGCAGCGGCACCTTGTGACCGTCGGACGTCGCACCCGGACCGGACGAGGCGGCCAGAGCCGCCCTGCGCTCGGCGGCCGCGGCCTCCAGCTCG
This sequence comes from Streptomyces sp. Sge12, assembly GCF_002080455.1. Lineage (NCBI taxonomy): Bacteria > Bacillati > Actinomycetota > Actinomycetes > Kitasatosporales > Streptomycetaceae > Streptomyces > Streptomyces sp. Sge12. The sequence continues at coordinate 6,557,206 of NZ_CP020555.1, forward strand.
GCCCGCTTCTCCGCGGACGGGTCCACGAAGAGGTCACCCGTGCTGCCGTCCACCGCGATCATCGTGCCCTCGGCGATCTCACCGGCACCCGGCAGCGCCACGATCGCCGGCACGCCCAGGGCCCGCGCGAGGATCGCGCTGTGGCTGGTCGGCCCGCCCTCCTCGGTCACAAAGCCGAGGACGAGCGCGGGGTCGAGCAGAGCGGTGTCGGCGGGAGCCAGGTCCCGCGCGATCAGTACGTACGGCTCGTCGCTGTCGGGCACACCCGGCATCGGCACACCCAGCAGCCGCGCCA
>NZ_CP020556.1 GCF_002080455.1 Streptomyces sp. Sge12
CGGATGGCCTGAACAAAATTGCCGCGCAGAAGGGCGGCAAGATGATCACGCGTTCCACGGTCAACCGGGCCGTCCAGGCGCTGTGCGGTTACAACTGGGTGGAGAAGGCCGGCAACGGCCGGATCCAGATCAACGTGCGCCTGTGGTTCCACGGCAGCAGCACGGCCCAGCAGGAAGTACTGGCCGAGATCGCCGACCGGCACGACCACGACGCCGAAGAGTTCCCGTACGCGGTCGGACCGCAGGGAGCACATCAGGAGGAGTTGGACCTCGGCTTCGAGGCCGAGGAGAGCTATCGCGCTAGGAGGCGTACCGGGTGATAGTGCTGCCATGCCCCTGCGCGGGCGTCCGCTCACGAGGAAGGCTGTTCCATGGCTAACGTCATGTCTCCGATCATCGCGGAGCGCATCTGGGCCCTGCCGCTGTCGGGGTCTGCCGTCAAGTTCCTCCAGTACCTCGTCTCCCGCAGCGACTTCGGGGGAGCCCTGCCCGTCCGGCAGAAGGACATGGCCGCCGAGTACAGGGTCACCCCGCAGGCGGTCAGTGGGCTGATGGCGCCCTTGTGCGAGCTGAACATCGTGCTCAGGCCGCGCAGCGAGGAGCGCAACGGCAACTCCTACCGCCTCCATCCGCTCGCGGCGAAGTACGAGAGCCCCGAGAGCATGGAGGCGGCGTTCCGCGCGGCCCTCATCCGCATCCAGGCGGGGGACCTGCCCAACCTGAAGCTGCCGACGTACCACCAGGCCCCGCCGGCCCCGACCGGCAGGCCGAAGCTGCAGGTCGCCTGAAGGCTGGTTGCCGTCTCTGCGGACAAGCGAAGGGCCCCCACCACTGGTGGGGGCCCTTCGTGCCTGAGTAACTCGGTGTCCCCAGTATATTCGCCGCGGTCCGGATGCGGGCATCGGTGTACGTCGCAACCATGTTCCGTGTCGGGAGCCTGCGGTTGAACGGAGCAGAGATGTCAGTGCGGGCGCCGATCCGGCCCGTACCTCCCTGCTCTGCCTCTTCCACGACAGCCAGGAGACGCGCGTCGGCGACATTCCGCACATCGGCCGGCGCTACCTGCGCGCCGCCTCCAACCAGGAGGTCGCCACGGACCAGGTCTCGGCTGCGCACCCGGCTGTCCGGTCGGGGGTCCAGTCTGCCGTCGACGAGTACGAGGACGGCACCACGCCGGAGGCGATCGTCGCCCGGGACGCCGACAAGCTGGAATGCCTGATCCAGGCCGTGGAATACCGGGAGCAGGGCTACGCGCTCACCCAGAACTGGATCGACACCAGCCTGGGCAGCCTCAAGACGGACTCGGCGAAGGCCCTGGCGGACGCCGCCCTCTCCATGACCTCCCTGGAGTGGCAGCAGACGTACTTGCGCTGACCGCGCGACCCAGTAGCAGACGCGGTCGGCGAAGACCTGGTCGTCGCAGTGCGGAGGCGCGGTGACGAGGACCGCCGGGCGGCGAGGTCCTGGCTCGCGGGCGCGGCCGCGCCTCGACGCGGGCCGCTTCCCGGCTGGCATCGTGGACGCCGCAGCCCGCCCGGAGGCCCTTCGCACGTCGTCCCGGGCGGGTCTTCCAGGACGCCGTGCACGCTCGGTGGTCCGTCCGCCTGACCCGCACCCCCGCGGGACCGAAAGCGGCTCGCGCGTCTCTCCGACGGTCAGCCGCCGAAGGCGCCCTGGCAGAAAGCCGGGTCTGCGGCCAGGCTCCGGTGGGTGACGCCGATCCAGCTGTTGGGGCGCTCGCTCAGTGAGCTGGCTGCGCTGTCGAGCAGGTGGGCGCGAACGGCGTCGGCTCCGCCGCGGGCCAGAAGGAGTCGGAGCAGTCCGCGGATTTCGCCGATGTACCGGTTGGCCTGGTTGGCGTAGGTTTTGCGGAGGTTGAACAGCTTGAAGTGTTGCGGGCGCGGTTGGTCAGGACCTGGTCCCAGCTGTCCGGTGGGGAGATGTAGAACTCCAGCCGTACGGAGCCGTCCTCGTGGATCACCCTGGCGGCGAGCCACGGCTCGCTGTCGATGTGGTCGAAGTACGGGTGGAGAGGCAGCTCCTCAGCCCGGGTGGCCTTCGTGTCGCCTTTGACCTTGTTGCAGTCCGAGCAGGCCGGTATGAGGTTGAGCGGGTCCACGCACAGGGCTGGGTAGCTGCTCTTGGGCATGAAGTGGTCGAGCTGGCTGACCGTGCCGTGCCCGCACAGCGGGCACGTGTGTTCGGGGGCGGACATCAGCTCGTCGTAGATGGCCCGGCCGGGGCCGCCCTTGACCATGCCGTTCTCGTACAGCCAGGTGACGACCTTCTCGTCCTGGCCGATGCCGGGGATCTGGAACGCCTCGGGCCTGAGGCCGTGCAGGGATCCCGCGGCGGCGCCGCTCCGGTATGCCTCGCCGGCCGCCTCGACGGCGTCGGCGGCCGCGATCAGGCGGGTGCGGCGCTTTTGGGCGCCCATCTCCCTGGTGCGGGAGATGCAGGCCTCGTAGCTGTCCCGGGCGCCGTGTCGTGGCCGGCCCAGGGGCCACATCAGCTGTCCTCGCCCGCGGCCTTGTCCGCCAGGAGGATCCGAACGAGACCCTTGGCTTCCCCGCCGAGCTGGCCGCCGAAGCGGTCCAGGACGTCTTGGTAGCTGTCCAGCTCGGCGACGGCTTGCTGGATGACGGCGTGGAAGCCGGATTCCTGGACCTCGAGGCCGAAGACCTCGTGGGTGAGGACTCCCACGTTCTCCCGAAGGTCTCCATGCTGGGCCGTTCGGCTCGCAGGCGGCCCCACCGGCTGAGTTTCCAGACGCAGGAGCGGGGGACCTCCTGGAGCACGACGGGGGAGTGCGTGGCGACGATGGCGATGCCGTTGCGGTCGGCGAGGAGTTGCGAGAGCGTCCTGACGAAGGCGGAGAGCAGTGGCGGGTGGAGGTGGCTCTCCGGCTCGTCGAGGAGGACCAGGGTCTGCTCGACGACGAGTTCAACGAGACGGGTGAGGGTGAGTAGCACGATCGCGTGGCCGGAGCTCAGTTCCGAGAACACGCGGTGAGGGGTTTCGTGGGAAAAGTCGTCCGGGTCCGTGCTGCTCATGTAGTCGACGAGCCCGGGAACGCTGCCCGTGGCGAATGCCGGGTCGGTCATCAGCGCGTCGACTGCATTGGCCCAACGCTGGGTTCTGCCGGTCGCCTGGATGACTGCCAGGCTTCCGGTGAATTCGGCAGCCAGGTCCGTGTGCGACTTTCGCTCGCTGTGGTCGCCGGCCCTGATGTGCAGGCCGACGTACTCGAAGGAGAGGTTGCCGTCCGGGCTCACGTCGGTGAAGCCGGAGAAGGGGTCGAAGGCGCTGAAGCAGACGGAGACGACGTTCCTCGGCACCCCCATGGTCACGCCGACCGGGGGCTCGCAGAGGGTGAAGGTGCCGTCGGCTTCTGTGGAGCCGACGCGGACCGCTGCGCGGGCGATCCGCTTGAGCAGGGTGGTCTTGCCGACGCCGTTGCGTCCGATCAGGACGTGGACGTTGCTGGGGGGTGTGGAACCCGGATCGGCCTTGAAGTCGAGTGTCGAGCTTACGTACGCCTGCTCGGTGGGCGTGGTGTAGGCGAAGTGGTAGCCGAGCAGGCGGTCGCCGCCGGCCGCGATTCGCCTGAACTGCATGACCACGGTGCTTTCGGAGATGTGGCGGAGCAGGGAGGCGGGGGTGACCTCGTGCTCCATCGCCACGGCGAAGGCTTCCCGGCTGAAGGCGATGTCGGACAGGGCTTTCAGGATGGAGGCGCGTCGTTCGGTGCCGAGCCGGGCGATGTTGGCGTAGTAGGTGTCGTCCTGTCCGACCGAGAACCAGTGGTGTGGCCGGCTTTCGTCGTCCAGTGCCGAGTACCGGCCGGGCTGAAGGGCGCGGTTCCCCGGTTGCTGGTGGGTGCTGCCGATCTTGACGGTGCCGAGTCGCCGGGGAGGCTGGTTGTCTTCCTCGCGGATGTGCAGCTCGTAGGTGGTGCGGTAGCCGCGGTCGTGGGTGTTGACGGGGGTGAGGACGAGACCCGCCGGCCCCTCGTCGGACGGGGGCCCGGAGACGCTGCTGACCTCGATGAACACCGGCGCCCCTCCGCATTCTTGTCGTGCTCGGACCCCTGAACCCTATCCCGCCCCTCCCACCATCAAGTTACCTGTAACAGACATCCACCACCCTCTCACCGCAACTGGCCCGGCCCCGCCCCGCGCCGTACCCCTGGGTACCGGACCTTGGTACACCGCGGGCAGGGGAGTGGGGGTTCTGGTCTGTTACAAGTAACTTCTAGTTTCACTCAGGCGGGTCCGCGCGATTGCCGGTTATCCTCGGCGCTCCCAGCCTGGACACATGGACAAGCCCTCGCCCGAGCCGCCAACGCCCACACACGCATGGCTCGGCTGGCTGCTGCAGACCTGGACGCCGATCGTCACCAGCCTGGTGGCACTGGGCTTCTCCATCTACAACTTCGTGCTCATCAAGCCGCCCAAGGTCGAGGTATGGCTGCCCCACATCGTGCGCATGGGGCAGCACAGCAACCGCGCCTACTTCGTCGTGCAGCCGACCATCACCGCTCCGACCAAGTCCGAGGACGTGGAGATCATCACGGAAGTGGAACTCAAGCTGGAGCCCCGGAGCCCTTCCGATCACCCTGATCGCCCGCAGTTCTGGTGGGACGAGCTGGTCAACTTTGAGGCCCCGCCCAAGGAGGCATTCGAGCATGCCGCCGACCCCGCCGCCATCGTGATCGCCCAGGAGAAACCCCAGCAGCCCTTCTTCAGCTTTGTGGCAGAGCGCTGGGGCTTCAAGCCGGGCGAGTACAGGGGAAGCCTGACACTGCATCGGCGTAGCGACAAGAAGAATCCCATCGTCCAAACCTTCTGCCTCTCAATCTCCGGGAAAGACCTCGAGGAGTTCCGTCAAAAAGCGGAAACGGAATGGCCGTGGTACGCCTTCCGAAACGACGACCCGAGCGGCAAGCAGAAGAACAAGGGCACCGGGCGTCCCTCCGACTGCTACATCCGGTGGGACGGATACTGAGCTCCGGTCTTACAGGTAACTTGGCCACATGGATCGCGACGTCGCAGCCCTGGTCGAGGAGTGGCTGGCCGGCCCGAACTCCGAGGCGAACGGATACTTCGGCTACCAGGCCCTCGAGCACTACCGGCCCGCCCTCCTGCACTGGCTCACCGTCGGCTGCGGCCTCGACGGCCGCCCGGACCCCGACGCGTACCTGCAACCCACCCCCATGGCCCTGCAGAACTGGGCCATCGGCTACGCCACCGCGGCCCGCTCCCGCGACGCCGCCTGCGGAGCCGTCCGCTCCTTCTACCGCTGGGCCCAGACCCCCGCGGCCGACGGCGGACCCGCCCTCGTGCCGCCCGGCACCGCCAAGTCGCTCCAGTTCCAGCACGGCGGAAACTTCGCCGCCGGCCTGCCCGGCCGCGACCTCCTCACCCCCGACCAATGCCGCTGGCTCGCCCAGGCCGCCGACCGCTACACCGGCACCCACCGCGAAGGCCCCCACCGCGCCCGCGCACTCATCTACCTCTGCCTCAACCACTACCTCTGGGCCCGCCACCACGAAGACGACATCCTGCGCCCCGGCCAGATCACCGCCATGCGCCTGACCGGACGCCACCGCGAACAGCACCGCACCACCTGGGACGTCCCCCAGAAGAACGCCGCCTCCGACGCCACCCGACTCCAGCCCGTCCACCACGACGCCGTACGCGCCATCGATGAATACCTCCCACACCGCGCCGCCGCCCGCCACGACGCCGGCCACCTCTTCACCACCATCAACGGCCGCCCCCTCGAACCCCAGAGCCTCATCCGCATCCTGCGCGCCGTCGCAGCCACCCACCCTGACCTCGGAGAAGCTGCCCCTAGCCTCTCCGCAGATGCCGTCACCCACTCGCCCGGCGTACCTGCCAGCTGACCAACGTTCCGCTCGTACCTGGTACAGAGACCGAGGAGGCGGAATCTGCTGCGGCAGTCGGGGCGCTGGTTCTACGGTGTCCAGATCAGCGCGATCATGCGTCATGTACATAGGGGTGGGTGCAGCGGATATTCCTCTGGTGGATGCGGTGGCCGCGGTACGCGACGAACTGCTGTCGGCGGCGGCTCAGGTCGGGGAGGATCCTGGGGTGGTGTTCGCGGTGGGGCCGGTGGAGATGGAGTTCGAGGTCGAACTGCGGGCGGACGCGAAGGCGAAGGCCGGGTTCAAGCTGTGGGCGGTCGGTGCCGAGGCCGAGGCCGGGCTGTCTCGTGGGCGCACGCACCGAGTGTCGTTCACCCTCACCCCTAAGACGGCGAGCGGCGGTGATCTGCTGGTACATGCCACGCGGCCTCGCCAGTCCGGCCCCGGGGACACCTCACAGCGCATCGAGGGCTGATTCCCCCGGCCCGGCGGAGGATCCCCGTTCGCCGGGCCGGGGGAGCTTGCGTCGGACAAGGCCAGGGAGGGCTTGGTGGAGCAGCGACGTGTGGTCGGCGTGACCGGGTCGGGGTACGCCGTCGGTGGGCGGGTCGTGAGAAGGCCGCGATGAAACCCGCGCGCTGACCTGCGGATCATTCCACACAGCCGACCCGGACAAGACCGTGGAAATCACCCTCGCCTGCACGGCGCGTCTCAAGGCACCAGGAAGAGTGACTGGTCGGCGCAGGGGGACTCGGTAGACGACGGCTTTCTGCGAGGCACTGTGGAGGAATGACCGCGGCTGAGATGCTGTCCTCCTCCGACAGCGTCTTGCGGACGCCAACTCAGCTGAGGGGAGCCGCTGATGACGGTCTTAGAAGGGTGTCTTTGGGGGCTGCTGGGCGCGGCGCTCATCGAGGGCCTGGACCTCTACACCGCGATCCACACCACCGACGGCTGGCCCTGGAAGAAGAAGGGCGAGCCGGCGTTCGCACCGTACGCGGTCGCCGTGATCATCAGGCTGGGTGTGGGGATGGGGCTGACCGCGGCCTTCGCCGCGTCGGGGCAGGTGGCCGGCCCCCTAGCCGCCCTCACCATAGGGATCGCCGCTCCCAAGATCCTGCAGCAGCTGGCCAAGCAAGGGCTATCCCATCCGGCGGTTACCGCCCCACCTGTAGAGCCTGGGGCGCTTGTGCCGGCGCCCGGTACTTCCGCTCATCAGGCGGCGGCTCCGGAGATGACCACGCCTCAGGGAGGGCAGATCGGTGCACTCTGACTCCTTCGCGTCCCAGGTGCTGGGGAACATCGCCCGGACGGCTCCGCCGTTCGCAGAGGCTCGGTCTTGTCAGGCCGATTACGGCAGGGCCCCGGAAGCGGAGCCTCGGTCCTTCTTCTCCTGGCTGCGCCATGCTCTGGCCTACAAGCCGCTGCACGACGACTCGCCAGGCCGGGACGCGATGCGTGTCCGGCGTGACGAGGAAGCGACCCAGCTTCAGCAGACATTCACGCGGGTGCCAGCACAGCACGACCACCAGAGCGAGACGGATCCGGTTCAGCCTGAAGATCATGTCCTTCGGGAGCACCAGGCGCAGGAGCTGGCTGACCAGCCGACCACGACCGCAGCCCCAGGGCTGGACGCCGAGCTGCAGCAGCGCCTAGGCCATGCAGCACGTCAGCTCTGGCACCAATTGGCTGAATCGGAAGCCTCGGGATACGCGCTGTCGACACGAGACGAAGAGACCAGGGGCCGAGTACGGCTGGTCCTCGAACTCATCCGGACTACGGAGCTCAACAGCCTTGACCTGTCCGACCCGCTGTACGCGGAGTATCTGGGCGAACTGATCGCGCTCCGGGAAACCCTGGAGACCGTCTTGGGCCGCTCTCAGCTCGTCCGCTCATCTCAGCGCCGTAACCCACGTTCCGTACCTTCCGATGCTGATCTCTCCGATGAGCAGCCCTCGAATCAACCACCTACCTACCGGTCCTCGTCCGCCCGTTCGAGCAAGACACAGGCACGGCTCGAAGGTGCGGTGTTCCTCACCGTGGCCGAAGTTGCCTCAATGATGCGCGTCTCGAAGATGACCGTCCACCGCCTCGTGCAGAATGGCCACCTTCCGGCGATCAGGGTTGGCCGCTCGTTCCGTGTCCTCGAAGATGCCGTTCACGCACTCCTTCGGGAGCAGGCAGGGGTGGATCCGGTTTCGGTGGGACTGCTGGTGGCGCTGGCCGGTGGCGCCGGTGGAGAGGTCGGCCGGCAGGCGTTGGCGGGGCTGTCCGCGCTGGTGCGGCGTCCGTTCCGGCGCGGTGACGGCACGGACGGCCAGGACCCGCCGGTCAGTTCCGGGGTGGCCGAGTTGGCCCGGCTGGAACAGGATCCGGCCGACCAGGCGCGGGCGCAGGCGCTGAGCACGGCGCTGGCGGTGCGGGCCGTCCTGGACACCGGCTTCCGTACCGCCCTTGAGGGCTGGCACGAGCAGGCGAAGCTGGTGCGTACCGGCGACGGCGAGATCACCGACACCATCAGCGGCGGCACCCTGAACGAGCCGGTGTTGCAGGGCCGGGACTTCTCCGGGCTGTCCTTCACTACCACTCCGCCGCTGCCCGTGCGGCCACCGGCCGCCGACGGCGACGGCGCCACTCCGCCGGCGCAGGGCTGACCGGAGTGGGAGAGACGTCGGAATCAGCCCGGCTTCGCCAGATGCCCGCATGCGTGGGCAGGGACGAGCCAGGTCAGTCGGACGTACCGGTGGGTAGCCGGCAGCGACCGTACGTCCGGCCGACAGGGCCAGGCGGGCCCCGAGCTGCCGGGCGTGCGTGAGGAGGTGAGAGGGGTTCGGCGAGCGTGGGCCGATGAGGTGCATCTCCGCCAGAGGGCGCGACCGATCGCGTAGGAGTGCCGGCGCCCTGGAACCCGACTGACCATCCGGCATGGGTGAAAAGCGGAGCTGCTACGGATAACGCCCGTCGACCCAGGAGATAGGGCCGAACCGCCCCTGTGGGCCCTCGGGCGCGTTACCGCATCGGCCCCTGCCCAGCCCGAGTCGAGAGCCGCATGTGGCACAGGTCACACCGTGACAGTGCGCGAGTTCCTGGGCGAACCTTTTTACACCGTTGGCCCAATTAGCTATACGGAGCGCAACGGAAGTTCCGCTGAACGCTGCTTTCAGGCCGTGGAAGCAGGGATGCGGGGGGTGCGACGGCCTCTGCCGTGCGCGTAGAGTGAGCAGCGCTTACATCGCGAGTAACCACTCGGGCGGGACTGTTTCCGGACCCCCGACGTCGGTGTCCGGCACTTCGCCGGTCCCGCGTTCCGAGAGGAAGCTCTATGAGTGAGCATCTGTGGCCCACGCCGGTCGACTGGCGGAAGGTGCGTCAGCGCGTCCGCCTCTGGCTCGCCCCGGCGTTGGCCGCGCTGTACTGGGTCGGTCGCATGATCCGCGAGGGATTCTTCTCCCGGATGTGACGACGCCCCCGGCTCATCTACCTAGCCGGGGACGCCCAAAGCGGCAATGGGTGCCCTCGCCGTTCCAGCGGCGGGGGCACTGCCGTTTCCGCTATCAACTTTTATGTGTCCACCTAACCATGCCAGCAGCTCCGCCCCCTGTCACACGCCGCCTGGGCCCAGCCGACTGCCGAAAGCGCGGCTCGCGCCCGGGCCACCGGGTCAGACGGTCCTACCTTGTTGGTGGGTTGGACGGGCCGTCGTAAGGTCCAGAGATCCAGAGACACCGGGTATGGCTTTCAGACGGCTGCCCTCGATGGTTCCCCCGACCTGGCCGCCCGGTGTCTCACGGCGACTCGACCGCTGATTAGGAGCTGCGAGCCCCTCGGGTGCATCGCTGAGTAGGACCACGCTGGCGAGGTCGTCCGGACGAACAGCACGCGTCGAACGACCGGAGGAACAGGTGGCCCATATCTGGGCAGGCACGGACATCGGCAAGACCCACCACCATTGCGTGGTCCTGGACACCGAGGGCAGGAAGCTGCTGTCGCGCCGGGTTCTGAACGACGAGCCGGAGCTGCTGGCCCTGCTCGCCGATGTCCTGGCACTGGACGAGGACGTACTCTGGGCCGTCGACGTCGCCGACGGCATGGCAGCCCTGCTGATCAACGTGCTCCTCAACCACGGCCAGCAGCTGGTCTACATACCTGGCCTGGCCGTCAACCGGGCCTCGGCCGGCTACCGGGGCATGGGCAAGACCGACGCCAAAGACGCCGTCGTCATCGCCGACCAGGCCCGGATGCGCCGGGACCTGGCCGTCATCCGGCCGGACGACGAGCACGCCGTCGAGCTGAGGATCCTCACCGAACGCCGCTCCGACCTGACCGCCGACCGCACCCGCAGGATCAACCGGCTGCGCGGCCAAATCACTGGAATTTTCCCGGCGTTGGAGCGGGTCCTGGATATGGGCAACGTCGGCCCCCTGGTCCTTCTCACCGGTTACCAGACCCCGGCCGCCCTGCGCCGGACCGGCCGCAGCCGCCTGGAGACCTGGCTGCGCAACCGCAAGGTCCGCAGCGCCGACACCCTGGCCCAGGCCGCCCTAGAGGCTGCCGAGCGCCAGCACACCACCGTCCCCGGGGAGAAGATCGCCGCCCAGGTGATCCACACGCTGGCGAAGGAGGTGATGGGCCTCAACGAGCAGATCACCGAGATCGACAAGCTCATTGCGGCCCAGTTCCGCGACCACGACCTCGCCGAAGTGATCGCCAGCATGCCCGGCATCGGCCCGCTGCTGGGCGCCGAGTTTCTAGCCGCCACTGCCGGCGACATGAGCCGCTTCGCCAGCGCCGACCGCCTCGCCAGCTTCGCCGGAGTCGCCCCGGTGCCCCGCGACTCCGGCAACGTCAGCGGCAACCTGCACCGTCCCCGGCGCTACCACCGCGGGCTACAACGCGTCTTCTACACCTCCGCGCTCATCAGCATCCGCAGCTGCGAGGAGTCCCGCCGCTTCTACGAACGCAAACGCGCCGAAGGCAAGCGACACACCCAGGCTGTCCTCGCTCTGGCCCGACGACGCGTCAACGTCCTGTGGGCCCTCATCCGCGACGGACAGTGCTTCCAACATGGACTCCGTGTCATTACTGCCGCTTGACAACAGCATTAGGAGGTCGGGGACGCAGTGAAGTCGTGGCGCTGGAATCCACGTCCGTCACCCTGCCAGTCCAGGAACAGGGGTCCCCGTAGTAACCGCCGCAAAAGCAACGAATATCGCTGACCTGGGACGTTGCCGCTCGCCGCTGATGATCAGCAGCCGGCCTTGCGCCGTGTCTTGAGGAGTGACCGGGTCGTTCACCATGCAATGCGGTAAGCCGCCGATACGACGGGGCGGCCCGCACGTCAGTGGTTGTGGTGGGGGTTCTGGGTGGCGACCCGTGTGTTCGCGGATGACGAGCTGGCGCGGCTGCGCGGCTTTCCGGAGATCAACAAGGAAGAGCTGATCCGGTTCTTCACCCTGACGCCGGCGGACGTGGGGTTCATCGACCCGGGCCGCGGTCGTAGTCCGAAGGACCGGCTGGGGCTGGCGGTCCAGCTGTGTTCGCTGCCGTGGCTCGGGTTCGTCCCGGACGACGTCGCCTCGGCGCCCCCGGCGGCGGTGGCCCGGCTCTCCGAGCATCTACAGATTCCCGTGGGTGAGCTGCGGTTCTACGGCGAGCGGAAGCAGACTCGCACCGGACACCTGCGCGAGGTGACCCGGTACCTGGACTGGAAGCCCGCGAAGACGCTGGAGCTGAAGGAGCTGGACGAGTTCCTGCTCGCCCGCGCGATGGAGCATGACTCCCCGTCACTGCTGTTCCGTCTGGCCTGTGAGCACTTGGCGTCCTCGCGGGTGGTGCGGCCCGGGGTGGTGAAGCTGCTGGAGCGGGTGGCCACGGCGCGGGCGGAGGCCGGGCGGGAGACGTACCAGCGGGTGCGGTACCTGCTGACGCCGAAGCTGATGGGCGAGCTGGACGGGCTGCTGGCCGTGGACTCGGCTATCGGGACGACGCGGCTGAACTGGCTGCCCAAGGGGGCGACCGGGGACTCGGCGAACGCGGTGAAGGCGGAGCTGGACAAGCTGGGGTTCCTGCGCGGCATGGACGCCCACACCCTGGACCTGACGGGCTTGCCGGCGGAGCGGCGCCGGTTCCTGGCGGCGGTCGGGCGCCGGCTGACCGCGCAGTCGCTGGACCGGCGTGAGCCGCAGCGCAGGCATCCGATCCTGTTGACGGTGCTCTCGCAGTCGGCCTCCGATGTGCTGGATGAGGTCATCGGCCTGTTCGACCAAGCCGTCTCGGCGCGGGAGAGCCGGGCGCGCATCAAGATGCGGGACGCGCTGGCGGCCCGCGCCGCGGCCGGGGAGGGGCGGCAGGCCCTGCTGGATGAGATCCTGCCGGTCCTGGTCGACACCGGGATCGAGGACGAGATGGTCGGCGCTCTGCTGCGGAACACCATCGGCATGGAGCGGCTGCGGGCCGCTGTTGCCCAGTCCACCGGCCGGCTGCCGCGCGACAACGGTCATCTGGCGATGCTGGAGGGCTCCTACTCCTACCTGCGGCAGTTCACCCCGGACGTGCTGAAGGCCATCAGCTTCACAGGCGGTACGGGCTCCGAGGCGCTGATGGAGGCCGTGGCGGTCCTGGAGAAGCTGAACGCGGACGGGGCCCGGAAGGTCCCAGACGGTGCGCCGACGGACTTCGTGCCCGCCAAGTGGGCTGGCTACCTGGAGCAGGCGGCTCGGGACCGGGACGTCACGGCGTATCGGCATTTCTGGGAGCTGACGGTGCTCCTGGGCCTGCGCGACGGGCTCCGGTCGGGGGATGTGTTTGTGCCGTCCTCGCGCCGGTACGCCGACCCTGCCTCGTACCTGCTCACGCCCGCGCAGTGGGAGGGGCAGCGGGAGCAGTTCTGCCAGCTGGTCGGCAAGCCGACTGACGCCCGCGTCGCGTTGGACGGGTGCAAGGAAGAACTGGCGGCCGCGATGGCGGATCTGGAGAAGGTGCTGGGCAACCGGAAGGCGGGCACCGGCGAGGTGCGGCTGTCGCCGGGCGGGGAGCTGATCATCCCGCCGCTGTCGGCGGAGGACATCCCGGCGGAGGCCGCCGAGCTGAAGGAGGAGCTCTCGGAGCTGCTGCCTCTGGCCCCGATCGCCTCCCTGCTGGTGGAGCTGGACCGGCGAACCGGGTTCCTGGACTGCTTCACGCACGCCGGCGGCAAGCAGACCCGCTCGCCGGAGCTGAAGCGGAACCTGCTGGCGGTGCTGATCGCGAACGCGACGAATCTGGGCCTGGTGCGGATGGCGGAGGCGTGCGGGATCTCCTACGACATCCTGGCCTGGACCCAGGAGTGGTACGTCCGCGAGGAGACCTTGGCTGCGGCGAATGCCGCGGTGGTCAACTACCACCACCGTCTTCCGCTGACCCAGGCGTTCGGCGGCGGCACGCTGTCCTCCTCGGACGGACAGCGGTTCCCGGTGAAGGGCAAGTCGACGACGGCGCGGGCGATGAAGAAGTACTTCGCCGGCCGCGGCCTGTCGACGTACACGCACGTCTCGGACCAGCACACGACGTTCGGCACGAAGGTGATCGTGGTGACCCGCCGGGAGGCGCACTACGTGCTGGACGAGATCATGGGCAACAAGACCGACCTGCCGATCGTGGAGCACGCCACGGATACGCATGGCGTGACCTTGGTCAACTTCGCACTGTTCGACCTCGTCGGGATGCAGCTGTCGCCGCGCATCCGGGACCTGGGGAAGATCGCCCTGTACCGGATGGACCCACAGCGGGACGTCAACGGCTTCTGGCCGGTGGCAGGGCCCCTGCTCACCCAGAAGATCAACATGGGGCTGATCGAGGAGAACTGGGACGATCTGCTGCGGCTGGCGGGGTCGATCAAGTTCGGGCACGCCACCGCCTCACTGATCGTGGGCAAGCTGTCCGCCTCCTCCCGGCAGAACACCCTGGCCGCGGCGCTGAAGGAGTACGGGGCGCTTCGTCGTACGGTCTACGCCGCCCGCTATCTTGCGGACGAGACCTACCGCAGGAAGATCGCCCGCCAGCTCAACAAGGGCGAGTCCCTGCACTCGCTGCGCCGCAGCCTGCTCTACGCGCACGAGGGCGCGATCAGGCACCGCCACCTGACCGCGCAGACCGAGCAGGCATGGTGCCTGACGCCGCTGACCACGTGGGCCGCACCGGCGAACTCGACCGGCTCGACACCGCGCTCGCCAGTCCCGGCGGGGCCGTCGTCCAGGCTGTGCACGGACTGGGCGGCATCGGAAAGAGCACCCTGGCCGCGCACTGGGCCGCCACCCGCCCCCACGGCCATGCCCCGATGTGGTGGATCACCGCCGACACTCCCGTTGGCGTGCAGCAGGGCCTGGCTGGCCTTGCCGGCGCCCTGCAACCGGTTCTGACCACCGGCGCCCTGCCCGACGAGGCGCTGGCGGAGTGGGCTATGCAGTGGCTGGGCAGCCACACTGGGTGGTTGCTGATCCTGGACAACGTCAGCAACCCCGCCGACATCGCCCCGCTGCTCGCTCGCGCCGGTAAGCGGGGACGCTTCCTGATCACCAGCCGCCTCGCCACCCCCTGGCACGGCATCCCCACCGTGGTGCGCCTGGACGTCCTAGAGGCGGCCGAAGCCCTGGACCTGCTCACCCGCATCGCCACCACCGCCGGCCCCCGGAACCTGGACGGCGCCGCCGAACTGTGCGCCGAACTCGGCCACCTACCCCTGGCCGTCGAACAGGCAGCCGCCTACCTCGCGCAGAGCCCGCTCATCACCCCCCGCGCCTACCTCGCCATGCTCGATCAGCACCCGGCGGCGATGTACCGACAGGGCGCCGTCGGCACCGCACCCGAGCGCACCATCGCCCGGATCTGGCACATCACCCTGGACCGGATCACCACGCTCCAGCCCCTGGCCGCAGACCTGCTGCGCGTCCTGGCCTGGTACGCCCCCGACCAGATCCCCGCCACCCTCCTGGACGGCCTGTCCGACCCGCCCGCAGTGAACGCCGCGCTCGGCCTCCTGACCGCATACAGCATGATCACCCCCGACCCCGCCACCGGCACCCTCGCCGTCCACCGGCTCGTCCAGGCCCTCGCCCGCACCCCCGACCCCGACGACCCGCACCGCACTGCCAACGCCATCGACCAGGCCCGCGAGCAGGCCACCTCTCAACTGCACGCAGCCCTGCCCGCTACCTGGGACGACCCCGCCACCTGGCCGACATGGCGCACCCTGATCCCTCACCTGGAGGCCCTCGCAGCCCACGCACCCGCCAGCACAGACACAGACACGACCGCGCTCCTCCTCCGCCGCGCCGGGAACTTCCTCAACAACCAGGGCCAGCTCACCCGCACGATCGCGTATCAACAAAGAGCCCTGGCCACCATGGTGCGGGTGCTGGGCGAGGACCACCCCGACACCCTGACCTCCCGCAACAACCTCGCCTACGCCTATCAGTCGGCGGGGGACCTAGGCCGAGCCATTCCCCTCTACGAGCAGACCCTCACCGACTCCCTACGGGTGCTAGGCGAGGACCACCCCTTGACGGGAACGTTCCAAAGTAATCTCGCCATCGCCATCGCCGAACGCGATGGCGGTGAGCCCGGGCAGCTTTGACTCCTGTGTCACAAGCATGCGCGAGACACTGAATCTCGTCCACGACCTCACGCAGCGCGGCATCTTCCTGCGCACACTCGGCGACAAACTCGCCGTGGACACCAGCGACCCAGGACCCGGCACCGATATGGCCATCGCGCTGCTGGCGATGTTCGCGCAGATGGAACGGATCTACATGCTGGAGCGCGCCGCCGGCGCCCGCGCGGCCAAGGAAGCCCGCGGCCTGCCGACGGGGCGTCCGGCGAAGCTGAACGCGACCACCCGAGCCGGGGCAGCTCAGCGGATCAAGGACGGCGCGATCCCCGAGCAGGTCGCCGCCGAGCTCGGCGTCAGCCGCTCCACGCTGTACCGGGAGCTGCGCAAGCACCGCGAGGGCGCCATCGTCGAACAAGCCGGACGGGAAGGCTGACCAACGGCCCAAGCCAGATCCCAGCAGGTCAGCCATATCCGTTGTTTTTGCGGCGGCTACTACGGGGACCCCTCCCCGACACGACGGTTTTGGGGGTCTCACCTATAGCTGAGGGCTCACGGCTGGTAGTTGCTTTCCCAGATAGCGCTGGTAGGGGCGGGTCTTGTCGATACGCATGCGCACGCTCGTTCGGCCGGTCGCTTCCAGTTCCTGTCGCGCCTCGCGCAGGTTGAGAATCTTTTCAACCGTCATCACTTCGGTTGCCGGACCGAGGTCGATTTGATGTTCGCCGATGGTAAGCGTCATCGATTCGAACTGTGCCGCGAATGCGAAGCGGTCTTTGGCGGCTACTTGGTCGAGCGCGTCGCTGCTGACGACGCTCACGGAGACAGTCTTGACATTCAGGTCGACTTTTTCGCCGCGTAGCAATGCGATCGTCTCTTTGACCAGTCGGGCGTCTCGCTGGGTGAAGTCCGCCGGAAGCGGAAAGAACTGCCCGGTCATGCTCTGAAGGACTGCCAGGTCGCTGAGGGCCTCCGCCCATACCTCTGCCTCGTCCGCGTCCCAGCCCTCTGGGTTTAGGGGACGCGTGATCGGGGCGGTCAGTGGGTTGTCGGAGGAACCGTGGATCGTCATCTGCAGGGTCTGTCCGAGACGCGCGCGGCTCAGGAAGCGCAAGGCGGGCACGATGGCTTGCGGCAGGGATACCTCGGGTGAGCTGAACGAAACGGTCAGGCTCCCGGTGGCATTCCGCCGGTCGAACCGCATTCGGACATGGAGGAAGCCTGTCAGGTCCTTTCCCGTGAGGGTACCTCCACTGGTGCCCCTCGTCCGCTCAGTCAGTTCCAGGGGAAGAGAGGCGGTGGGCACGCCAGCAGGTGTCAGCACGGCTAGCTGGGCTGGCACAGCCGGGTTAAGAACTTCTGTCGCAGAGGTTATGCGGAGGGCCTCCAGCTGATGGGTTCCGCTGACGCCAAGCTCTGAGGGCGCGTCGACAGTGAAGGCGCCCAGATTGGCGGAGCCGAGATGGAAGTCGCCGCCGAAGCGAATGGCATCCTCAAACTGCTGGCGACGCTGTTGCTCTGCCGGGTCATCGCGTCTGAAAGTGACCTGCCCGGTGAACCGGATCGGGGCAAGGTCGTGGGCATCAGGGGCCTTCGGCAAGAGCTGGATGACTGTCTCGCCATCAGTACCCATGGTGGTTCGCATGGCGTAGTGGGGGCTGATTTCCTGGGCGCGGTTCTGCAGGGCGCGGTAGCGCTCCACGAGGTCGGGAATGCCACGCAGCAGGACGTCACGTTCGGCTCGGGCCTCGGCAATTCGCTCCAAGATGTAGTCACCGGACTCCTGGAGGGCGTACCGGACTAGGTCTGGATGTGCAGCGAACTGCTGGTCAAGCCAGTTCCGACCGCGCCAGTCACGGACGAAGGGAAACTCTTGGCGGAGTCCATCGAACCAGCTGAGTTCGCTCGGGTTCGGACTGATCGGCACCACTAGGTCCCAGTGATCAGGTTGGTGCCGAGCGCTGGAGATCAACGAGCGACGAACCTGACGTCGGCGGGTCGGCGTCATACGGCCAGTGAACGACTTCACCTCGTAGTTGATGAGCTCGTTGGCCGCGCTGTATTCGAGAAGGTCGCGGCCGCCGTCTCCGCCTGTCCCGTCAACTTCCTGAGCGCGCGGACGCAATCGCAGCAGCAGCATCGTTATCAATGCCTCGGAAGCGTTCGGATTCTTCGCGAGCTCGTCCCACGGCACACCCACCATGCAGCAACACTAAACACAGTCCGCTGCTGGCGTGGAGGCGTTCGCGACAGCTGATTCTGTTCTCGAGCAGAAGGACCCCATGTCGCGGGCGCCCGTCGCCCCCAGCTCGGCGCGGGCTCGTCCGCTTGTCCTGCCGACGACCCTCCGAGAAGCAAGGTGCCGGGATCAGCTAGATCGGCTGCGACAGGCTTGGCCCGGCATCTACGGTGTCCACATCGCTCTGGCCACGTGTCAGGTTCTGAATATGGGGTGGGTTCAGGTGGACATTCCTCTTGCGGAGACGC
This sequence comes from Streptomyces sp. Sge12, assembly GCF_002080455.1. Taxonomy (NCBI): domain Bacteria; kingdom Bacillati; phylum Actinomycetota; class Actinomycetes; order Kitasatosporales; family Streptomycetaceae; genus Streptomyces; species Streptomyces sp. Sge12. The sequence continues at coordinate 17,961 of NZ_CP020556.1, forward strand.
GGTGGCCGCGGTACGTGACGAGCTGATCGAAGCAGCAGGCCGGGCGGGGGAAGATCCCGGGGTCGTCTTTGCGGTGGGGCCGGTGGAGATGGAGTTCGAGGTCGAGCTGCGCGCCGATGTGAAGGCGAAAGCCGGGTTCAAGCTGTGGGCGGTGAGCGCGGAGACCGAAGCCGGACTCTCGCGCGGCCGCACCCACCGTGTCTCCTTCACCCTCACCCCGAAGCGTCCCGACGGCACGGATCTGCTAGTCCATTCCGCGCAGGAGCGTCCGGACGGGCCGGGTGATGTGTCGGGGCGCATCCCGGACTGAGGGCGCGGTGCGGCCTGCACGGCCGGACCTGGGGGACCGGAGAGGACTGACGTGGAACAGCTGAGGGTGGCTGCGGTGACCGGGCCGAAGGGCCCGGGGCCTGGTTCGGGTTCGGGGTACGCGGTCGGTGGCCGCCTGGTCCTGACCTCCGCTCACGTCACTGGCTCGGCCGGAACACGCGTGCAGGTCTTCCACCCTGGCGTCGGCGGCAGCGCGGGCGGAACCGTCGTGTGGGCCGGGACGTCGGGCGGGCGCGACGACGCCGCGCTGGTCCTCGTCGACGAGTCCCTCCACTGGCGGCCACCGGCCACACCTGTCCTATGGGGACGTCCGGACACCAAACGCCCTGGCACGCCCTGTGAGACCTGGGGCGTCCCGGACGAGGCTCAGCGCCGCGGCCGCCCCGTCGAGGCCTCCCAGCTGGTCGGGGAGGTGAATCCGGGCAGTGGCTTCGTCGGCAACCAGTACGTTGTGGATCTGCGGAGCCCCGTCACCGGCTGGCCGGGGGACGGAACCTCGCCGTGGTCGGGCCTGTCGGGGGCGGCGGTGTTCTGCGACCGCTACCTGACGGGCGTCGTCGCCTCCGACCGCCAGCACTCTGACCACAGGCGGCTCAACGTGGTCCCCTCTTACGTGCTTCATCACGACCCAGCCTTCCGTGCGACTCTGGCGGACCACGGCGGCAGTGCACAGGGCGGCCTGGAGGCGGTGGAGTTCCAGGACCTCGCTGAACCCTCCGCCCGGCCGGCCGCTCGACTCGCCCCGGTGACACCGGCGGCCCTACTGGAGGCTGGACGCCAGACCGTCCCCTTCCAGGGCCGCCAAGACCTTGTCGCGCAGTTGGAGGCGTGGTGTGGTCAGGGCGGGTTCGGGGCGTGGCTGCTCCATGGTCCGGGCGGGCAGGGCAAGACCCGCCTTGCCCACCACCTGGCCCACCTGCTCACGGCCCGGGGCTGGACAGTGTTGTGGCCGCGCGTCGGCGCCCTTCCCGACCAGCTGTTGGAGGTCCGGCGGGCAGCGAAGCCGCTGCTGGTCATCCTCGACTACGCCGAGACCCGCCCTGAACAGCTCACCGCACTCGTCGAAGGCGCCGCCGAACACCCTGGCACCAGTCCGTTCAAGCTTCTGCTGCTGGCCCGCACCGCCGGCGACTGGTGGCAGCAGGCTGCCACCACCACCCGGCAGGCCGAGGACCGCCTCACCACGGCGCGTACCAGCCTCCTCACCCCCCTGGAGGGCAGGCCCGACGGGCGCGCCGACCACTACCTTGACGCCGCCCGCGCCCTCGCCACCGCCCTCCCGGCTGTCCCGGGCCTCTCCGGCCACGACTGGACCGCGGCCGCCACAGCCCTGCAGCCGCCACGGCACCTCGGCGAGGACGACGCCTACGGCAACGCGCTCACCCTCCACATGACCGCCCTCGCCGACCTCCTCGACACCACACGGACCGAACCCGCGGACAGCACCGCAGGAGAAGAGGACGTACAGGACGTCGAGGACCGGCTACTCGGCCACGAAGTACGGTACTGGCGGGCCAGTGCCACGGCCCGTGGCCTCAGCCCCGGCCTGGGGATGGACACTCTGCGGACCGCGCTCGCGGCGGCCCACCTCACTGGTGCCGCCGACCGTGAACACGCCGATCTCCTGTGGCGGCGTCTGCCCGCGCTCGCGGACCAACCCCGCGACCGCCGCAACCAGGTCACCGCCTGGCTCGCCGCCCTCTACCCCGCCGCCACGTCACGGAACGGCCCACCGTGGGGCGCCCTGCAACCCGACCGCCTTGCCGAACGCCACACCGGCCGCACCCTCGACTCCGACCCGCACCTCGCCGACCACCTCCTCGCCGGAGCCGACGACACCCAGGCCGAACAACTCCTCACCGTCTACAGCCGCTGCGCCGCCCACCCCGCCTTCCGGGGCAGACTCGACAACCACCTCACCGACCTCTGTATCCGCCACCACCCACAACTCATCCCGCACATCGTCACCACCGCCACCCGCACCGACCACCCCACCCCCTTCACCACCGCCCTCGACACCATCATCAGCGACCCCGCAGCCAGCCTCGACGACCTCGACGCGCTGCACAGCCGATTCCCCCACACCAGCCACCGCCTCGCCACGACTGCCGCCCGCCTCGCCACCGCCATCACCCGCCACTACCGCGCCCTGGCCGAGGCGAACCCCGACGCTCACCTCCCCCGCCTCGCCATGGCCCTCAACAACCTCTCCGTCCGCCTGGGTGAGGTGGGGCGGCGCGAGGAGGGCCTCGGCGCCGCTCAGGAGTCCGTCACCCTCCGCCGCGCCCTGGCCGAGGCGAACCCCGACGCTCACCTGCCCGACCTCGCCACGGCCCTCAACAACCTCTCCGTCGACCTGGGTGAGCTGGGGCGGCGCGAGGAGGGCCTGACCACCATCCAGGAGGCCGTAGGTCACTACCGCGCCCTGGCCGAGGCGAACCCCGACGCTCACCTGCCCGACCTCGCCAGTGCCCTCAACAACCTCGCTGTGGACCTGGGTGGGATGGGGCGGCGCGAGGAGGGCCTGACCACCATCCAGGAGGCCGTAGGTCACTACCGCGCCCTGGCCAAGGCGAACCCCGACGCCCACCTCCCCCGCCTCGCCATGGCCCTCAACAACCTCTCCAACCACCTGGGTGAGGTGGGGCGGCGCGAGGAGGGCCTCGGCGCCGCTCAGGAGTCCGTCACCCTCCGCCGCGCCCTGGCCGAGGCGAACCCCGACGCCCACCTCCCCGACCTCGCCAGTTCCCTCAACAACCTCTCCGTCGACCTGGGTGAGATGGGGCGGCGCGAGGAGGGCCTCGGCGCCGCTCAGGAGTCCGTCACCCTCCGCCGCGCCCTGGCCGAGGCGAACCCCGACGCTCACCTGCCCGACCTCGCCATGGCCCTCACCAACCTCTCCAACCGCCTGGGTGAGGTGGGGCGGCGCGAGGAGGGCCTGACCACCATCCAGGAGGCTGTAGGTCACTACCGCGCCCTGGCCGAGGCGAACCCCGACGCTCACCTGCCCAACCTCGCCATGGCCCTCAACAACCTCTCCGTCCGCCTGGGTGAGGTGGGGCGGCGCGAGGAGGGCCTTGCCGCCGCTCAGGAGTCCGTCATCCTCCGCCGCGCCCTGGCCGAGGCGAACATCGACGCTCACCTGCCCAACCTCGCCATGGCCCTCAACAACCTCTCCAACCGCCTGCGTAAGGGAGGCCGGCGCGAGGAGGGCCTGACCACCATCCAGGAGGCCGTAGGTCACTACCGCGCCCTGGCCAAGGCGAACCCCGACGCCCACCTCCCCCGCCTCGCCATGGCCCTCGACAACCTCTCCAACCACCTGGGTGAGGCAGGCCGGCGCGAGGAGGGCCTGACCACCATCCAAGAGACCGTCGCAATCCGCCGAACCCTGGCCGAGGCCAACCCCGACCTCTTCGAACCAGCCCTGCAACGGTCCCTGAATACGACCGCCTGGTTGGAAGGGCTCGAATCGTAAGCTCAGGGCCGGTAGTCGTCGGAGGAATACCTCACCTCGGGCCTGACGCCGCGCACCAGCCGGGGGGTCGGGTCGGGCCCACAGCTGAGAGCTGCGCTGGGCATGGGCAGGGGGGTCCCGCCGCGCTGTTTGGCGGAGCTGTCCCGGTACGGGGGGCGAGCTGCTGGCGGTGCCGCCGAGGAGCGTGCGCGGGAGCGGAAGCGGGTGCGAGAGGCGGAGTTGCAGCGGTTGGCGGGCTTCTTCGTGTACGCCGGCCTGGATGCCCTGGTATGGGAGGCCTTCACGCAGATGGTTCGGTCCGCTTCCGGCAAGGCGATCAAGTACGGCGACCAGAGTCCGCCCCACGGCAACGGGCTGCTTGTCTACTCCCGGGCGAGATGGGGAGGCGGCACGTTCGGCCTGGCCGGCGTGGTGTGTCCTGATCCGAAGGCACTCGCCCGGTGGCCGAAGGACCTGACGATCCTGGTACCCGATCAGATGTGGCTCTCCCGTATCCAGGCAGCCGCCAGAAGTTCGCTGAAAGTCGCGGTCCTCAACCCCGTCACCGGGCGCACCACCTTCGTACGCGTCGAGCCTCCCGAGGCGGCAGGCGCACCGGTTGACCCCGCTGGGTCTAACGGTCCCAACCGGGTGTGAACAGGCTCGGCTAGAGACGGGCCAGGTACTCGCGCACGGGGTCGGCGAGCTCGGCGTAGAAGTCGGTGCGGTCCTGGGCCTGGAGGATCTGGGCGGCCACGGTCAGCAGGCCGGTGCGGGCTTCGGGCCGGTCCAGGATGGGGGCGAGCTCGGTTCGGATGTGGGCGGCCACCTCGGGGATCAGCAGCGCGTACAGGTACAGGGTGGCGGCGTCGTAGCCGTACGGGGCGCGGCCCCACCCTTCCCAGTCCAGGATGTGCGGGCCGCGGGTGACGTTTCCGTAGTGGAGGTCGCCGTGGGCGGTGCTCCAGGTGATGGCGGCCTCGACCTGGTGGCCGGTGAATGCGGGGATGACGCGGCGCAGGTACTCCTCGCGTACGGCCTCTCGATCCGTCGGCGGCGGGACGCCGGCGAGCGCGTCCAGGGCGGCAGACATCTCCTTCCACCACGCCTCGGGCAGGCCGGGGTCCTCGTCGAGGACGGGGCGTGAGGCGACGATCGGATCGGGGGCGAGAGCGTAGAGCTCGGCCCGGTAGGCGTATCCCTCGGTGATCCAGTCCCGGATGCGGAACAGGCCGGGGCGCGGCACCGAGGCGGGGAGGGCGCGGGAGGAGGACGGGCCGTCCCACAGCGTCCCGCCCTCGGTGCCGGTCTCAGCGCAGATCACGCGGAGCCAGTGCGGGCTGGCGGCCGACGACAGGGTCCGGCCCCGGTACCCCCACACCCGACAGCCGGTGGCGCGCAGGCCGAACTGGTCGGCGGCGTGCTGCTGGGCGGCCAGCATTCGGCCGGCGGTGGCGGGGGCGGGGGCCTCGAACACGGCGGGTCCTACCTCGGCTGGGAGACGGCGGCCGCGTCCTTGGATACCAGCTCCGTGGCGAGGGCTGCGACCTGTTCCACGGTGAGGCCGGAGCGCTCGGCGAGCTCCCCGAGGGTCAGGCGGGCGCCGGAGACCAGGGCCTCCAAGGCCGGGCGGACGGAGGTGTGGAGCTCCCATTCATGTCCGGCGGCGCGCAGCACGACGGTCTCGTCGGATCCCTCCAGTGCGGCCCGGGCGGTGGTGAGGGCCAGGACCAGACCCGGGTCGGCGGGGACGTCGCCGATGTACGGGAGGGAGGGGGCCGGGCGGCCGGGGTCTCGGGCGTCCAGGAAGGCAGCGAACTCGGAGACCACGTGGTCGTGGAGCGCCTCGGCGACTTCCTTGCGCAGCTGCTCGGCGTACGCGGTGCGCTCGGCGGGGCCGGCCACAATGGGTACGTTCGCGCGCAGGGTGGGGGAGTGGAGGAGCTGTCCGGCCAGCCATACCAGGAGGTGATGGCCGGTCGCCGGAGTCAGGCCGCACGTCAGGTGCAGGGAGCGGCCCTGGGTGGCGGCCACGGCGTGCCACCAGCCCCGCGGCACGTACAGCATGTCCCCGGCCTGCAGGACCACTTCGGCGAGCGGCGGCCCGTCGGGCTTCTCGGGTGCTTCGACGTCCAGGCGGAGCGGGTCGGTGCGGGTGGCTCCGTACAGGTTCCACCGCTTCGCGCCCTCGAGCTGGACGATCACCGTGTCGTGGTCGTCCCAGTGGACCCCGAAGGCCTCGGTGGGGTGCCAGGAGGCGTACAGGTTGGCCTGGACGTCGGTGCGGAAGTGCCGCTCCAGCGCCTCGGACAGGGCCTGGACGCCCGGGTGGAGTTTGTCGACGGCGTCCAGGACGAGGGAGGCGCCGGCGGTGATCTGCCGGTGCAGCCCGGAGGGTTCGACCCGCTGTCGGACCTCGGAGCGCTTGGTGACCGAGGTGTGCAGGTACTCGTACGGCGGGACCTGCGTGCCGTCGTTGAACAGGCGCAGGCGCGGGGTGTCGAGCCGGTGGCGGGCAACCAGGTCGTTCAGGTCGTCCCACGTGAACAGGCCGCGCAGCCCTGCGGCGGCCTGTGACCAGTGCTGGAAGGAGCGGCCGAAAGCCCCGGCGAGGAAGTCCCCGCCGAGGCTCCGGACCGCCGCGTCGATCGCGGGGGTCATGGTCGGCGATCAGTCGTTGCCGTCGCCCTTGCCGGTGCCCCCGCCGTCGGGGGTCCGGGTCGCGGCCCCCTTGATGGAGCGGCTGGCCAGGATCAGGTTCATGACGTTCTCCTTCTCTCGTGTCGGATGGAGCGCGGGACGGCGCCCGCCGCCCCCAGGCAAGGCGGGCGCCCAGTGCGGGACCGGCCGGAGGGGGAGCCCCTGGAGGGCGTTGTCCCGGCCGGTTCCGTTCGACCATTGAAGGTCCGGGGAACACCACAAGGGAGGGCCGCTCCGGAGGGCCGATTCCCGCTGCGGGGTGCCACGTTGGGGGGGCCAGGATGGTCTCTCGATACCCGGACAGGGGAGGCCCCGGCATGGTGAGCCCAGACGGAATCGGCGAGCTGCTGCGCACCATCAGGAAGCAAGCGGACCGGACCCGAGAACAGCAGGCCAAGCGCATGACCGACGCCGGTCTCGTGTGCACGGTCGAGAACCTCAAGAGGTGGGAGACCGAGAAGCGCTTACCGACTCCGGTCTGGCGCTCGGCGATCCGCACCGTCTACGGGCTGACCGACGAGCAGCTGGACCAGGCCCTGGAGAACACCCGGCGGCACCGCAGGCAGCAGAGGATGGAGGACGACGACGTGAAGCGACGACAGCTGTTCACCCTGGCGGCGGCCACGGCGGGGTTCGCTGTGCTGCCCGGCATCGCGCAGGCCCGCGAGGGCATCGACACCGGCCTGGACACCGACGGCGCCGGGGACCTCGCCTACCTGGAGGGCGCCTTCGAGCGGCACCGGGGCGGCTACAACGGGCGGGCTCCCGACACGGTCCTCGGCGAGATGCGAGAGGACCTAGCGCTCCTCGCCGCCGTCCTGCGCCGGCCCCACCCCGTGCGGGACCGCACCGACCTGGCGCGCACGGCCGCCGGGATCTCCGGCCTGGTGGCGATCGTCCAACACGACCGCGGCGACCAAGCCGACGCACACCGCTGGTTCGCCACCGCAGCCAGAGCCGCCCGCGAGTCCGGGGATCGGCGGATGACGGCCTGGGTCCTCGGCCGCCACGCCATGGTCGGCCTGAACTACGGCGCCCCGGGTCAGGCCGCCCGCATCGCCGCCCAGGCCCGCCGGGAAGCCGGCGCCGGCCCCTCCGGCGCGGCCGCGCTCGCGGCCGCCGTCAACGCCCGCGCGTTGGCCGCCGTCGGCGACCTGCCCGGCGCCCGCCGCGCGGTGGACGACGTCCGCACCCTGGCCGAGCAGCTCGACGGCCCCGAGGCGGCGGACACCTGGTTCGGGTACCCGGGCACAGAAGCACGCGGTCCACCTCTCCCAGGCGTACACGCTGCTCGGCGACACCCGCGCCGCCTACCGGGCGCAGGACAACGCCCTGGCCCTGACGTCCTCGCCATCAGTCATGACCCGCGCCCTGATCGCCATGGACACCGCCGCGTGCCTGCGGGTCGACGGAGATCCAAGCGCGGCCGCCGAGATGGCCGCCGCCGTCTACGACCGGCTACCGCCCGCCTACCGGAGCGGCCTGGTGCACTCCCGCACCCAGCTGCTCCACCGGCACCTGGACGGTGCCCCGCGCCGACTGCTCGGCGACGCACTGGCCTGACGCCTCCCCCAGCCCACGGAGGGGATGCGTCCCCCGCCGGTCCCGCACGGTTCCGTCCGGCGGCCAGTCAGGCACCACATGCTGAAGCGCACCCTCCCACCCAAGAGGAAGAAGCCGCTGACATCCGCTGAGTCCGCCGCAGCGCCGACTGACCCCGGAGCCGCCAACGGGCGGCGCCGGGGAGAGAGCGGTGACGGCCACCCACAGTGATAGATCACTCCTCTTCAACAGCCCGCCGGTGGCGTCGGCGCCGGTACACCTTGCTGGCCAGGCCGATGGTCGCCATGACGAGGAGACCCGCGACGTAGTCCCCGAGGACCTTGTCCCAGAAGAAGGCCACTCCGCTGCTCAGTGCTACCTGGGCAATTTCCAGCATGGTCCCGAAACCCCTCCCACTCACCTGGAGCCCGGATGATCCCGGGCACAGAATCCAGATTGCGGAAAGGGAGTGGGGAACTCAAACCACGTTTCCGCAGGTCAGAGGCCATGAGTTGAGAGTGCGCTGTGGGCTTCCACGGGCGTGGCGAGCGTGCGAGGCACGCTCGTGGAATTTTACAGCGCAGTGTCAACTCAATCTGGACATAAGGTGTTTAGTACGTAGAACATCTGCGCTGAATGATGCAGTCGGCAACCCTAAAGGCGGTGACTTGCTGCCTTCAGGCGCGAGCCAACGGACGTGGACCTTCACGCGCTTCTCGGCGCGAGTTCGGCGGGCCTCCCCCTCCTGCTTCGAGGCATCGTCCCGGCGGAGCGGCTCGCGGGGTCAAGGTTCCGGGCGGCTGGCTATCGACTGCCCTGCTCCGGACGGACCGTCAGGCATGTTGAGAGACTTCGGTGGTGAGCACCGTGCGCCGCCCGTTCCGGCGATCGCCCGCGTTGGGCAGCGCATGACGAACGCAAGGCTCACGCAGATGTGCCGGACCGCCCCTACCGCGCCCTCCCGGGCGCACTCCCGACGGAGGCGGCCGCGGCGGCCGCCGACACCACCGAGGTGCACGCCCGCCGCCCGCGCCCGCATCGGACAGCAGCGCGCTCCCCAGCGGGTCCAGATGTCTGTACGGATCCTGCTGAAGGACGACGTCCGCCTCGACGCCGCGCTGGAGCGAGCCACTCGGGCACCGGCCCAAGCTGGCGCCAGGATTCACCCGGAGGGGCCGGAGCCGCTTACATCAGGGGAGGGAAGCCGCACGTGTAGTGGTACGAATCGTCCGTGTCGACGGTGGGGGCGCTCGTCACGTCGCGCGCTGCCAGGAGGATGATCCCGGTCACGAGCAGGAAGACTCCGATGCCGAGGCACCACGCTTCCCCGGTTGTCGGGCGGGTTTGCGACGTCGGGCCACCGGTGTGCGTGAACAGCCCGATGAGCAGGAGCAGCAGGCCGAGTGCGGCGGTGACCGCGGATGCCCGCTTCAGCCCGTCGGGGCTGTCCGTCGGATCCAGCTTCGTCAGGGCCTCACCCGGCGTCGGCACCGGGTTGCTGATGCCGACGTCGAGCTGGGTTGCGCCCTGGCCGGCCTGCGGCCGGCCTGCGGCTGCGCCGTTCTCCTGTGGGACGGGGTGGCGGTCGAGGACCTGGCCGACGGCCAGCAGCGCCGGGGCCAGCAGCCCGTCCTCAACGTGAGTGTCCTGGCCGGCTTCGGCTGCGGCGAGTTCCACCTGAAGACCCACCAGGTCCTCGCGCAGCCGGGCGGTCTCCACGCGGAGCCGGTCGCGTTCCTGCCGCAGGGCTGTTGCCTCGGCGGCCGAGTCGTCCAGCAGGCCGCGGACGGTCTGGATCTTGTTCTCCTGCGCGAGCAAGGCGCGGCGGAGGCGCTCTTCCTCTTCTTGCCGGGCCCGCAACTGCTCCTCGTGTTCGACCCGTGCCTGATCGAGCCGGGCGTCGAAGGTGGTGCGGTCGCGCTGGCGGGCGTCCTGTTCCTCTCGGAGCAGGCCGTTCAGGCGGGCGGTCTCCCGCTGGTGGTGCTGTCGCTGTGCGCGGAGTTCGTCTTCGGCGGTGGTGAGGGCCTGGTTCGTCGTCGCGTGCCGGACGAGGAGGTTGTCGTAGTCGGCCTGCCGGCGGCGGTGCTCGCCGAGGGCGTCCTCCAGCCGGGCTTGGACCCGGTCGTGGAGGAGGATGATCTCCTCGTAGGCGTCGGCCATCACCAGGCGCTCCGCGAACGCCGGATGTGCCTCCCCGAGAGCCGCGGTGTGCAGGCGCAGCGACAGGGCCCGGACTTCCTCGCTGGCCCCGCAGAGCTGGATGATCGCCTCGACCGTGGAACGGTGGGGAAGCCGGTCTCCGGAAAGGTTCTTCGACAGGGCCGAGGCGCTCAGGGCCACGCCGGGGGCGACGTGCTTGCTGGCCAGGTCCGCGGCCGCGATCAGGGACCGCAGGTGCTCGACGAGCGCCCGCTTGTGCGGGCGGTTCTTGAAGACTTCTGGCTTCAGCGGGTTGAGCGGCCGGCGGGCCGGCCTGCTGTCTCCGCCCGCGGATGTCTCGGCGCCGGTTCCTTCCTCGGCAACACCCGTCATCGCTGTTCTCCCGGTTGACAGTTGCGGAAAGAAGATCGTTGCCCTTGGCGCACCCGCTGCTGCGCCGGGACGCTCGCACCACACCCCGCCGCACGCGGCTCCAACGGCAGACGCCGGCGTGGGTGACGTCCTGCGACCTTCCATGTACTGAGGAGAACCATCGTGCCGAGCCGTCGTACCCCGCGTGGCCGCTTTCCCGTAGATCTCGTCGTGTTCGTGGCGATCCTGGCCACCGGCGTCGTCCTCATCCTCGTCGGCCGTGTCTCCCCCGAGGCCCTCGCCGGCTATGCCTCCGCGCTCGCCGGCCTCTACACGGCCTGGCACCACCGCCCGCAGGACGGAGAGACCCGGCGGACCCCACCCGAAGGCCCGCCCGCATCCGAGCGGTAGGCACCGCCGCCCCATCCCTGGGCGGCTCCTCGTTGAAGGAAGGCTCCCAGCAGCGGCCCGATCGGTCAGACGTGCGTAGCTGTCACTCTCCCGGGTGAACGGGGGAGGGCAGGGGGGAGAAGTGGGGGGTGTGCGTCGTCTGGGGGGCGAGGACGCGGGTTCCGGCGTCCTCTGTCCCATAGATCTTGGAGATCCACGAGATGACGCCGTCGGAGTCGGCCGGGGATGCCCCGGTCGTCGTGAGCGCGGTGCCCGTGCCGGGCACGCTGGTGTGTCTGTGCCGGCGAAGGGCTTCCGGTCGTACAGGCCCCAGGGCAGGGGCCGCAGAGGATCTGGACGGTGAGACCGTCCTCGTCCGAGGTGCGACCTGGGCTGTGGTGCCGGCCGCGGTCGCCGTGATGGAGCCGGGCACGGCCGGTACGGGTCCAGCCGGGGAGCGGGGCCGGTGGTAGGCGAGCAGGCCTCGGAGGAGGTGGTGGTGCTGGCCGTGGACGTGGCGCAGCGACTGTACGAGGCGTACACGCTGTTCATGGAGACGGAGCCGTACGAGCTGTGGCGGGAGTTCCGGACGTTGCCGTTGGCGACGTGTCAGGACACGACGCAGGAGGCCTATCTGAAGGTGGGCCGTGCGGCCGCCGAGGGAAAGCTGGACGCGGACACGGACGTGATGGCGTACCTGCACACGGCCGCGCGCAACCTCGCGATCGACAAATACCGGCAGCAGAAGCGGCTGCGGCGGCACAGCGTCCTGATGGGCGGGGACGCGCTGGACGCGCTCCCGACTCGGCGGACGCTGGCACAGGAGGACCGCGAGGTTCTGCAAGAGGTAGTCGTCCCGCAGATCCAGAACATGCGCGACAGCCAGCGCCGGCGGGTGGTCGAACTGCAGAGCCGCGGGCTGAGCGATCGGGAGATCGCACTCCTGATGGAGATACCGGTGGAGCGCCTCCACAACCTGCGGAACAAGGCCGTCACGCATCTAAGGGGCAAGCTCGCTGGGCATATTCGGGACGGGTACCGCAAGACGAAGAAGAGCATCGGGGAGAAGGACAGGTGACGGATGTGAGCAGGTACGAAGGCCACTCCGGCGGGGCCCAGGGCCCGGATCCGGTGGTCCCGGCCGGGCTCGCGGACCTGCTGGACCAACTCGCCGGGCCGCCGGACGTCTGGGACCGGCCCGACGGCGACTTCGGGCCGCTGGACCACTCCTACGGACTGAGCCAGGAGGATCGGGAGCACGCCAACTCGATGTACCGGCTGGGCTCGAAGGCCCTCGCCCGCGGAGACCTGCTGCCGGCGGCGAACCTGCTGGGCTCGGCCGCCGAGGCCGGGCACCCTGGTGCACTGTTCCGCATGGCCGCGCTGACCACGCGCGCTGGCGGAGTGGTGGACGATGTGCGGTTCCTGGTGGCGGAGGCGGCCCGGCACGGCCACGCGGATGCCGAGCGGCTGCTGGCCGGGACCGTCGGCCGCAGGATCAGCGGCACGTGGACGATGCAGGACCCGGAATTCTTCGACGAAGTCCGGATCGGGATGGGCAAGCCGCTCATCCTGCACACCGGCGACGGCGACGAGAGCCCCGGCGAGCCGGCCGGGGGACCGGGCCGGGCGGAAGGTCCGCGGCTCGTCCTGCTGCCCCAGTCCCGCCTCCCGCAGCCCACCCCCAGGCCTGCGGGGCGCCCGGCCGCCCTCAGGCCGGTCCCCGGCAACAGCGCTGCGCGCCCGACAGCCGGGCGTGCGCCGATCGTGCTGCCCGACCCGGAAAAGCCAGCCCAGCCGCATGCCGTCACGGTCCCGCACCGAGCGGCGGAAGCCAACGCCGGGGCTTGGGACGTGGGAGCGCTACGGCCGGCCGCCCTGACGGAGATGGCCCGGAGCCGGCTCGTCCCCGCCGACACCGCACAGCAGTGGAGGGCCGCCGTCCGCGCCATAGACCTACTGCTCCACATCGAGGCGGCGCAGGGAATCGCCAGCCGGACACTGCGGCGCCGAGCCCAGCTGCCGGCGGCCGCGCTCGGCTTACTGCTGGAGCTGCTGCGCAGCCAGCAGATAGTCACCACCATCAAGGGCGTGCACTTCCCCGGGCCCGTCCTGGCGATGGCACGCCGCGGCGACCCGCCCGAGCGGCTCGTCCAGCAGTCCCTGGACCGGCTCCGCGACCAGACCCTGGCAGCGATCTACATCAGCACCTACTCCGGCGGTCAGGTAGCCGTGCCCCACCACTCCGTAGGACCGCTGGCACCCGGGGTGGAGCAGTGGGTGGACTTCCGCGACACCGCGCACGCCAGCGCCAACGGCAAGGCCCTGCTGGCCCAGCTCACCTTCGAAGGGCGCATGGACCACCTGACCCGACACCAACAGATCAAGCTCACCGACCGCACCATCACCACCTCCCGGGCTCTGTTCGACGCCCTCGACGGTGGCGGGCCCCATGCCCCGCAGTACGACTTCCTCGAGTACTCCCGGCGCAACGTGTGCGTCGCGTACTCCGTCGGCACTCCTGGTAAGGCCACCTGCGTGGCACTGTCCCTGCCCGCCGCGGAGGAGCACCGTCTCCGGCAGGCCGCGCGGGTCCTGCGCAACCACTCCGCCGGCCTCCTGGTGACCCTGCTGCTCGCCGAGCAAACCGGCAACCAATCGTCCCTGACGGTGCCGAACAACGACGACGGAGAAGGGGAAGGAGCAGCAGCCCTGCAGGCGCGCATCCCAGCCCGCCGCCGCTAGCAACCTCATCCGGTCCGGGCGGGCACATGCAGCGTGCCCGCCCAGACCGGGCACACCCCGGGGCGTACCCAACCGGGGTGAAGGGCCTGTTGCGGCGGCGCGCCGTGACCGCCTTCTCCACAGCACCCTGCGTGCGGGCACCGGACTGACCGCGGTGATTCCGGATGCCGAAGCCCGTGGTCGTCACCACCAAGTTCGAACACACCCGCACGGGCAGTCACCCCGCGGCCAAGCCCGCCGTGCGCCCGTCGGGCGCCGACTACGAGTCCGGGCGGCAACCGTCCGCGTCGTGTTCGGTGGAGCCGCCTCCCCACGCACCGGTGCCCGCCCCAGGACACCCCCAGTCCGACACCATGACCACCACGAATGCCCCAGCGAGGTACAGCGTGCCCCCCGTCACCCCCAACCCACCCACCACCCCGCCCCAGACCACGCTGGCCGCCCCACAGGAAGCGGCGGCCCGTCAGGAAGCGACCGCGCCCACCACGAACGGTCCCTCGAAGACCGTCAAGGTCATGGCGATCCTCGTCGCCGTCCTCTCCGGAACCGTCGGCGCGCTCATCGCCCTCCTGCTCACCCGCCACCTCGGAGCGACAGCGCTCATCGCGATCGGCTCGGCCGGCATCACCTTCCTCGGCGTCACCGGCACGGTGAAGCACATCGAGGAGAAGCTCGGACTCCTGTAGATCGCTGCTCAGGATGCCGGGCCCGCGCAAAGCGCGCCCGCACCCAGCTACCAGGCCCCGGTGCCGCCCGGCGCGAACGGCAGCTAGCACCCACGACCTGCCCGCGTCGGGCGGTGCCGGGGGGGCGGGGGTCCGGGGGCCGGCGAAGGCCCCCGGGACCACCGGCCCCCGCCACACATAATCCCCCCGAGCGAACGCCGCCCGGCGGCCGACGCCCTCCCGTTCGCGGGGCGCACTCGACCCCACGTGTCTTCAATTGAAGACACGCCTCCTCAGCCGCCCCGCGAAATCTGCGGCAGACGAATGGGCCGCGGGGCGTATCCTCCGTCGTGATCATCGCCCGTTGGCGCGACCCTGAGTGAGGTACCTATGCGCGGCCCGAAGCCGTTAGCCGTTCTCGTGTCCCTGACCGCCGGCGTACTTGCCGGCTGCGGTCCGGCGACTGACGATGCCAAGCCGGCCGATAGCAAGCCCCCGGCGACAGCGAGTTCGTCGACGTCGGCGAAGCGGCTGACCGCGTACGATCCGCCGCAGTGGTTCGACGCGCGGGGGAAGGTGCTGCTGCCGGAGGCGGCCACGAAGGGCCGGACGAATCTTGCCGGACAGGTCCGCGGCGGCGGCGAGGACTTGCCGGTGCTGCTCCATGAGACCCGTGCGTTCGTGGCCTCGCCCACGGGCATTCAGGTCGTCGACCTCGCCGACGGCCGCATCCTGGGGGAAGAGTCGGCCCGTGGGGAGGCGTTGCGCGCGGACTCCGACGGCTTCGTCCTGCCGCCGGTGATGGCTGGCAGCGAAGTGCTGGTGCCGTTCCTACTGACGACGCCCGCCTCCGGCACCCACACTGCGGGCGCGATGGTCGAGCTCGTCGCGGTCAGCACGGCGCCCCCGTACAAGGCCGCCTGGCGCACGAACATCAAGCTGCCGGAGTGGGCTTTCCAGTCCTCCAACAAGGTGAAGGTCGCGGCGGTCGGCGCGGAGGGCGGAACGGCCGTCGTCACCGTGACCGGCGACGACGAGGCGGTGTCGTATGGCATCGACACCGCGTCCCACGCTCTGCGCTGGACGCAGCCCGGGCTACGGGCCGTCCACACCGGTACGGGCATGGCCGTGGGCCTGCTCCACGCCGAGCCCCTCACCTATATCCCGCTCGGCGTCGACCTCGCCACTGGCACCGAGAAGTGGCGCGGAGAGAAGATCTACGCCGCCCGCATGGATGCGGTTGGGCCCGGCACGGTCCGGGTCGCGGGCCCGCAGGTCGGCGAGCGGGGCGACCAGCTGCTGGACGTCACCACTGGGAAGGCCCGCGCCACCATGCCGCCGGGCCTGCGCTCGGCCAGCTGCACTTACGACCGCGCCGCGACGCTGGTGTGCACGCCCGGCTTCGCTGTCGTCGCGGTCGACGCGGCCACCGGCAAGCAGCTATGGGCGCTCAAGGACGGGGACGCCGGACGCACACCCCCGAAAGTCACCGCGGTCTGGCACGGGCGCATCTACGGCCGGGCAGCTGGCGGCCCGGTGGTCCTGGACGCGCGGACCGGCGCCGACATGCCCACCAAACCGGAGGTCGCCCCGCTCCTCGTCACCGAGTACACAGGGCTGGTACTCAACGACGATCGGCTCTACGGCTACCCGGCCGGCGGGTAGCCGCTCTGGCGCCTCGTCGGGACCGGCCTTGAGCAGGGCCTGTTGTGGTTATAACGACCTGCCCCGGAGTACACAGGCCTCGGCTCCAGGCTTTCCGTCTCGCCTCCGACTCCCGCTTCGCTGACCGGCGCCGTCTCCCCTCAGGGGTGGGGCGTCGGCGAACAAGAGCTCCACGTGCGCCGGTGCCAACCTGTCGGCGAAGCCGTCGGTCACCACGGTGCGGAAAGTCTGGATGATGTTGCCGCCGAACGTGAGCCAGTCGACGATGGCCCACGCAGAGCCGAAGGTCACTCCTCTTGACCTGCGGCCGCCACAGCGAGGGGCTGCGCGACCGCGGCGTGTGCCGGTCCGCCGTACAGCGGGACGGCGTCGAGCGGGTCGTGCTTGCTGATGTCGATGCTGCCGTCGGGCCGGTTGTATCGGTCGTCGGCGAGGGTGGAGTCTTTGTGCCAGTCGCCGGCCTCGTTGCGGTCGGCGAGCGGCACCTGGGCCTCGGCCATATCGGTGTTCGGCCCGGCGCGCAGGCTGTGGGAGGTGACCTTGAGGCCGTTGATCAGGGCGATGCCGGCGGCGGCCGCGCGCGCCTTCACCATCTCGTTGACAGCCCGGCCGGTGAGGAACAGGCCGCGCACCGTCGCGTTCGCGCGGCGCTTGAGGTTGCCCAGGGTGGTCAGGGCTCGGAACAGCGGCTTGTTCGGCTGGTAGGCCGGCTCACCGTCGGCGGGGTTCTGGTCGTGCTCGGTGGGCTCGAACAGCTCGCGAAGGTCGGAGAGCCAGGCTCGTACGCGGGCGACGATCCGGAGGTCTTCGCGGTCGCGGATGAAGCGCCAGCGGCCCTTGCCCGTCCGGCGGGTCTTGGACTTCGCGGTCCAGACCCATACGCCGTCGCTGTCGATGCGGACGTGCCGGACGAGGAGGTTGGTGACTTCGACGGAGCGGTAGAGCATGCCGTACTGCAGGACGAGCATGGCGGCGTCGCGGCGGCCGATCCGGGTGGTTTCGTCGATGGCGGCGAGGACCTTGACGAGGTACTTGAGGGTGAGGCCGGCGGACTGCTCCGGCTCGCCCCCGGCAGGGATGTACTCCTCGAGCCGGTAGTCCTGGATCATCTCGCGGATGAGGGAGCCGTCCGGCCGCTCTCCCTTGGCGTACCAGGAGACGATCCGGCCGCAGTAGGCCAGGAGGCTGTCCGGGCTGTACTTGGTGCCGTCCGGCTTGCCCTTCTCCATGAGGTGTCCGAAGTACGCGGCCACGTTCGCCGTGGTGGTCGTCGGCCGGGCGACGCGACCCTGGCTCTCGCACCACTGCTCGAAGCGGACGCGGCTGGAGTCCCGGTTGACCCGGGTGTTGCGCGCCCCACGCTCGTTCAGCCGCTTCTTGACGCCCTCGGGGACCTTGAAGTCGAGCTCGGTGAAGCGCGCCTGCTCGTCTACCCGGGGCGGGAGCTCGCCGGGGCCGAGCACGGTGTGTCGGGTCACCGCGTACGACACCTCTGCTGGGGCGGCGGCCGCGGGCATCAGGGCCGTGTCGTCGACGAGTTCGGCGTCGACGATCTCGCCCGCGGTCTCCTCGATCGCAGACGTGGTCATCGGCTGCCCGCCACCAGCTCGACGCACAGGGGGTCGCCGCACGTCGCCTCGGCGCGTGCGACGTACTCGCCGAAGGGATCCCGTTCCACCTTGATCCTCACGTCTCCGATCGTGCTGGTCAGGCTGCAGTGCACAGCCGCGATCAACCGATCGAGGGCCGCGCGGTACAGCACGGCGACCTCCTCCCGGGGCAGGTTGCTGCTCCCCACCACGGCCTGGTGCATGACGCAGTCCGACATGGTTCTCCATTCGGCTCGGGGCGGGGTTCAGTCTCTGGCGAGGGCTTGGGCCCAGCAGCTGCCGCAGACGAGGTCGTCGTCCGCGCGCGGCTGGAAGGGCAGGGTGCAGCGGATGCAATTGTCCAAGCCGTCGAACGCCTGGGAGCAGCCGAAGCAGAACGAGCGCTGCTTGTCCGGTGCGTCGGCGAGGTACGCCTCGTCCACGAGGGTGTGGTCTTCGCACTCCGGGCAGTAGTCGGCCGGCTGGCCCGTCTTGCGGTACTCGCGCCAGGAGTGGCCGAGGACGTAGACGGCGTACTCAAGCGGGAACGTCGCCGGCTCCCACGAACGATCACACACGCGGCAGTCGAGCAGGCCACCGTCGGCGACCAGGGCCCACATGTCGCAGTCGGGGCAGCGCAGGGTGGCGTGCTTGAGCCGTACGAGTTCGGTTTCGAGCTTGGTCATCTTGGCGGTGGCGTATCCACGGATGCGCGGCACGTTGGCTCGGACGAACCGCATCTCCTCCTCCAGGTGCGCGGAGTCGTCCGCGTCCAGTTCGATCCGGAGGTGGTCGTCGATGAACCTGAGGAGGAACTCCAGGACGATGCCGGAGCGCTTCTCGACCGCGGCGGCGCTCAGCGTGCCGCCGAAGTGCGCGAGTTTGTTGCGCTCGACGGCGAGCCGTTCGATCTCCTTCTTCTCGCGGTTCGCGATCTCCACGCCCTCCTTCTTGAGGAGGGTGATCGCCTTGCCGGGCCCGATGCTGATGAAGTCGCCGGCCTTGTAGGCGGCCTCGTCGGCCTGGTCGGGATCGGCGAAGACGAGCTTCCAGTCGAGGGAGGCGAGGCCTGCCTTGAGGAGTATCTCGGTGGCGGCCTGGAGGTGCACCACTGCGAACTTCACGGCGCGGGGCCCCGGGTCGGGGCCGTCGAGGTGCTTGACGACGCTGCGCAGGAAGTCCAGGCCGTTGCGCACGGCCGGGTAGCTGAGCTCGGGCGAGGGGGGCGTCGTACTCATGCGGCGGCTCCGTGTTCGGGGGTGCGGCTGCGGGTTTGCGGGCCGGGCAGCCCTCGGCCGCGCGGTGGATGTGGGGGCTCTCAGCAGTTCCCGCAGAGTCCGTAGTCCTCGGCCGGGTCGGGGATGAAGACGTTGTAGCAGTCGGTGCACTGCGCGGCCACCGCGAAGTTCGTGCCGCAGCAGAAGCAGACGGAGCTGCTTGCCCCAGGCACGGCTACGGTGCCCACCGACTCGACGACCAGGGTGTGCTGGGTGCACTCGGGGCAGTCCTGGACGTTCGCGTCGAGCAGGTTGACCTCGTAGTACTCCTCCAGCGCCAGGACGGCGTTGGGCCAGGTCGTGTGGCAGAAGCGGCAGTCCATCACGAGGGCGGGATTGCCGAGGACGAGGGCCCACTGGTCGCAGACCGGGCACATCACGGTGCGGTCCGCGGCGTCCTTGAGCTCGTCGGCCAGGCGCTTGAGCCGGGCGGCCATGTAGCTGGTGATGCCGCGGACCTTCGTGCCGACCGACTCCAGGTCGGCGGCGGCCTCCGCGGCCTCGGGCCCGGGCAGGGCGGGCAGCAGCTCGTCGTGGACGAACGCGACCAGGAAGTCTAGGACTTGGGCGGCCGTGACTTCGACGGCGGGGGCGGGGGCGGTGAGTCCGTAGTGCTGCAGGCGGTTGCGCCATTTGGCGAGGATTGCCAGGCTCTTGGCGGGCTTGTCACCGACGGCGACGCCAGCGATGTCGCGCAGCCGGCCGATGGCCCCGGTGGTGGTGCAGCTGTCGAAGTCGCCAGCCTCGAACCGCTCGCGCTTGGCGGTGCCGGGGTCTTTGAAGACCAGGCTCCAGTGCTCCTGCACCAGACGCGCCTTGAGCAGGACTTCGGCGGCGGCCTGCAGGTGCAGAACGGCGTACTTCAGGTTCCGCGGACTCGGCTGTCCGGAGCGCAGCTGGTCGGCGACGCTGTCCAGGTAGTCGACGCCGTTCTGCACCGGCGGGAAGTCGACCTGGTGCGCGGCCGGTGCCGGCCGGTCCCCGGAGCGCGGCTCGGGCACGTCACTGTCGTTACCTTCACTAACGTTCAAGGCCTGAATCCTTGCTGACGCCGGGTCACCTGACGCTCCGTACCCTACCTCGTATTCTTCCACGAATAGGAGGTAAGGAGACCCTAAGTCCTGCATGAAGGTGCGCCAGGAGCGTCGGATCCTGCGTTCGGCTGCAATCGGCTACGTCCATCTGCGTTTCCTGAGAAGGTTTCTGCCGTGACCCTCCATCTGCACCTCACCGTGAACGGCGCCTCGCCGGACTGGCTCGACCGCTTCCTCGCCGAGCCCGGCCTCACCGTCGCCACCGCCGAGCCGACGCATCCCGTCCCGGTGCACGTCGTCCACCGCCTGCTCGGCAAGGTCTCGCTCGACGGGGCCTACCTGCTGCGGCTGGCCGCCGACGCCCGCGGCCGCGCCAACTGCGCCGTCTTCCGCGCGACCAGGGGAGCGGGCCGCGAGCTCAACGCCGCGGCCGGCAGCATCACCAAGCAGACCAACGCCGCGGTCAGGGGCGGTTGGTGGCCGGCGGAGTACGCGGCCGTGCTCACGCCCACCGGGCCCGGGCCCAACGGGTGGAGCAAGACCGCGGCGTACCACATGGACTCCCGCCTCGTGGGCGTGTTCAGGGCCGCGTTCGCCCAGGCCGAGAACCCGGGCGCTGCGCAGCCCATCCCGCCGACCACTTCCCGCACCGCCGCACGGCTGACCTCGCTGGCCCGCGAGGCCGGCGTTCCCGGGCACCTGGTCGACCAGTTCGTGGACGCGGCCTGCGCGTTGCACTCCCTCGAACTCGGCGCCGCCCTGCGCGTGCGCGGACAGTCCGCGGCCGCGGATCTCCTCACGCCCGACTCCGCGCTCATCACCGGCATGTGGGAGGACGAGGTTTCCCCGGCCGGCGCGAGCGCGGCGGACACTGCTGCCGGGTGACGCCGAACGGAAGATGCGCCGTTGCGCGGAAACGAGCTCCCTGCGGTTCGGAACTTTCGACCAGAACGAGGATTTTAAATAATCTCCGTTCCGCCGAAAATAACGAAACGGCAGAAGTTCACGTTTTTTGAGTGCCGCGGAACGCCGAAAAATACCGTCCTGGAGATTTTTAAATCTGGGAAACGTGATTTTGCGGTACGCTACGTACCTGCGGGCATCGCTGAAACGTGTTCGCTGGTACGAAAGACGGCGGCCCGCCCATGCTCGTAACACGGGCGGGCCGGTCTCTCGTACGGCCGGTCCGGACGTGTAAGCGACGTCCGGACCGGCTACTTGCCGACGATCAGCTGGACCCCGTGGATCACGGCCAGGCCTTCCGCGGCAAGGGTGACCAGCGGCGGAGCGTATCGAGCCGCCTTACGCAAGCGCCGACAGGCCTTGGTGGCCTTGTCGCGGATGACCCTGCGCAGGCGGTCGAGCCGCCGCTCCTTCTGCTGGCCGTCTTCGCTGTTGAGACCCATGTGGGCCTCCTCTCTGTAGAGGGGACGCCGGCGCTCACCGGCAGAACGCCGCACCCGTGTGGCGCGACGTTCTCTCGGAAAAGCACCGAAAACCTCTTCACGGAGAGTTGTTCAGCGATTACTCACATCACGCTACCCCATTCGGGCTTCCTATTCCAAACCTTAAGGAGTCGAGGGGATTCCCTCCAAGAATTGTTGGAGGAATGCCGGGTCGGCTCGAACGAATATTCGTAATCGGCTGCGTAGGTGCGCTGTCCTGCGCGGGTACGGGAGCTCCGCGACGCAAAGCGGGGCGTCCGCGCAGGGTGCGGGTGTACCGATTCGCCGCCCCCCGGGAGGGCCGACCATGGCCAGGACGACCGCCGCCGAGTTCCTACCGCTGCCCCGGTCAGTAGGTGGCGGGAACACGCAGACCGAGAGCAACCGCCGCACGTCGGCACCCCGCGCGTGCGGCAGCCAGCTCAGCCCGCACATCCGTCCCCGGCTGCCCGCCGGCGGCCTCGGTCGCCCTGGCGGCCGCCGTGTGCAGCTCGGCCCGTGCAGTCGGACCGTCGCCGGAGAGCACCGTGATCTCGGCGGCGTCCGCGACCGCACCGATCAACCGCGCCACCTCGGCCGGCCCGGACACCGACCGGTGGACGTGGACACCGAGCATCCGAGGCACCCACCCCTCGAGGGCGCCCCGGATGTCCTCGCACAACCCCTCGACACCCGCCCGCGGGCCCTCGGGCGCGATACCGGCGCTCATCTCCCCATGGTCACCGCCACCACCGACAACACCCCGCAGACGGCAACTGGGCAGCGGCGGCCACGGCCGCAGTCGCCCTCCCGTGAACGCGATCCGGGCCCGAGAGGAGCACGACCGCATCACGCCGAACCGCAGGGGTGCATCCCGTCACGTGCTGCTGTTCGTGCACCGGCCCGACTTGCTCGGCGAGGGCGTCGGCGACGGTGTCGCGGACGGGCTCGGCGTTGGAGAGGCGTCCGGCGTCGGAGAGGTCTCCGGTGTCGGCGAACTCGTGGCTGTGGGCATGCTGAACGGAGCCCTGGCGCCAGGGGGAAGGCTGATGAAGGCGGCGGGTTCGACGGTGAAAGCTGCCGGACGGACGCGAGCCGGGTCGGGGGCGAGTCGGCCGGCGGCCTGGGTCTGGCCATCGTGGCAGCCGCCGGAAGAACCTGTGAGGGAGTCCCCCACCAGGACCGTGGCCACCGCCAGCACGGTCACCGCCAGCACCGCGGCCGCGGGACGTACCCCGGAAGGCAGCGCTGCCCCTCGGCCCGCACCAGCCAGCCACCCCCGACGGGAGGTCCCGCGTGGAAGGCGCTGCGGTTCGGGCCTGTCCGGGGTCGCGGCGGCCGCCGTCTCATGGGCCCGGCCGAGGACCTGGTCGGCGTCGCGGTGGGCCTGCGCGAGGATGCCCTCGGCGTCGGTGTGCGCGCTCGTACGGATCCGTTCGGCTTCCGCATGCGCCGCCGTGCGCACGGCTTCGGCTTCGCGGACGGCGTCGTCGTGGATCTGCCGCACCGTCACCTTCAGCCGCCGGCTCGCGGGCTGGGCGCGGCGCTGCAGCAGCTTCGTGTCCTGCCAGAGCCCGCGCCACTCCTCGACGAGCGCGGCCTCGGCCCGGAACTTCTGGGCGGCCGGCTTGTCCAGGCCGCTGGGGGTGGTGACGACCCGGACGAACTCCAGGAGCGACTCCAGGGACGGCAGGCGCTTGCCGGAGAGCATCTCGTTCACGCCGGTGGTGGTCAGGCGCGGCCGCACCGAGGCGGAGGCGATGGCCGCGTAGGAGGGGGTGCCGCCGGCTATGTGGAGGAGGTTCAGCTTCTCGGCGAAGGCGGCCAGCGAGGCCTCGTACGCCTCGATCGCCTCACGGTCCTGCGGCTCGACCCCAGGTTCTTCGGCTGCCATCAAACCCCCCTGCATGTACGGAAAAGCCACGCTAGAGGGCGGTGAAGCCGTACGTACGCGGATTGCCCCGAACGGTCGCGGACACCTCGCCCCGTCCGGAACCGGCCCGAAGTCGGCCGGCCGAAACGGAAGGGTGTCCGGGTCCGGGCGGGCCCGTACGGATCACTGGGAAACGCGGCAGGAGGGCCGCTCTCCTGGAGGCATGACCAACACCGCAAGCACCCCGCAGACCCCCGACCCCGACCGGACTCCCGCCGCCCCCGAACCGGACCCGGCCGGCAGGTCGCACCGGATCCCCGACGCCGTCGTCCTCGTCGCGCTCCTCGCGACCTGCGCCGGCACCTACCTCACCGTCGGCGACGCCGGATTCGCCGGCGTCATCAGCGCCGTCGCCGCGCTCTACGGCACCTGGCGCGCACGACGATGAACCCGCCGAACACCCTCCTGGACGGCCCGCGGCCGCGGCACTGCACAAGCCTGCGGCGCCACCTCCCGAAGTTCGGACAGGAGCCGCCGGTGCGCGCAGCAGTGCGGGCCGTCGCCCGGTGGGGGCGACGGCCCGTGCTCGCGCCGGTCAGTGGCCGGTTGCCGTGCGGTCCGGCCGCGGAGTCACGTCACACAGGTTCCGCGGCGCTGGTGCGCGGAACCCGTGTGGTGGGGGTTAGCGGCGGCGGCCCCACGACTCGGTGTCGACGGTGCGGCCACGGTCGTCGCGCAGGATGGCGGTGTCGGAGCGGTTGTCCCAGACATAGTCGCGGCGGTCCTGGAAGAGATCGGTACGGGTGTCGCGGCCGTTGCCGGTGTGGATACGGATCGTGGCCCGGGAGCCGATGCGGACGTTGTCGAAGCGGTAGCGGTTGCCGTCGTTGTCACGCAGGGTCCAGCCCCGCAGGTTGATGGCGTCGCGGCTGGTGTTGGTGATCTCCACCCACTCGTTGTTCAGGGAGCGGTTGGAGCGGTCGTCGCGTCCGGGGCTGTCGGCCTGGACGCGGCTGATCTCCACCCGCGGGTGCCGCTGCTGGTGACGATCCCCGTCGTGCGCGGCCGCCGGCAGCGCCGCGGCGGAGACGATCGCGCCGGCCGCCAGGACGGTGGCGGCGATACGGCGGACGGAGGAAGAAGCAGAAGACATAGGTGGCGCCCCTCAAGAACAGCACCCCACCAGCCGAAACAGGTCGGTGGAAGCACTTGTCGAGATCGGCCCGGATGAGCCGAGGGCCACACTCTCGACCCGCCACGGACCCCGCCGCAGCCCCCGCCGACGCCGGTTACCAGACGTGGATATATCCGTCACAGTCGACTTCCGGATGCACGCATTCCGCCCGAACGTGCCCCTGACATTCACTGACCGCTACACCCACCCGCCCCACAAACCGGACGCCGAGGCCGGCACGCTCCGGCGCACCACCGGGCGCACTCCTCCGAAGCATCACCCGCCCGGACCAGTCGATCAAGTAACAGCCGTTCTGCGGAGTTCTTCGTACGCCAGTCCGTGATTCGCACGCACATCCCACCCTGTGGCAGGCCTCGCGTCCTCCGGGTGTGAGTAGTTGAGGTACAGGAAATCCCGGTGAGATTGATCTTTCGGAGCTTCCCCTACCGGTCGCCGTTCCGGGCCTGCACGAGCAACTGCGCCACCAGGTCCTCAGAGCTGCTTTCGGCCTGGCGGGCCAGGTCGTCCAGCACCGTGCCGCCGTCGAGGACCTGGGCGGTGAGCCGTTCCATCAGCGCGGGGTCGGTACCGCTGCCGGGCCCGGGGATGCGGACGCGGCCCGGACGGCGGGGGCCGATGACCTGTGCATCGTCGGCCCCGGCAGCTCCTTCGGCCTCCGCGAGCGCGCGGTACAGGGAGGCGACTGAGGGGTGCTTGCCCGCGTTCTTGCCGGTCTTGATGGTGAGCTTGCCCGCGATCTCGGGGACGGGGATGCCGCGGTCCTTCAGTGCGCGGGCGAACAGGAGCGAGTCGTCGTCGATGACCTTGGGGCGTCCGCCGTGGTTGCCCTTAGCGGCGGCGGCCTGCTGGCCTTCGAGGGTCTTTTCGCGGATGTAGTTGCGGTCGAGCTGGGCGGCGACGGCGAGGACGGCGAAGAACATGGCGCCCATGCCGTTGGGGTCATAGATGCCGGTGAGCGGGCCGGTGAGAAGTTCGAGCTGCACGCCGGCGTCCTGGAGCTGGCCGGAGAGGGTCATCAGCTCGGCGGCGTTGCGGGCGAGGCGCTTGAGTTCGTGGACCGTGAGGATGACCTCCTGGTCGGGGGCGGCCTCCTTGATGTCGTACGCGAGCTTGAGGGCCTTCTCCAGCTCGGGCCGGGTCTTGATGCGGGTGGAGATCTTCTCGGAGAAGATCCGCTTGCAGACCGGTTCGAGCGCGGCGAGCTGGGAGGCGAGTTCCTGACCTGCGGTCGAGCAGCGGGCGTACCCGATCCGGATCGGCTTGGCGGCCGCAGCAGTCGGTGCCGCCTCGACAGGCGGGCCTGCCTTCCACGGCCGCCCGGGACCGCGGTCCTCGGGGACGAGCACTTCCAGCTCCTCGCGGAGCGCGGGCACGAGGACGAAGCGAGCGGTGTGGTACTTCGTCGCGCACTTCCCGCTCCGGGTGCGGCACGGGCTCCCGGCCGGGGCTTCACACTTCGGACAGTCGTTTCGTTCTACCACATTTGCGGCTTGATCGGGCCTCAGGTCCACCCGGGCAGTCTGTCAGAACTGTGTCGCACAACACGTGGGTTTTGAGAGGGGTTCTGCGAACAGCGACCTGCGGATTCGTGAGCGGCTCCGGGGTGCTCGCAGAACTCTCGTAACTGGTCATTTGTGAGAGTCGGGCTCGTCCGGGTTGGCCGCGAGCCAATCGCGGATTGTCTGCGCGTCCTGGATCCGGCCGAGCCCATCAAGCACGTCCGCCTGCAGACTGAGCACTGCACGCAGAGGCTGGGTAAACCGGCTGGGCACCAACGCTACGAGCTTGCGGTAGATCTCCACCGCCTCGCTTGTCGCTCGCAACGCTCGGGAGAGATTCTGCTGCGTGCTGAGAAGCCAGGCCCAGACCGTCAGTGAGGTGGCGAGGTCGGGTTCGTACGCGGTGGGGTTGCCCGTCACCGGGTCGGCCAGCCGCCTGTGGACCTCCACCGCTTCCTCGACGGCGTCCAGGGCCTCCGCCCGCCGCCCCACCCCCGACAGATAGATGCCGAGGTTGGACAGCGCGCGGGCGAGGTCGGGTTCGTACGCGGTGGGGTTGCCCGTCACCGGATCTCCACCGCCTCCTGCTCCGCGTCCAAGGCCTCCGCCCGCCGCCCCACCCCCGACAACTGGACGCCGAGGTTGGACAGCGCGCGGGCGAGGTCGGGTTCGTACGCGGTGGGGTTGCCCGTCACCGGATCGGCCAGCCGCCGGTAGACCTCCACCGCCTCCTCGACGGCGTCCAAGGCCTCCGCCCACCGCCCCACCCCCGACAGCCGGTTGCCGAGGTTGGACAGCGAGCGGGCGAGGTCGGGTTCGTACGCGGTGGGGTTGCCCGTCACCGGATCGGCCAGCCGCCGGTAGACCTCCACCGCCTCCTGCTCCGCGTCCAGGGCCTCCGCCCGCCGCCCCACCCCCGACAACTGGACGCCGAGGTTGGACAGCGAGCAGGCGAGGTCGGGTTCGTACGCGGTGGGGTTGCCCGTCACCGGATCGGCCAGCCGCCGGCAGACCTCCAATGCCTCCTCGACGGCGGCCAGGGCCTCCGCCCGCCGCCCCACCCCCGACAGCCGGGCGCCGAGGTTGGACAGCGCGCGGGCGAGGTCGGGTTCGTACGCGGTGGGGTTGCCCGTCACCGGATCGGCCAGCCGCCGGTAGACCTCCAATGCCTCCTCGACGGCGGCCAGGGCCTCCGCCCGCCGCCCCACCTCCGACAGCCGGTTGCCGAGGTTGGACAGCGAGCGGGCGAGGTCGGGTTCGTACGCGGTGGGGTTGCCCGTCACCGGATCGGCCAGCCGCCGCCGGATCTCCACCGCCTCCTGCTCCGCGTCCAGGGCCTCCGCCCGCCGCCCCACCCCCGACAACTGGACGCCGAGGTTGGACAGCGAGCCGGCGAGGTCGGGTTCGTACGCGGTGGGGTTGCCCGTCACCGGATCGGCCAGCCACCGCCGGATCTCCACCGCTTCCTCGACGGCGTCCAGGGCCTCCGCCCGCCGCCCCACCTCCGACAGATGGTTGCCGAGGTTGGACAGCGAGGCGGCGAGGTCGGGTTCGTACGCGGTGGGGTTGCCCGTCACCGGATCGGCCAGCCGCCGGCAGACCTCCACCGCCTCCTCGACGGCGTCCACGGCCTCCGCCCACCGCCCCACCCCCGACAGATGGTTGCCGAGGTTGGACAGCGAGCCGGCGAGGTCGGGTTCGTACGCGGTGGGGTTGCCCGTCACCGGATCGGCCAGCCGCCGGTAGACCTCCACCGCCTCCTCGACGGCGTCCAAGGCCTCCGCCCACCGCCCCACCCCCGAAAGATGGACGCCGAGGTTGGACAGCGAGCCGGCGAGGTCGGGTTCGTACGCGGTGGGGTTGCCCGTCACCGAATCAGCCAGCCGCCGCCGGATCTCCACCGCCTCCTGCTCCGCGTCCAAGGCCTCCGCCCGCCGCCCCACCCCCGAAAGATGGTTGCCGAGGTTGGACAGCGAGGCGGCGAGGTCGGGTTCGTACGCGGTGGGGTTGCCCGTCACCGAATCAGCCAGCCGCCGCCGGATCTCCACCGCCTCCTGCTCCGCGTCCAAGGCCTCCGTCCGCCGCCCCACCTCCGACAGATGGCTGCCGAGGTTGGACAGCGAGCGGGCGAGGTCGGGTTCGTACGCGGTGGGGTTGCCCGTCACCGGATCGGCCAGCCGCCGGTAGACCTCCACCGCCTCCTCGACGGCGTCCACGGCCTCCGCCCACCGCCCCACCCCCGACAGATGGACGCCGAGGTTAAACAATGACGCGGCCAGGGCGGGTTCGTCCGCGGTCTGGTCGCGCAGGGCTTGCGTGAGGTCGGTGGTGAGTCGCAGCGCGAGGGCGGCGAGGACGTGGGAGGGGTAGGGCAGTGCAGCCGTCGCGTTCAGCAGGGCGTCGGGGTGGGGCGTGGTGGAGTCCAGGGCGGCGTCCAGGTTGTGGAGGACCAGCCTGCTGGTCTCGGTGCGCTGGGCGTTGTAGTGGGCGACGACCGCGCGGGCCAGGACGGTGATGAGCTGGGCTTGCTGGTCGGGGGCCGCGGCAGCCAGGAGCGCGGGCAGGGGCGTGCCGGGGCCGGTCAGGACGGTGGAGGCGTGGTACTCGGCAACGCGGTCGGGCTGGAGGGAGCCCCAGTAGGTGCGGTTGTCTGGGTCCGGGGGATACAGCGAGGCGAGCCACTGGGCCGCGGTCGGGGCGGTGTGGGGGGCCAGTCCGGGGACGGTCTCGGTCACGCGCAGTGCCTCGGTGTGGTCGGCGGCTCCGCAGACCGCGGCGACGGCCACCGCCCGCTCCAGGACCTTTGTCCCGGGACGTAGCTCGAAGGCAGGGGCGGCGGCGCTGCCTTCCCAGAAGCGTCCCTCATGTGTGAGGAGGACGGCTTCGGCGGGCTCCCCCGGAAGGGTGGGGGCTGGTGTGGGCCCGTGCTGCAGGAGGGTGGTGAGAGCGGTCATCTGCAGGGTGAGGGCGTTGGCGTAGCGGGGGTGGGCGATGTCGGCGGGGGGCCGAATGCCGGCGGCAAGGGCCGCCCAGTCGTACGTGGGCAGGGCGGGAACGTGGGACAGCAGACGGGCGAAGCCCGCCAGGGCGGCACCGAACGCTGCGGCACGGTCTTCGGATTCCGGCCCGGAGGGGAGCAGGGGCGCCAGCTCGGTGACCACCGTCGCGGTGAGGATGTCGGTGGTCTCGCGGCTGGTGCCGCTTAGGGAGTCGGTACGCCACTGGCCGTCGGAGCGGGCCAGGAGCAGCAGCCGCACGCGGTGGCGCGATTCCCGCAGGTGCTCGATGAGGTCGCGCAGGAGCCGGGGGCGGACCTCTGCGTAGTCGACGACGACCAGGAGAGGGAGGTCGGTGTCCAGGGTGGTGAAGTCGGGGATCCTACTGTCGGCGAGGTCGGAGCGCAGATGGCCGGTGATCCAGCCCTCGCCTCGCAGGGTGGCGGTGAGGTGGCGGGCGAGGCGGGTCTTGCCCTGGCCGCCGGGGCCGGTGACCGCCTGGGCGGACAGCGCCGGGGGGCCTTGCGTGCACCAGGCGTGGAGTTGGCGCAGGTCGTGGTCGCGGCCGTGGAAGGGGACGGCTTCGGTGTCGGCGCGCAGCAGCGCGGCGGGGGAGGTCAGGGCGCGGTCGCGGGCGGCGGGGGTGAGCAGGCGGGCGGGTTCGGCGGGCTCGAGTACCGGTGGCCAGCCGGGGGTGTGTTCGGCCACGACGGCGGTGAAACCGGGGTCGGCGAGGAGGGTCGAGGCGGGGGTGGCGGTGAGGATGGTGCCGCCGGCGGCCTTCAGGTCGTAGCGGGTGACACCGCATAACAGGCCGCCGGAGCGCCGGTCAGTCAGGACCGCGGCGCCGGACATGCCCGACCAGCCGGTCGTGGCGGAGTTCTGCTGCAGGTGGGGCCGTAGGACGGGGTCGGTGCTGGAGATCTCGTAGCGCCGGGCGAGGGAACCGCTGCCGGGGCTGATGTGCCCGTCGAACTGCTTGTCGTAACTGTGGCCAGTGTCGGGGGTGTGCTGCATGAGGGGGTAGCCGACCATGGTGACCGGGTGGCGGCGGTTGCCGATGAGGCGGCCCCAGCGCTGCGGCGGGCGGGTGGCGGTGTCCTGCAGGGAAGCGGGTACGGGCCAGGGGGTGCCGTCCTGGGCCGGTGTGTCGTCGATCTCGACCAGCACGGCGTCCACGGCGTCGTCCTTGCGGTACCAGCGGACGGTGGCCCGGAACTGCCGGCCCATGCCGTCGGCGGTGTCCTGTTCGCCTGCCGGGTCCGGGACGTACGGTGCCGGACGGCAGATCGTCACCGTGCCCGGTGCCGGGCGGGTCCCGTCGCCCAGGACGTGGGCGGCCGTCAGGACCAGGCGCGGGGCCACCAGATAGCCCGAGCCGAAACCCGACTTCGGCCTGCCGGGTACAGACAGGCGCACCTGCACCAGCCGGTCGGGTTCCAACGATCCGCCCCCTCTGTGTGTTCGCTCTGACGCCCGCCCCCGGGACTTCTAGCGCTGGTGTGAGACCTCGACGGGACCGCTGCCGTCGGCGTTGCGCGGGTTCAGCCGCACGGTCACCTTGTGGGTGGCCTTGTCGGTTTTCTCGTGCTTGCCGCCGAAGTTGACGACGCTGAAGCGCAGCCCGCCGTTGGCACCGTTGGTGCGGGCCAGTTCCATGCCGAGCTCCAGCGTGATCTCCCCCAGACCGAACCGGATCCCCTGGTCCCCCTCCCCGTTCGGGTCGGCGATGCGGTCCTGGGCCTCGGCGATCTGATCACGCAGAAGCGTGATCGCGTCCGCCAGGTCCAGCATGTCCCGCTCCGTGCTGTTGCTGTTGCTGTTGCTGTTGCCCATCACAGCCCCCCTCTCTCTGTCCGCCCGCCCCCGAAGGCGGGCACATGCGGTGTCACTCCCCAGCCGGCATGCGGCGAAACCGGCCCGGCCTACCGGGCGTGCCCCTGCACGAGTGGCGAACCGCTCGGCGAGGAGAACAAATGCAGATCACGCGCTCAAGATCACCACGCCGTGTCGGCTGCGCCTGCGGCAGCTGAACGGCCACGTTCACCCCTCTTCCGGCTCGTCCCCCTGTGCGGCATCGGGGTCGCGCAGCGGGCGCAGCCCCTGGCCGGGTCCGCTGGCCTTGATGTTGAACAGGTAGCGGCCCAGGAAGTTGATGTGTCGGTCCTTGAGCGGGGAGAGCCGGGCGACGTCCTCGTCCTTGGTGTCATGGCCTTCGGCGCGCAACTGTGCGACGGCGGCGTCCAGGTAGCGGGTGTTCCACAGGACGACGGCGTTGAGGACCAGGCCGAGGGCGGCCAGCTGGTCCTCCTGGCCCTCGCGGTACGCCTGGCGGATCTGGCCCCTGCCGCCGTGGCAGATCGCGCGGGCGAGCCGGTGGCGGGACTCCTGCACGGTCAGCTGCCGGTTCATCAGCCGGCGGTAGGTGTCGTCGACCGGATCGACCAGGGCGAGCAGGTGCATGGTCTTGTCGATCCGTCCGTACTCGGCGAACGCCGCCCCCAGCGGGGTCGGGTGGCCCTCACGGCCGAACATCCGCAGCAGGTCGTACGCCCGCACCTGGTTGGTGATGAGCGATCCCGCGACCCGGAGCATGTCGGGCCAGTGCGTCTCGATGCGCTTCAGGTTGACCTTGTTGCAGGCCACGGCCTCCAGCGGCCCGTACCCGCCGCCTGCGCTGTCGCCTTCGGGCAGGTCGGCCCGCCAGAACCGCTGATCGGCCAGGTCTCGAAAACGCGGGGCGAAGCGGAAACCGAGCATCTTGTACAGGCCGAAGGCCACGTCGGAGTACGAGGCGTTGTCGGTCGCGACCATCTCCGGCTTCACCCCGCCGTCGAGGTTCAGCAGCGTATCCAGGGTGTAGAGGCTGTCGCGCGGGGTGCCGCGTACGACCATCGCGCCGATCCCTGCCACCTGATCGTTGACGGCGTTGAGCCAGGTCACGCCCCGCTTGTAGCCGTAGTACTTGGGCGAGGGGCCGGTGTTGATGCTCTTGACCGGCACGACGAAGCGCAGGCCGTCGACGGAGGCGAGCAGTCCGCCGCCCCACATCTGGGCCAGCTCGATGCGGGACTGGGCGGTGATGAGCGCGGCGTTCGCCGCGGCGATGGTGTCGGCGCGCAGGTAGTTCTGGTCGACGTGGGACAGACGCGAGCGGGTCAGCGCCTTGTTCTCGGGGTCGGTGACCGGGGTCAGGCCGATGTTGCAGCTCTGTGAGACGAGCAGGGCCACCAGGGAGACGAGCAGGCCCTCCATGCGGGTGCGCCGGTCGGAGACGTGGCCGAAGGAGTCGAGGAAACCGGTCCATGAGTGGACCTCGAACAGCAGGTCCGGCAGATCAATGCGGGGCAGCATGGCCTCGGTGGTGGCCTTCAGCCACGTCAGCGTCTCCGGCTCACCCACTGCACCGAGCCTGTCCACGCTCAGCCGCGCACGTCCCCCGCCCTCCGGGACGACGATCTCCACCTTGGCCTCGGCGCCGGCCTCCTCCAGCCGGTGGGCCATCTGTCTCCAAGCCGCATCGAGTCCGCGGGTCAGCTGGGCCAGGTGCTCGCCGGCGTCCTCAGTCAGGGACAGGCCCGCCAGCACGTCCGCGCGCATCGCCTCCCACCGCGGACCGTCCAGCAGCCGGGCACGCGGGTCCGCCCACCGGTTCGACGGAGCGGCGAACACGTCCCGCCGGTTCAGCGCCCGGTGCAGCTGCTCCAGCACGCACACCACGTACGCGTCCCGGTCGACCGCCCCCTGGGGCAGCTTGTTGTTCGAGAACACCGCCCGCTTCCACATCGCGGGCACCAGCTCGGCGTCGACCTCGCGGGGCAGCAGCGGCCGTTCCTTGACCCGTCGGCGCGAGAGCACGGGCAGGCGGCGTACCGCCTTCAGGGTGCGCCGCCCGGCCGGGGCGGCGCCCAGCGCGTCCGACTCGCCCAGCAGCGCCAGGAAGGGGCGCACGGTGTTGTAGCGCAGGGCCAGCTTCTCCCGCATCGCCGCCTCGGCCGACCCGTCGTCCTCCGGCACCAGGGCCTCGACGGTGGCGACGGCCCCGGCCACGGCCGTGCGCGGCACGGCCTCCTCCACCGCCGCCCACAGCGCGGCCACATCCAGGTCCGCGTCGTGCCCGGCGACCAGGTCCAGCTCCTCGGTCAGGATCTTCGACGCCTTCGCCAGGATGCGCGCCGCCTTCTCCAGCTGCGGCAGCATCGCAAGGCGCTCCCGCTCCGACGCCCTGCGCGCCAGACTGATCAGCCGGTTCGCCATCAGCACCGCGAACAGGTCCAGCGCGTCGTCGACCGCCTGCGCCTCCAACTGACGCACCACCGCCGTCAGCAAAGCCGTACGCCGCGGCTGCGGCGCCCGCTCGATCGTCTGCGCCTTGCTCAGCTGCCCGTACCGGGCCAGCGTGGACAGCCGGTTCACCGGCACTCGGGAGAGGTTCACCCGGCCCAGCGCGAACGCGGAGATCTCCTCCACCCGCTCCATCGCCCGCACCATCGCGGTCCCCGTCGACTTCACCGGCGGCGTACGAAGCCGCTCCAGCTCCGAGACCCGCTTGCCCTCCGGTACCTCCAGCAGCACGGCCAGCGCCGGCGCGAGCGCGGGATCGGCCCGGTCGGTGGCACGGGCCACCGCCTCGTACAGTCGCCGCTCGGCCACCGCGCGGGCCTCCGACACCTGCCGGGCCAGCACCGACACCCCGGGCAGCAGCACCCGGTTCTTCCGCAGCCACGTCACCGCGTGGTTGAACAGCGCCACCGGCCCCTCGGCATGCGTCCACGCCCGCCCGTACAGGAAGCCGCGGAACTCCCGCCCCCATTCGCGGTCGGTGAAGTTGCGGTATCCGAACCGCTCCTGGATCTGGCCCGCGTGCTCGTACACCGTCGAGCGCCGCTCGGCGTACCGCTTCACGCACGAGGCATCGTCGATTCCCAGCTGCCCGGCGAGGTACTCCACGGCCTCCCACGGCACCGCAAGGGGGTCCTCACCGAGGAACCTGCCGACGTAGCGGACCGTGCAGATCTGTACCGCCATCCCCAGCCGGTGCGCGTCCGTGCGACGCAGCGCGATCAGGTCACGGTCGTCATCGTCGAGGAAGAAGAACCGCTCCAGCTCCGGGCGCGTGGGCACCTCGGTGAACGTCCCGTACGCCTCGGCCTGCTCATCAGTCAGAAACTCCACCGGCACGAACCGGACCGTAGCCAGCACCGACGACCGTCCAGCGATCTTTCCGCGAACCCCAGCGGACTCTCCAGCCGACGTGCTAGCAGTTCATGATCGTTCTCACCGGGATTTCCTGTACCTCAACTACTACCGACGCCAATTGCATCGGATGCGAATAGGCGACACCCGTCCTGGAAGCTGGCCGGAGACTACATAGAAGCGGTCCGAGCAGGGCCGTTGGCCTCGGAGCCACGGTACCGCTCCTGTTGGCGGACATCTGTGGACCTCACTCCATCGAGCGATTGAACTGCGAAGACACCCCCGAGTCGCATCTGATGCGAAATTCTCGCGTCAGATGCGATAGACGGAGAGTGATGGCGGATGGGTGGGGACGGTCTCGTTCCAGGGTCTGCTCGGCTGCACCTGATCGACGGTCTGCCGTTGCTGCGGCCGGACGAGCAGGTCTTCGAGGCGATGATCAAAGGCTGGCGCAACCAGCAGCTCGCCCGGAACCTCTCGCTGGGATACGTCGATGACCAGGAACGCACGGTCAGAGCCTTTACCCGGCACGCCGACGCGATGCCGTGGCAGTGGACGCCGCAGCACGTCGACGAGTGGTCGGCCGACCTGCGGGCCGTGCACGGCTGCGTCCGCTCCACCCTGCGCAACTACCAGGGCTCCGTGCGCCAGTTCTGCGACTTCCTGACCAACCCAGCCTACGGCTGGAGCGACGAGTGCCTGCGGCACTTCGGTACCCATCCGGTCCAGGTGGTCTACGACTGGAACGCTGCAACGCACGCCGACGAAGCCGAGGGCGAGCCGGAACGACGGGCTTTCACCCGGCCCGAACTGGAAGCGTTCTTCGACCACGCCGACGAGGAAGTGCTGCGTGTTCGCGGCAAGGGCCGCAAGGGCTGGCTGCCGGCCTTCCGGGATGCCGCCTTGTTCAAGGTCGCGTACGCCTACGGCCTGCGACGCAACGAGACCCGAATGCTGGATCTCACCGACTTCGGACGCAATCCGGAGGGCCGGGAGTTCGGTGAGTACGGCACCCTGCTGGTCCGCTATGGCAAGGCCAAGAAGGGGTCGCCACCGAAGCGTCGCAGCGTGCTGACCGTCTGGCAGTGGACACCCGGAACGATCGAGGAATGGATCAGCGAGGTGCGTCCCGGGATGCGGCACTCGACCGGCCGGGCCCTCTGGCCGTCCGAGCGAGGCCCGCGGATCGGGATCCAACGGCTGGACTCCCGCTTCGCCGCCTACCGGGACGCCGTCGGCTTGGACCCCGCGCTGGAGTTCCACTCGCTACGCAGGTCCTACATCACCCATCTGATCGAGGACGGTCACGACCCGCTGTTCGTCCAACAGCAGGTCGGCCACGACCACGCCTCCACCACCGCGATCTACACCTGCGTCTCCTCCGACTTCCGCACCCGCTCCCTGCGTCGTGTCCTGGACGCCACCATCGAGGCCGCTCTGCGGCCGGGAAGGACCTCCTGATGCCACGCCAGATCAGCTACCGGTGGCGCCTGCGCGAGCTGATGGCCGCCCGCGGCATGTTCACCGTCACCGAACTGATGCCGCACCTGACCGAACGCGGCATCACACTGTCCTCCTCCCAGGTCCACCGTCTGGTCTCCGGCACCCCGGAACGCCTGTCCCTGCCGGTGCTGGCCACTCTCTGCGACATCCTCGACTGCACGCCCACCGACCTGATCACCACCTCGGCCCAGAACCTCCCCGCCCGCCGCGCCGCCGGCGAAGAAGCTCCGATCAACCTGGCCGCCCGCCGACCCACACGGGTCCGGCTGACGCCCGAGGGGTGAGCGGTGACGCCCGAGGAGTACGAGCGGTGGATGATCCGCGACTGCGCACGCTGCGGCCGTCGAGCCTCGAAATCCGCCGAGTGGTCGGACGGCCCGATCTGCCGAACCTGCTACGACCGCGCGATGCGAGTCCGTGGCCGCTGCCCCTGCTGCGATACCGACCGGCTACTGCCCGGACGGGACACCGACGGCGCCCCGATCTGCCGCGACTGCGCGGGCATCGTCCGCGACTTCTTCTGCGATCGCTGCGGCTTCGAGGGGCTGCTGCTCGGTGGACGCCTCTGCGAACACTGCACCCTCGCCGACACGCTCGCCCGCCTCCTCGACGACGGCACTGGCCGTGTCGCCCCGGAGTTGCTGCCGCTGGTCAAGATCCTGCTGGAGATGGACCGGCCCAAGAGCCGACTCATCTGGCTGCGCAACCCCAACGTCGTCCGACTTCTCCAGGGCCTGGCCACGGGCAATATCCCGCTCTCCCATGACCGGCTGCACCAAGAGGCCCCCTGGCGAACCGTCACTCACCTGCGTGACCTGCTGATGGACTGCGGTGTCCTCCCGCGGGTCGACCGGCAGCTCCTGCTCTACCAGCGCTGGCTGACCGAACGGCTCGCCACCATCGAAGACCCCGAACACCGCCAGCTTCTCCGCCACTTCGCCACCTGGCACCAGATGCGGCGCCTGCGGACGAAGGCGGAGAAGGGACCGCTGGGACGCTCCCAGACCAACCACACCAAGCAGGAGGTCACCCAGGCCGGTGCCTTCCTCGCATGGCTCGCCGGCCGAGGTCGTGCGATCGGGCAGTGCCAGCAGGCCGACATCGACGCCTGGCACACCGAGAGCCTGGCCACCCGCCGTCCGTCGCAGTCATTCCTGCGGTGGTGCATGAAGACCGACAGGATGCCCCGCCTCGCACTGCCGCAGGCGGTCATCACCCAGGACTCGGAACCGCTGCACCAGCACCGCCGGCTCGCGATCCTCCGCCGGGTCCTCAACGACGACTCCTTGCCCCTGCGGGCCCGGGTCGCCGCCGCGCTCGTTCTCCTCTACGCGCAACCCGTCAGCCGCATCGTCCGCCTCACCATCGACGACGTCACCGACGACGAGACCACGGTCACCGTCCGGCTGGGAGACCCGCCGTCCCCGCTGCCGGAGCCCGTCGCCGACCTGATGCAGGCCTACATCCAGTCCCGGCAACACCTGCCCTACGCCAGCAGCAGGAGCGCACAGTGGCTCTTCCCCGGCCGCCAGCCCGGACAGCCCATGAACCCAGTGAGCCTCCAGGTCCACCTCCGAAAGATCGGCGTCCCGCCGCAGCGAGGCAGGGCTTCCGCGATCCGCCAGCTCGTCCTCCAAGCCCCGGCACCCGTCATCGCAAAGGCGCTGGGTTACCACGACAAGACCGCCACCCGCCTGGTCACCGAAGCCGGAGGGACCTGGAGCCGATACGCCCCCGGCGACCACCGGCGATGAAGCGCGGTACTTACGCTGGGTCCGCTGAGCCGCGTTTGTCCTCAACGTGGACGACGTGAAGCTCGGTGCCGTCCCGGTGGCGCTTGGAACGTCCGAACAGCCCGACAGCGATCTGCGACTGATCCTGAGGCTCATCGGGGCCGACATAGGTAAGGACGTCGTTGTGATGCCCGGTGACGACCCATCCCTCGACGTCCTTGAGGTCGATCACCCCAAAGTCTCCTGCCGAAGATCCGGCATGCGCCGGGCCGAACTTCTTCAGGAGGTCGGTTGCCTGTTCAGCAAGCTCCCCTTCCGGAGCGGTCAGCACGACACAAGTGCCATGCTCGAACAGCACCCACGACTTGCGAGGGTCGGCGAGAAGCCGCTGCCAGACGTCTATCAGTATCTCGGTGTTCACGCCGGTCATCATGCCGCAGGGCACCGACACAGGGTGATGATCGGCCGACGGCTACGGCGAATACGCGACTCTTGAACATGCGGGCCTACCAGTCCCGAGGCCGAACCCGGTCAGCCTTCAAGCCCATCTGCGTGAGATCGGCGTCCCGCCGCAGCGCGGCAGGACCTCCGCGATCCGCCAGCTCGTCTCCAGGCCCCCGCCCCCGTCATCGCGAAGGCACTCGGCTATCACGACAAGACCACCACCCGCCTGGTCACCGAGGCTGGTGGAACCTGGAGCCGATACGCGCCTGGCGACCACACACGGTAACTCTCATGTCACCCTGTTGTGTTCCGGCCGGGTCCTCGCGACGCTCAAGCAGAATTGAACTGAGTGTGGTCGCCGTTGGTCTCGAAGAGTTTCAGCGATGCGTGAATGCTCTTCAGGTCAGCGGCAGCACCGCTGAGCTCCAGAGCAACTGCTGCCGTTAGGTTGTCCCTGAGCAGTGGCTGCTGAATCTGTTCTACAAGGTCCAGGGCCCGCACTGCCCGAGCATTCTGCTCTGCGTCCTCACGAAGGTCAGCCAGTACCTGAATCATCATCTTTCGCTCCTCTGCACGATTACGGAAGAAGAAGAACGACAAGACCTGGGAAAGGGCTCCAGCAGCGGTCGTGACCACGGCTAGCACCAGATCATCCGAACGATAGATACCGACCAGTATCCCGGCCGCGATGATCACATATCCCAGGACCGCAGCTGCGATGGCGGCGAAGAAGCTAACATCGGCTCGTCGGCCGACCTTGGTGTAGTAGGTCTCCAGAAGCTGGGAGAGAGCCGCTTGCGCTGGGACTTCTGTCCCCACGGAAGGAACCTCAACTGCTCCTGCTGCAGGAGCACCTGTCTCAGCCTCGGTTCTGGCCCGCAGACGGGCGATCGCCGCAGTCCAGGCATCACTGCCAGCCGCCGATTTCACAGCAGATGCAGCAGCCGCGATCAACGCAGGATCCATCGCTTCCCCCCGATTTCCAGTCGCGCTGACAGGCTACTGCGCTGAGGCTGATCGCATGGCAGCTTCGAAAAGGCTGCTGCGGCCGGACAAGGCAGATCTTGACGAAGCCTGACGCCCGATGTTCTGCCTGCGACTGCGCACACAGAGTAAGGGTCATTGCGATTCGCCGGAGAACACGCGACACCTGAACATGCGGCCCTACCAGTCTCACACCCGGCTCTGGTGCCGAGGTGGTGCGTTCGGTCGTCCCCCGCAGTGGGGCACTGGCGCTTACCGGGATGTACGGCGCCCATGGCGAGGCATACATGGATCGTGGAAGAGAACGGTGAGCGCCCTGGGAGCACGGCCGCCGGCAGGTCGGGGAGCCGGGGCTCCGCCTCTGCTGCACTGGCCGGAGCGCTGATCGGCGCCCTGTCCGGTCTGGGAGGCAGTGTGCTCGGTTACATAGGCGCTCAGAGCAGCAAAGATGCGACAACGCACGCCAGGCAGGCGGACATCCGAAGAGCCGCCTACGGCGACCTCGGTCTGCACTCTCACGCCTTCGTAGCCGAGCTCAGCAAGGAAGCGGTCCTTGTAGTCGAAAAAAAGACGCCCGAGGCAGAGCTGAAGAAGCAATACAACAAAGAGTTCCAGGAAGCTCGGGTCAAGGTCGTCCAGGCCGAGATCACAGCCCGCCTCGTGGCCACCGAGAACACCCGGACCGTGATGGACCGTGCGATCACCCACCGTGAACGCTTGACGACCATGATGTCCGAAGCCTCCGTAGAGGGGTTTAGCAAGATCGACGTGATCAAGTTCGGCACAGATCTCCTCGATACGCGGGACAAGTACCAACAGGCCATGAACGCCTTCCTGAAGTCGGTGGATGCCGAAGTGATCTGACTGCCGAGTCTGGGCGACCGGGAGGACTCAGAAGACGACACCAGCCGAGCGTCGGATCCCGTACAGGTAACTTGAGCGGATGGAACACGACGTCGCCGCCCTGGTCGAGGAGTGGCTGGCCGGCCCGAACTCCGAGGCGAACGGCTACTTCGGCTACCAGGCCATCGAGCACTACCGGCCCGCCGTCCTTCACTGGCTCACCGTCGGCTGCGGACTCGACGGCCGTCCGGACCCCGACCTGTACCTGCAGCCCACCCCCATGGCGCTGCAGAACTGGGCCATCGGCTACGCCGCCGCGGCCCGCTCCCGCGACGCCGCCTGCGGGGCCGTCCGCTCCTTCTACCGCTGGACGGAGACCGCCACGGCCGCCGGCGGGCCCGGCCTCGTGCCGCCCGGCACCGCCAAGTCGCTCCAGTTCCAGCGCGGCGGGAACTTCGCCGCCGGCCTGCCCGGCCGCGACCTCCTCACCCCCGACCAGTGCCGCTGGCTCGCCCAGGCCGCCGACCGCTACACCGGCACCCGCCGCGAAGGCCCCCACCGCGCCCGCGCCCTGATCTACCTCTGCCTCAACCACTACCTCTGGGGGCGCCACCACGACGACGACATACTGCGCCCGGGCCAGATCACCGCCATGCGCCTGAGCGGCCGCCACCAAGAGCAGCACCGCACCACCTGGGACGTCCCCCAGAAGAACGCCTCCTCCGAGGCCACCCGCCTCCAGCCCGTCCACCGCGACGTCGTACGCGCCATCGATCAATACCTCCCCCACCGCGCCACCACACGCCACGACACCGGACACCTCTTCACCACCGTCAACGGCCAGCCCCTCGAACCCCAGAGCCTCATCCGGATCCTGCGCGCCGTTGCAGTCACCCACCCCGATCTCGAAGAGATCGCCCCCAAGCTGTCCGCCGATGCCGTCACGCACTCACCCGCCGCACAGCCAGAGGCCTGACCACGCCTGCTGGAAGGCCGTCGGCCCGGTTCGGCGGGGAGCGAAGGCTCAGGCCCCGGTGCTCCCCGGCGCGTTCGGGCGTCAGCCACGCCGAGGCGTTTCGCGCCGGGGAGTGCCGGGGGAGCGGGGTCCCGGGGGCGGCGAAGCCCCCGGGTACCACCGGCCCAAGCCCAGTCCAGAGTGCGAGCCCGCTGTGGATCGCGCCCCACGCCTCTCGGTATACGAGACCTTAATTCGGCCAAGACATTGCATTGCAGCCTCGGGGGTCGATGGGGTGCCGGCGGGGTCACACTGTCAGTGCGGCCCCCTACGCTGAACGCATGGCGAGCAACACCGACGACCGCCCCAAGAACCCCGACTACCTGATCCGAGCCGTCCAGCGGATCTTCGGTGAGGCGTGCCTGAGGTGCGGGACCGATCGTCCGCGGGCCGTCATGGCTCACATTCGCGACTGGCCGAAGATCCGCGAGAAGGCCGATAGGCAGATCTGGGGCACGCCCCTGCCGCCGGAAACCGTTGAAAGACTCCGGGAGAAGGGCGTGAAACTGGCCGAGGGCACGGCGCCGGAGCTGACTCGTGTGACGTACGAGCATCGCTACGGCCTCTTCCACGACCTCGGCAACGTCCTGCCGCTCTGCCCGAACTGCCACGCCCTCTTCGACGGCAAGTCGTACCCCGAGGTGACCGAGGAAGACATCCGCGCGCTGCGCGACGACGCCGTTCGTCGGCCCGAGGTCCTCACCCGCGTCATCGCCTTCATCCGCGCCGAACTGCGCGGCCGACAAGGCCGGTGTACCCACAGGGACGAGAACGGCGCGAAGGAACACACACATCGGACGGACATGATGGCTCTCGGTGCTCCGCTGTTCTGGGTCGCGAATGGCTACGCAGCCGGCCTGGACCTCGGAGAACCGACGTTCATAGTGGAGTGCGCCAGCAAGACCCAGCACCACCATGCCGCCCTCGACCAGGGCGTCATCGACCTGTGCCTCGCTCCTCTGCGCAGCTGCACGGAGGCCGCCCGCATTCAGGTTCCCCGCTGACCGGCTGCCGCGCCGACGCTCGCCAGAGCGTGCCCGCTCGGCTGGAGAAACCTGGTGCCCACCCGCGCGTCCGCCGCCTATACCGGCCTCGGGGAACATCGGTACAGCAGTTATCGGTGAGAACGATCATGATCGTCTAGCACAGTGATCCACTTCGCCGCTGGCGTTCGGTGAAACGCCTCCGGGCCTGGTCCGGGGCTGGGTACGGTCCGGCTCGTGCCGGTGGAATTTCTGAGTGATGAGCAGGCCGAGGCGTACGGGACGTTCGCAGAGGAGCCGACGAGGCCCGAGCTGGAGCGGTTCTTCTTCCTGGACGACGTGGACCGGGACCTGATCGCCCTGCGGCGGACGGAGCATCACCGGCTCGGGTTCGCGCTCCAGATGTGCACGGTTCGGTACGTCGGCCTGTTCCTGGAGGACCCGCTCGGAGTGCCGTGGCCGGTGGTTGAGCACCTGGCCGTGCAGCTCGGCATCGAGGACCCGTCCGTGGTCAAGCGGTACACGGAGCGGCGCCAGACGCTGTACGACCACGCGTGGGAGATCCGGGGCGCCTACGGCTACTACCCCTACGAGGACGCCGAGTGGGGCCGTCGGTTCCGTACGTTCCTGCACGGGCGGGCGTGGACGCACGCCGAGGGCCCGAAGGCGCTGTTCGACCACGCGGTGGGCTGGTTGCGCCGTCACCGGGTCCTGCTGCCTGGGGTGTTCGTGCTGGCCCGGCAGGTGGCGGAGGCGCGGCAGGTCGCGGAGAAGCGGCTGCCCGCCACGGTCGCGGGCGCCGCCCGCCGCGCGGATGCGGCGCTGCCCGGGGATCTGGTGGCGACGCTGAAGACGCCGGAGGGCTCGCGGTTCTCGGAGCTGGAGCGGCTGCGCCGGCCGCCGACGCGGACGACGGGTACGGCGTTCGCCCGCGCGCTGGAGCGGGTGGACGAGATCGGCGCGTACCGGCTCGGCAGGTTGAGGCTGTCGCAGATCCCGCCGAACCGGATGGCCGCTTTGGCCCGGTACGCGCGTCCAACGGACGTAAAGCGGTGTGAGGTGCGCGGCGCGTGCTCAGCAGCGGCTGTCGCCCGGGACAAGCAGGCTCGTGAGCGGCTCGGCGATCACGTCCGGGGATCGCCGACTCAAGAATCACAATTCCGATGTTCCTCAGCCCCCGTAGACGACCCGTCAGGGGTTTCAAGATCATCCCGTGGTGGATTCCTTGGTGTTCAATCCAGCAGCATTACCGGCGGACCCCGCCACCAGGGCTTCAAGATCATCTCGTTGCCCTCTTGGCCGTACCTCGGTCAGACCCCTCGTTCAGGTGACGGTGGAGGAACTGGGCGCGGGAGTGCACCAGGCCACCCCGGTAGGCGGGCGGTAGCCGGTCGTAGACGGCTGCGGCCATTTCGGCGGCCGCGGTCGGATCTCCGTCCAGGCGCAGGCAGGCGGCAGTGTCCATGGCGACCAGGGCCCGGGGCATGCCCGACGGC
This sequence comes from Streptomyces sp. Sge12, assembly GCF_002080455.1. Taxonomy (NCBI): domain Bacteria; kingdom Bacillati; phylum Actinomycetota; class Actinomycetes; order Kitasatosporales; family Streptomycetaceae; genus Streptomyces; species Streptomyces sp. Sge12. Next base: position 61,050 of record NZ_CP020556.1, read on the forward strand.
GAGGACGTCAGGGCCAGTACGTCGTCCTGGGCCCGGTAGGCGGCGGGGCCGGCCTTCTTCATGTAAAGAGCATGGCTACGCCGACTGCTCCGGCGACCAGCCCGGCGATGGCGGCTGCCGTTGTGGCCAGCCAGCCGTAGGAACCAAAGCCGGTGATCAGTAGCAGGACGACTCCGGCGGCCGCCCAGTACCGTCCGTGGCGTTCTCGCCGTGCCTCGGGTGTCTCTGGGACTTCCGGCACCGGGGTGGCGGCCTCCGGAGCCGGCGCCTCCTCCGGTACCGGGTCCGGCTCGGGCTGATCCAGGAGGCAGTACTCGTCTACCACTTCCTCGATCTTCCCCTGCAGTTTCGCGTACGGCTGGGACGACTCCGCCAGCCCGGCCTGCATCGCCTTGTACCTTTCCAGCTGCTCCATCAACTGTGCCCTGCGCTCGCTGCGTTCCTGCTCCTCCACCTGGGCTCCCCTCCCGGTTGTCGGCCGGGAACCCTAGCAGCGAACATCGCGGCGAAGGCACCGTTCGTCTTCTTCGTGCTGGGAACCGGCGGGGCTAGAGTCGGCAAAGCGCCCGCAGCCAGGTCGAATGGCTGCGGGCGCCTTTGGTGGTGCTGCCGGACGGTCAGCGGCCGGTGCAGCGGATCTCGTCCTCGAGCGAGTTGGCGGGAAGCGGACCGCAGTGGCCGTCACAGCCCTGGCCGTCGTGGATCGTGCAGGTGTAGCGGTGGACGCGGGTGCCATCGTCGTGGAGCTTGTAGCCCTCGGCGTCGCGCGGACCTACGTCCTGCACCATGGCATTCTCGGGCTCGGTGTTCACAGTTCGCCCTGGTCGTTGCCCGTTGCGGCCAGCCGCAGCGTCTGCGCGGCCAGCTCCATGCGGCGCTCGTTGGCCTGGTCAAGGTTGGCGTCGGGCGAGGCGGGCCACGCCCTCCTCCAGGCGGATGCCGCGGTCGGTGCGGGCGGAGACGACCGTGCCGGTGATCCGGCGGCTGATCGTCGTGGGCGCGGTGAAGGTGCCGCTCTTCCATCCTGGCTGGGTCCACAGCCACTCGGTGAACATGACCAGGGTGCCCGTGGTGACGGCGAGCAGGGGCACGCCTTCCGCGGTGCAGAACTTCATCCAGGTCGCCCAGTCCTGGGCGTACCGTTCGCCGCCTGGGAGGCCGAGCACGTCGGCCGGCTGGTCGGCGGGCAGATCCCCGACGACGTCGCCGACACCATCGAGCGGCTGCGCATCCAGCTCGCGGCGCTGGCGGACTCCCGGCCGCTGGCCACGGTCGAGGCCGCCGCCCGGGCCGAGAGGCTCGGCACCGCCCGCCTGCAGCACGCCGTCACCTCCGCCGTCCGCGACGGTGCCAGCTGGACGGCGATCGGCAACGCCACCGGCACCACCCGGCAAGCCGCCCATCAGCGGTTCTCCAAAGTCCCGTTTTGAGGCCCCGGACTCGCCCCCCTCGGCAAAGAAGCCGGGACGGCGTACGCCGTCCCGGCTCCCCTTTTCCTCAAGGGCTGCGCTCACGACGCCGGGTCGGCCGCCCCCGATGCTCCTTGAGCCTGGCGACCGTCCTTCTCGTCCTGAAAGCTCCGGCAGTCCGGGCAGCACTTCCCGGTCCGCCGCACCATCTCCCAATCGGCGTGGATGTTGTCCGCCGGGACGGGGCGGAGGTCGGCGCCGGTCTCGCAGAGCGAGCCCCCGCCGGGGGCCTCCACATGCATCTCCCCCATGGCGCCCCGCTTCGTGTGCTCCGTGGGGCGGACCTCGTACAGCACCCTGACCTGGTTCATGGGTCCATGGTTCGGCAAGCGGTCGGAGTCGGCGAGTTGGGGACCAGGACCGCCCCTCATCACGATCGCAAAATCAGGGGACAAGGAGCTGCTGTCATTCCGGGGCCGAGAGCGCCGAATGGGGGGGAAGGGCGGGGAGTCTTCGTCGGCGGCCCGCTCGGCGGCTTGGTCCTGCCCGCGCCGGACCCGTCCCGCCCGTGGCCGGGCGGCTGGTGCCGGTGCGAGCCCAGCGACACGTGGACCCTCTACCGCCCGACGCACCGCATCGGGGCCACGGTCTTCGCCGAATCCTGCGGCGTGCAGGTGCCGGCCGTCCACGGGTAGGGCGGCACAACGCACGGTGGCCCTCCCGGAACTGCCGGAAGGGCCACCGGCGTGCAGGTGCTGCTGCTTGCTGCTGTCCCGGAACGTGGCGGGCCCTCAAGTACCGAGTGCAGCCGCCCTCGCTCTCGGCTGACAATAAGGGCGACGGCGGCAACGCGCTCGGACTACCGAGCCCAGGGGACCCCCAGGGCTCCCCCGAGCATGGCGGCCAGGCTGATGATCAGCGTGACCGGGATCTTCTGGATTCGAAGGTGCAGGCCGCCGATGCGAATGTCGATCACCGGCGCAGGGCTGGAGACGGTCGTTCTGGCTTCGTGGGTAAACGCTGAGGTAGCGTCGCTCTTGCTCGTGCGGATTGGAAAGCACCCCTTCGGGTCGTAGGTACACAACCGATCCGTCGAAGAGGGAGGCCCTGTACAGCTCGCCGCCAAGCAAGTGCTGTACGAGGCCTTCCCTCTTCAGCCGTCCGGCCTATCGGATGCAGAAGACTCTACGACCCACCGTCGACAGATCCGGGGCACGCAGCGGTACGGACGGGCGTTGCAGAGCCCGGGGCACCGGTCCGGCAGCACCCGTGGCAGCGGCGCCACCACAACGATCGCCACCGACGAGCAGCGCGCCGAGGAGATCCTCGACGTCTTCGACACCGCGTTCGGTGAGCTCCTCGCCGCCGACCCCGCTGCCTTCCAGGTCAAGTTCCGCAAGATGGCGGCCTCGGCCTTCGCCTTCTACCGGGGCACCGCCTGCCTCTTCTACTCCGACCTGGAGCGGGACCGGCACGGCGGCCCGTACCTGGACGAGCGGACGGGCCGGGTGTGGATCCACGGCGACCTGCACGCCGAGAACTTCGGCACGTACATGGACTCCAACGGCCGGCTGATCTTCAATGTCAACGACTTCGACGAGGCCTACGTCGGCCCCTTCACCTGGGACCTGAAGCGGTTCGCCGCCTCGGTCGCCCTGATCGGCTACACCAAGGCGCTCAGCGACGACCAGATAAGCGAGCTGGTGCGGATCTACGCCGGTGCCTACCGGGAGCGGATCCACCGGCTGGCTGCTGGGGCGAAGCACGAGGAGGTGCCCTCCTTCACGCTGGACACCGCCGAGGGCCCGCTGCTGGGCGCGCTGCGCTCGGCCCGCTCCCGGACCCGCTTCTCCCTGCTGGACTCGATGACGGAGATAAGGGACTACGAGCGGCGCTTCTCCTCCGGCGGGGGCTCCATCGAGCTGGACGCCGCCACCCGCTACAAGGTGCTGGCCGCCTTCGACGGGTACCTGGAGACCCTGCCCGACGAATCCCTGGTCCGGCCCGACTCCTACCGGGTCAAGGACGTGGTGGGGCGCCGGGGCATCGGGATCGGCTCGGCGGGCCTGCCCTCCTACAACATCCTGCTGGAGGGGCACAGCGATGCCCTGGAGAACGACGTGGTGATCTACCTCAAGCAGGCGCAGACCCCGGCGATCACGGCGGACAAGGAGGGCTTCTCGGAACTGCTGGCGGACTTCGCGCACGCCTACGGGGCACGGGCGCGCGCCGACCACCAGATCTTCGTCGACCTGTTCCGCAATCACTTCCCGTTGGTGTCGATCACGTTGTTGGACTTCACCATCTTGATCGCGTCGCCCATGATCGTGAGTTCGCCGAGAAGCCGATCGGCTGGGCCCGGCTCTAGGTTTCGCCTGCGCTCGTCGAAGTCGATGTCGACGTCGGGCATGGAGACGCGCTCGGGGTTCAGGAAGCGCTCGAAGATCAGGCCGTGCGTGAGCGGGTCGAGGTCGGTGATGCCCATGGCGTAGGCGACGATCGAACCGGCCGCGGAGCCTCGGCCCGGGCCCACCGCGATGCCCTGGTTCTTGGCCCACATGATGAAGTCGGCGACCACGAGGAAGTAGCCGGGGAAGCCCATCGAGATGATCGTGTCCATCTCGTACTCGGCCTGCTTCATCCGGTCCTCCGGGATGCCTCCCGGGTAGCGGCGGTGCATGCCGCGCATGGTCTCCTCGCGGAACCAGCTGACCTCGGTGTGGCCCTCCGGGATGTCGAACTTCGGCATCAGGTTCCGGAACTTGAACATGCCCTCGGTGTCGATCTGGTCCGCGACCAGCCGGGTGTTGGCGCAGCCCTCCTGCCAGGCGTCCGAGGAGTCGATCGCGTACATCTCGTCGGTCGACTTCAGGTAGTAGCCGGTGCCGTCGAAGCGGAAGCGGTCCGGGTCCGAGAGGTTCTTGCCGGTCTGGATGCACAGCAGGGCGTCGTGGGCGCCGGCCTCGCTCGCGTACGTGTAGTGCGAGTCGTTCGTCACCAGCGGCGGGATGCCGAGCTTCTTGCCGATCTCCAGCAGCCCGTCGCGGACCTCCGACCCGCTCCAACAGCTGCTGCCGTTCGGGCAGCCATCGCTTGAGCGCCGCGCGGGAAAGGCCGGACAGGGCGAGCAGCTCGGTGAACGCCTTCGACTGGCTCCAGCCCTGGGCCGGCGCACCACACGCAGCTCCTCCAGCGTCGGCGAGAGGTCTTCGATCATGCGCGTGCACATCTCGCCCGCCCTGATACCGGTGTCGGAGACGACGGCGCCGACGGCGAGCATCCTCAGCTGGCTGGTGGTCGCGTCGGGGGAGTCGGCGAGGTCGGTCAGCTGGGTGCGGAGCAGGGAGCGGGGCCGCTTGGCGACGGGCGATTTGCTCGGCGGGTCCGGCTGCGGCGGCAGCTCGGCGAAGTCCTCGGCTCCGCACGCCGCCACCAGCAGCCTGAGGACCTCCAGACGGGTCTGCTCGGAGTTGTCCGACCCCTGGACGGGTCGGCGGCCTTGCGTACGCGCAGCTGCCCGGTTCGGGCCAGACGCAGGTAGACGTCGACCGGCTCGGCGGCGAAGACCTCGCGGGCGCCGGCGTCGTCGGCGAGCGGGTGCTCGGCGTGGGCCAGGGCGCGGGTGTACTCGCCGGCCACCCACTTCACCTAGCGGGCCCGGGAAGCGGAGATCGACGGCCAGGACCTCACCTCGGCGGCCGCCGCGTTCAACAGCTCGGTGCCCGTCAGGCTGTGGTCGACCGCGGTCTGGGTCACTGGGCTGCCCTGTCCGCTTCGGCGCGGAGCTGGGCGGCGCGGGCGCGGGCTTCGGCGGCCTGCTCGGCGGCCTCGGGCCGGCCGTCCTCGACGGCGATGCGGTCCAGCAGCGCCGCCTTGCGCTCGGCCAGCCGGGCGCGGGCAGCCCGGTCCGGGGGCGCGAGCGCGTCGTTGTAGAGGTGGTTGAGCGCGTCAAGGACCTGAACCAACTCCTCGGCCGTGGTCAGGGTGGGCAGATGCGCGGTGACCGGATGGGTGGTCTCCCGGTGAGCGGGGATGTGTTCACGCACCCACTGGTCGAGCCGACGTCCGGCAGCGGTGGGCGCATACGCGGCGTCATGCAGGCGCCGGTTGCGTACCGGGCGCTCGGGAGGGGCGGGGTAGAACGGCTCCTGAAGAGCCAGCTTCCACTCCTCGACGGCCGGCTTGTACCGCTCGTGGGCGGACTGCTTCTTCACGTCGAGTTGCTCGCCGATGGCTTCCCAGCTGGTGCCCTTCTGCCGCTCGTAGATCACGGCGCGGGCCAGAACCTCCTGGGCCTGACGCACCAGGTCAAGCGCGTGGCCTACCACTTCGCCAGGGTGCGCCCACATGTCCTGGGTCGTGGCGACGCCGTCGCCAGCGCTGTCGGCCAGCTCACGCAGTTCGGCGGAGAGGACGAGGCGGGCCAGGGCCGTACGGCTGTACGCGTAGCGCTCGCTGTCGGAATCGTGCTCAGCATCTGTCACACACGTCAGGCTACTCCTGACAGATTCGACTGTCAGGAGTAGCCTGACAGCGACTCTCCGCGAGCTGCTCGGCACGACCGCCGGGGAAGGTCAGCGGACCGGCGGCGGCGCCCCAGCTGGGCAGACCAGGGCGGACGGACACGAGCAGTGCCAACGTCGTCGGAGCGTCCTCTGGCGCCCTGCCGATGAGAGCCTTGGGCTTGGGTCGAGCGACCACGGGCCCGCAGCCCGGCCAGGGCGCCAGGAGGACCGACCTCCTGAACCAGAATGGCGGTCGTAGCGTCAGATCACTGGAGGGCGGCCCAGTCGGGTCATCTTCCATACCGTCTGCCACCGCATGGGCCGCCGCGGCGGGCACGGCATCCGGACACCTTCGACGAAGCCGGCCCACCAGGCCGTGAGCCCGGGCAGCGGGGGCCGCTGCACCAGCGTGTATGCGGCCCAGGTTGCGAGGTAGACCGGAACCAGAATGGCGGGCAGGTGCCGCTTGGCCAGCCAGACCCGGTTCCGGGCCGTGTTGCGGTAGTACACCGTGTGGCGGGATGCCGGGGTGCGGGGGTGTTGCAGCACCATGTCCGCCCGGTAGTCGATCTCCCAGTCGGCGTCCAGGGCGCGCCAGGCGAAGTCGGTTTCCTCGTGGGCGTAGAAGAACTGGGTGGGGAAGTCGCCGACCTGGTCGATGACGCTCATGCGGATGGCGTGGCCGCCGCCGAGGAACGTGGTGACCGGCCCGGACACCAGGGGGTTCTTGCCGCCCAGACGCGGGACGTGCCTGCGCTGGCTCGCTCCGGTCTCGTCCGCGATGCGGAAGCCCGCGATCCCGAGGCACGGTCGGCTGGCGAAGGCTTCTCGGACCAGCCGGAAGGTGTCTGTGCGGGGCAACAGGCCGTCGTCGTCCAGGACCACCACGATGTCCACGCCGCCCTTCTCACGCAAAAGGCTGATGCCGGCGTTCCGGCCGCCGGGGATGCCCAGGTTCTCGGGCAGCTCGACACCGTCCACGTCGTCCGGGAGGGGCGGGAGTTTCACGCCTTGGCCGAGGACCACGACGGTTGCCGGATCGCCTTCCTGAGCGGCCACGGAGGCCAGCAGGGCCCCCAGTTCCGCGGGTCGGTCGCCCATGGTCAGGACCACAACCCCGATCTTCGGCATTCTGCTGTCCGTTCCTTTCACGCCTGGTTGCTGAGGAGTTCGGTGGCGCGCTGGTTCAGGCCGGCCGCGCCGGTCACACCGCGCGTGCGGTACCGGGCCGCAGCCGCCTGGATCTCCCTGACCGCCTGCCGGTTGCGGTCGGAGACCACGCCGCCCATGAAGTCCAGGGACCGGGCCCACAGGCCCACGGCTTCCTCGTGCCGGTACTGCCCGGCCACGGACTTCCCCAGGTTGGCCATGGTCAGCCCGTGCTTAAGCTGGTACGTGCCCGGGGTGCGGCCTGCCAGCGCCCGCCGGTAGTGGCGTTCGGCCGCCGTGTGGTCGTTCATCGCGGTCAGGGTCTTGCCCATGTGCGAGGCGACCGTGGCCGCCACCGGCCCCGAGGCGGCGGCGTAGGAGGGGACCGGGTCCCGGGTGTCCGTCACGGCGTCCTCGGCCGCCAGCAGCGCACGGGCCGCCTTCGCGGCCTGGCCGCCGGCCCCGTACGCCCTGGCGCACGTCACCAGCAGCAGCGCCTCGGTCTGCCGGTCGACTTTCCCCGCGGCTCGGTGCAGTGCGGCTTCGGCCAGCTCGGGGCAGGAGCCGGGGTGGCCCAGGTCCAAGGCCTGGTGGGTGAGGGCCCGCATCATCCACGCGGCGTGACCGTCCGGGTCGGCCTCGCAGGCAAGTTGGTAGCCCAGCAGGTAGTAGTGCTGGGCAGCGCCCTCCCGGCCGAGGTCGTGATGCTTCCAGCCGACCAGGCAGGCCAGCTGGGCCGCCGCCCCGAACGCCTCGCAGCGGATCGCGGTGGAGGGGAACCGGGCGGTCAGCATCGGTGCGACGGTGTCGGTCAGGTAGGCGGTGACGGTGCTCAGGCCGTGGCCACCACCCATGCGTTCGTCCACACTGCGGAACGTCTCGGTAAGCTGCCGGACCGTCGTCACCTCGGTCGGGCCGACGCTTGCGCCGGTCTCGGCCGCCCTGAGCGTCGCGGCGACCGCTTCGTGGTCGTAGGTCAGCGGCAGGCCGACAGCGGCGGCCGTGAACGCGGCACCGAGGAAATCACGGCGACGTTGCATGACTGATCTCCCGAGGTCGGCGATGGCGGCCAGTGGATCTGCTTCCATGGCCCCGCCGCCTTCGCAGCCTAAACCGATCTCGGCGACCGTCACCCGCCGCTTCGTCCGTCTCGTCAGGGCCTCGGCGATGTAGAACGGCGTCTGGCCGGAGGGTGTACCCCCGGCGACCCAGTACGCGACGGCCGACGGCCCGGTACTCAACCGCTGACCGGCCTCGGCCGCCACCGAGCGGATCTCCCTGGCCAGCGCGTAGTACGTGGCTCCGGACTCGGCAATCACATCCGCCAACGAACTGTTCGGCGTTCGATTCCCTGCCAACGTCGGCTCCCTCGGAAGCGATCTTGAACGGGTTGAACGGGTTGCCGCTTCGCCCACGGTACTCACTTTCCGTGCTGGCGAGTTCACTGTTCATCACGCCGCCCGGGGCTGCACCACCGGTCCGTCCGATGGAGCCCACCCCTGCCCCGGGCGGCGCCTGCCGGGGAAGCGGTCCCAAGCGCGGTCGCACACCCTCCCCACCACCTGTCCTCCCGCTGCATCCGAGGAGACCACCGTGAGCCTGACCGACGCCGACCTGTCCGCTGCCCTTGCCGGTTCGACCGTGGTGGTCACCGGCGGCGGGGGCCTGGTCGGCTCCCGCATCACCGCCCGGCTGCGCGCGGCCGGGGCCCGCGTCCTTGCCGTGGGGAGGCTCGACGCCTACCCCGCCACCGTCTACGCCGACCTGTTCAACGTCCACACCACCGACCCCGACACCATCGTGGGCGACATCGCCGACGCAACGCTGATGGACCACGTCATCAGGGAAGCGGACTACGTGATCCACGCCGCCGCCGTCGCCGACGTGGCCGCCTGCACCCGCAACCCGATGGCCGCGATCGACACCAACGTCACCGGCACCCAGGTCCTCCTGGACGCAGTCCGCCGCTGCAACGCCCGCGTACGCCGCTTCGTATTCGTCTCCTCGGCGGCCGTCTACGGCAACGGCGACCCCAAGCGCCACGACGTGCAGACCTGGCACGAGGACCAGCCCTTGGCCCCGCTCTCCGTCTACGCGAACACCAAGGCTTGGGGCGAGACACAAACCGCGCTCGTACTGGGCGAGGCCAACGTCTCGCACACCTCGGTCCGCTACTTCTCCGTCTACGGCGAACCCCAGACCGTCAAGGAGGGATCGCACTCCTGGGTGGTCGCCTGGATGGCGATGCGCGCGAAGCTCGGCCTGCCTCTGCACCTGAACGGCGGCGGGCGGCAGGTCCGTGACTTCGTCCACGTCGAAGACATCGCCGAGGCCACCATCGGGGCCATGCTCGCCCGCGGCGCGGACCGGCAGACCCTCAACATCGGCACCGGCCGGGCCACGTCGATTGCCGAGGTGGCCCACCTCATCCGCAACCACTACCCCGACGCCGAGTTCCAGGACCGGCCGCTTCCCGCGGGCGACCCGCTCGGCGGGACCGCCGACACCGCCCGCATGACCGCCGCCCTGGACTGGGAGCCCCGCATCACCGTGGCCGAAGGCGTGGCCCGCTACGTCGCCTGGCTCGACAACACCCCCGCCGCCCTGCCTGACTTCCTGCGCCGAGAAGCCGCCGAAGCCGCCTGAACCGCCCGCCCAGACGACGAGCAGGAGGCAAGCCCGATGCCTGAATCCATCCGTATCGGTGACTACGTCCGCAGCCCCGCAGCGTCCGGCCTGGACGCCACCGGCTACGCCAAGATCGGAGAGTTCGAGCTCTCCGACTTCCTCACCCGCTGGGATGCCCTCCACGACGACGCCCTGCAGGTACTGCCCGAGCGGATCCACCCCACAGCGCAGATCCACCCCACAGCGATCATCGGCGAAGACGTCATCATCGGACCTGGAGTCCGCGTCCACGAGTTCTCAACCGTCCGCAAACGCTCCGTCCTCGCCGCCGGCGCCTCGGTCGGCTTCGGATGCGAAGTCGCCCACTCCTTCGTCGGGGAGAACACCGTTCTCGGCCACCAGGTCGGCATCGGGCACTCCATCATCGGAGCCGATGCCCACCTGTCCGCGAACCTCGTGATCGCAGCGATCAGCCTGTGGAACTACGACATGCGCGTCCCCGTCAAGGAGATCGTTCTTCACGGGCCCGGCGACGAACCGCCCTACCACTGCACAACGCCCCAATTCGGAGGCCTGATCGGCGACCACGTCCAGACCGGCAGCATGATCACCCTCGGCCCCGGCGTCGCCGTGGGCAGGTACTCGGCCATCGCCGCGAGCGTCTGCATGGGCAGCACCATGGTCCCCGCTGCCAGCGTCGTGCGGTCTTCCTCACCCGAGGTGACCATCGAACCCCGCCGCATCTGACCAACCGCCCCGTCCGAATCCCGGCGAGCCCCAGGCGGCGCTTGCTCGGTCCGGATCTGACGCCATGCGCTGGGCACGACACCGGACATGCGGTGGCGATCTGATGCTCGCTTCTGGTGCAGCCCGAGAACGGACCGCTGGAGCTCCGCAGTTCCCGCAGGCAGAGGTCGATGGTTTCGGCGGCCACCTGCGGTCCCGTGTGGCCGCAGGTGGCCGCGTCCGTGAGCTCCTGCCGGGCCAGCCAGAGGGCCTGCAGGCGCACAACGGCAACGGGGTGCGCGAACCACAGGTGGCACCACCTTGCGTCCGCGGACGGCTCGGCCAGGTACCCGAGTACGAGCACTCCTTCCACCCACTCGGTCAGCGCATGGAGTTCGCCGTCGTACTGCGGGGGCGAGCAGCAGGACCGCCGCCTCTGACTGGCCGGTGCCCGGAGCGACGCTTCCCCCGCGGTCCGCTGGTTTGGGCGTACGCGCCGGAGTGCGCCCCAGGCCGGATATTCACTCTCCTGGGTGAATCGGGGGACGGTGGGGGGAGAAGTGCGCCCTGGGTTTCGTCTGGGGGGCGAGGACGCGTTCACGCCGACCGCGTCCCGCCCGGACAGATGGAGAACCACTGATCATGACGACGCCGTTCTTGGAGTGGACCGAGCATGCCTCGGCCGCCGTGAGCGCGGTGCACGCGCTGCTCGCCCTGGCCGGCTTGTTCCGGAGAAGCCCCGCCGCCAAGACCGACAACCCTCACACGGCCGGAGAGGTCGAGGAGGAAGGGTGCAGCTGCTCTGCGAGGACTCTCGCGGTGCGCGTGGAAGTCGCCTGCGCTGCTGAAGCCGCTGTGGTGGTCCGGCTCGACGTATTCGCCCAGGCCCCTGCCGGTGCGGCTGCGGTTCCCGACGCGTCCCGTGGCGGGGAGCGAGGCCCGTGGTAGGGGGCGGAGCAGAAGAGGAGCTCGCACCCGACACGCCCCTCGCCGAGGTCACACAGCAACCGACCCGGGAGGAAGCTACCCCGGAGTCGGACGTGGCACAGCGGCTGGTGAAGGCGCATCCGCTGTTCCTGAGGTCGGGACCGCACGTCCTGCGACGCGCGTTCCGTTCCTTGTCACCGGAGGCCTGTGAGGACGTCGTGCAGGAGGCGCTGCTGAGAGTGGGGCTGAAGGCTGCGGCAGGTGAACTTCCGCCAGATACGAACGTCATGGCGTATCTGCGGCAGACCGCGCGGAACCTCGCCGTGGACGAGTACCGCAAGGAGCGCCGGGCGGGCCGGCGGCTGGTGCTGCTGGACATGGACTCGCTGGATGCTCGTCCTGCCGAGCAAGAGGAAGACGACGATGAGGAGCGGCGCAGGCAGCGGAAATTGCTGCACCGCGAGATTTCCCAGATGCGCGACAGCCAGCGCCGGCACGTGGTGGCCCTGCAGAGCCAGGGGCTGAGCGATGTGGAGATCGCGGCCGCGCTCGGCATACCTGCAGCCCGGCTGCACCGGCTGCGAAACAAGGCGATCGCCCATCTGAGGCGCAAGCTCACTGGGCATATTCGAGAGGGTCAGCGCAAGAAGAGCCTCGGAAGGAAGGACAGGTGACGGATGTGAGCAGGTACGACGACCACCGCGGCGGGGCGGGCCGCCCGGAGCAGCCGGTGGTGCCCGCCGAGCTCGCGCACCTGCTGGCCCAGCTCGCCGGCCCACACGACTTCTGGGATCGCCCCGCCGGCTACTTCGGGCCCCTGACCAAGCAGTACGGCCTGACCCGCGAGGAGCTCTCCCACGCCAACTCGCTGTACCGGCTGGGGTCGAAGGCCCTGGCGCGGGGCGAGCTCCTGCGGGCGGGACAGTGGCTCGGCGAAGCGGCCGAGGCCGGACACCCGGGCGCCCTGTTCCGCATGGCCGCCCTGACCGGGCGCCTCGAAGGCGACCGACGCGAGGACGTACGGTTCCTCGTCGCGGAAGCCGCCCGGCACGGACACTCCGATGCACGCCGGCTCCTGGCCGCGACCGCGCACCGGCGCCCCTCACCCGAGGCGGCGATTCCACCGGTCGAGGACCCGCAGTACTTCGAGGAGGTCCGCAGCCACCTCGGCGTGAACCCCGAACTCCTGACCCCCGGGCCCGAACCCGCCGACACCCTCGCCATCGCCGCTGCAGCCGGCACCCCCGGCGCCAACGACGGCATGCGGCCGACCGGGCCAGGCGGACCCCACCTCGTCCTCGTACCGCCGCCCACCTTCCCCGCCCCGGCCCGCCCCGAGCCCGGCACCGGGCCCGAGGCCGAGCCCGGGCGGGCGCACCTGAGGTCTCTGGACGGACAGGGGGCGGGCGCTCTGATCCAACCCCTTCCCGACCCCGCGCCTCACCTTGCCGCCGCAGCTGCAAGGGCCGCGGCCGCCGCCCGCGAGAACGCCGGGTCCGCAGGCGAGGGGAGGAAGGAACCGTGGTGGTCGGCCAACGCACTGCGACCCGCAGTCCTGACCGACCTGGCCCGCTCCCGGGTCCAGCCCGCGCAAGTACCCCGGGAGCAGGCCGCCGCCCTACGCGCCCGCGACCTGCTCCACCACATCCAGACCTCCGGAGGGATCACCACCCGCGACCTCGCCCGCCGCACCGGCATGTCCGTCACCTCCACCGCCTGGCTGCTGCACTGGCTGCGCGCCCAGTACCTGGTCGACACCACCAACGGGGCCCACCGTCCCGGCCCCGTCATGGCCATGGTCGGCCGCCCCGGCCAGCACGAAGCGCTCATGCAGCGCACCCTCGACGGTCTGCGCGACCACCTCGGCGCCGCCGTCTACCTCTCCGCCTACGCCGGCGGCGAGATCACCATCCTGCAGTCCTCGCACAGCCCCACCGCACCACCGGTCCAAGTCGACGCCGCGTTCACCGACACCGCGCATGCCAGCGCCGTCGGCAAGGCGCTCCTGGCCGACCTCCCCTTCGAAGCCCGCATGGAACACCTCGCCCGCTACCAGCCCGTCGCCTACACCGGCCGCACGATCACCGACCCCCGCACCCTCTTCGACAACCTCGACAACCACGGCCCCTACGCACCCCAGTTCGACCTACTCGAGTACTCCGACCGCAACGTGTGCGCGGCGTACTCGCTGACCCTTCCCGGCGACGACTCCACCTGCATCGCCGTGGCCCTGCCCACCGACCAGCACCGCCGCCTAAAGCGGACCGCCGCCGCCCTGAGCAGGGCCTCCACCGGACTCCTCCTCGCCCAGCTCCTCACCAGAGACAAGCAGCCCGCCAACACCTGGGACAGGAAGGAACCGCCAGCACGCCGCGCACTTCCTTGACGAACCCTGCACTGCCACACACAGGCCAGGACGCGCCAGCCACTCGTGCTGAGGCCGCCGCCCCTGCATGGGGCGGCCGCCCACGCATCTGCCTTCCAGCAAGGCAGTGGCGGGCAACAGACCGGCCCGCACAGCTCGGCGCCCGGGTTATCCACAGGGGCGCCGTCCTCCACAGGGCGGCCCGCTGCTCCTGGTTCGGCTGGCACGATCAACATCACCGACTGGGAAGGGGATGTTGATGACGGCTTTGATGGAGCTCGACGTGCAGCTCGACGCCGAGGACACGGACGTGGTGCTCGCCGCGGTGTGGGAGGTCTTCGGGGTGACCGCCGCGCTGTGTCACCGGATCGCGTTCGACGAGGGCAGCGACGAACTGCAGGCGATGCTCGCGGGGCAGAAGTGCGACGCCGGCCGCAACCTGCTGCCGCTCCCGACGGTCGGCACGGCGGTCGAGCAGCCGCCCCCGGCCCCTGGCGCGGATGGTCTTGAACCCTTCGTACGGATGCTGACGCACGCGGGGCAGTCCCTGGAGCGGCTCCTAGCCACGGCGGACAGCGTCGACGAGGGCGCGGAACGCGCGCTGCGCGAGGCAGGGGAGCTGGCCGCCGGTGCCGCCGTGGCGCTGTCCCGGGTCCGGGAGCGGTGACGTGACGACTCTGGGAGACCTCTTCGATGTCGCCGTGGCCCGGCTTCAGGAAGCCGGACAGGCGCCCTTGGCCTCCAATCCGCACGGAGGTGCCGACTTAGTCGACGGTGTCGTCCACATCCTGGAGGAGATCGGCAAGGGCATCGGTCCGCGCGGCAACACGTCGGCTCGTGAGCGGTCCCTGACCGTGGGGGAGCGGAACCTCCAAGGCGGCCTGAAGCAAGCGACCCAGTGGCTGGCCACCGCGCAGAACTACCTGAGAGGCCAGAGCGGGAGCGGATCGGTTTCCGTCAACGACCGCCTGGTGGACGCCGGCCGGGCCTTGGTCGCGGTACGCGACACGGTCAGCAGCCACCTCGGACCAGACCGGGGTCCGCTGACCCCGTACGCCTACCTGCTGAGTCACCAGGCCGGCCTGGACTACCTCGTCCACCGGTACTCCGAGGTGGCCTACGCAGCCGGCCAGGTCGTCCACCGGCTCGCGCAGGACGCCGAGCACCCCGGCGCGGTCGAGGCCTTCGAAGCGGCTCGGCTGTCCCTGAACGGGGCATCGGTCCACGCCCGGGCCGCAGCCAGATCCGCCGACCATTCGCTGGCCTCCTTTCCCTTGGCCCTGGCGGTGGAACCGGTGCAGGCGTCGCCCACCGACTTGACCAGCACGGTCACACTCCGATTGGAGCAGGACAGCGAGAGACTCTCCCGTGTCGCCTACGGGGCACTGCACGACCGGGCCGAACAGCGGCTCAGCGGGGCGGACCTCAAACAGCTCTCCCGATGGACGGCCATGACCCGCATGCTCTCCGGGCGGGTCCTGCGCCGGGTCGCGGACGAGATGCCGGAGGACCCGGCGGCCGCGGGCCTGATCGAAGCCGCAGGGGCGCTGCGTACGTCGGCCCGGGCCTGGGACGCGGCTGCTGAGAAGTGGGCACACGTCGTGGACATCTCCGACCCCCGTGAGCACCCGCAGTTGCCGCCGCCCGGGTACGAACTCGTCCGTTCGGGCCGTGTCACACGTCTCCCGTCGCCGGACCCGCATCCGGCGGTCGTCATCTCCCGCACCGCCTGCGTCCGCGTCGGACAGCTGCTGTTCGGTGCGCAGTGGACACCCGAGCAAGCGCCAAGACCATCTCGGCCCGCTGCGGAGATCCTGGAGGATGCGGGAGGACTGGGTGCGCTGGCCGCGTCGCTGTACCGGCTTCCGGCGGCCGGGTGGCAGATGGCCGTGGCCGCCCCCTGGACCGTCAAAAGGGCCGGCGCCGGACTGGTGACCGATGCCCCGGAGTACCGGCCCGCGCAGCTCGAACCCGACCGCCGGTTCTACCCGGTCCACCTGCGCCAGGTCGAGGCGTTCACCTCCGCATACGCGCAGGTGATGGGTGCGGAGCAGGCAGCTGCGAGCAGCCTTCTGAAAGTTGCCCGAAGGGCGGGAACGTCCGTTCCTCGTGCCGCGCTCGACGCCTCCGCCCACCAGACGATCGTGCGGGAGCAGAAGTGGGTGACGCCCACACAAATCCAGGATCCAGCCCGAAACCTGCCCCGTGCCCACGTCCCGACCGAGCTGCTGACCGGGCGTCGGCCGGGCCTGCGACGCTGAATCGGGGAACCCCTTCCCGCCTTCGGTCGTGCACGAGGCCCCGTACCTGCCCGGTACGGAGCCTCGCTGTCTCGGCGCTGCACGCAGCAATGGTCTTCCCCGAAGTCGCCCGAGCGACGACGAGGCCCGCACCGACGCGGCGCGGCCGAGGCCGCACACCGGGCAGGCCATTGCGCTGATCCTCGCCGACGCACCGGTGTGGGGGCGAACCGGTGGTACCGGTTCGCCCCCATACGACGTTCCTGTCTCGGGGCCGGTGCGCCGACCGGCGCCACCTCCCGTCCCGGTCAGTCCGTCTTCTCCTCCTTGCCGTCGTCGGTGCGGGCGACATTGCGGGCACGGTGGATCTCCAGGCCGATGCTCAGGGCCGAGGAGAGGACGGTGAGGATGTCGGCGGCGGTGGAGAGGAAGTCCATGGGTGTGTGTCCCCCTTGGGAATCAGGTCCGCGGTGGTGCGGCACGGGCCAGACCATGGAGGTGAGTTGGGTTGTACGGACCCCGCGGACCGAACATCGCAGGTAGATTCCGGACAGGATGGCCGTTGTCCCGAACGGGCCGAACATGAGGACCGAGGGATCAGCTCAAGGGGTGCGGGTGGCAGGGAAGCCGGGACGTAAGTGGCGTGATCTGCCTACGACCACCGCCCCGGAGGTGCGCCGGCTCGCCGAGTTCCTGCGAGCCCGGGTGGACGAGTCCGGCAAGACCCTCAACGACCTCGCCCCCGCGGTGCAGAATGCCTCCTCGGTGATCAGCACCTATCTCGGCGGGAAGATCCCCACCCAGCGCTTCGTCACTGCCCTCGTCGCAGCGACAGCCCCGCCTTCGTTACGAGAGAAGCACACGGGTGAGGCACTGCGGCTGCTGGAAGCCGCGCTGCATCCGCCCCGCCGCCCGGCCGGCGGGGCGCAGGCCAGTCCCGTGCTGGGAGCTGTGGTCGATGTCGCTGCGGTCCAGGCCCAGC
This sequence comes from Streptomyces sp. Sge12, assembly GCF_002080455.1. Lineage (NCBI taxonomy): Bacteria > Bacillati > Actinomycetota > Actinomycetes > Kitasatosporales > Streptomycetaceae > Streptomyces > Streptomyces sp. Sge12. The sequence continues at coordinate 77,981 of NZ_CP020556.1, forward strand.
ATCTGGAGACCTACGCGCATCTGACGCGCGCGTTGGAGCAGCACAACGAGCTGCGGCAGGCGGCCGCGAACTCCGAGAAGCTGGTGTGGGTGCTGTACGGGATGGTGGGCAAGCTCCAGGAGCGCGTCACTCATCTCACCGCTGATCGGGACCGCCTCGGCAAGGGGTCCGAGGCCGCCGAACGCAAGCTCACCCGGGCGCTGGGACAGCAGGACCGCGCCGAGAGCGAGCTTGCCCGCGCCCGCGAGAAGCAGCGTGAAGCCGAGGAGCTTGCTGCACGGCTCCAGGAGAAGATCGACCACCTGACCGGTGAACTCGACCGGCTCCGCCCCGACACCGCGCAACTGCCCGACCCCATGCATGTGCCGGCGGAGGGGGCTGCGGCCGGAGATGACCCTGAGGGCGACGACATCGAAGCCGCTTTGGCCAGGGCCGAAGCCGTGAATGACAGCGACAGCGACACCGTCGACCGGATCACCACCGAACTTGCCGACAACCCCGATGCTGTTCCGAACAACCCTGTGACCAGCCCGAACGGCCCAAACAACCCCGCCTTCCCAACCGACTTCCAACACCATCCCTCCAAGCTCGGCGTGGCCGGAGACCAGCGCGAGACCCGTGCCCCCTTCGCCGACATCGTGACGCCCTCGGCCGCCGGTCTGGGCCCTGACCACCCCGACACCCTCAGCGCCCGCCACAACCACGCCCACTGGACAGGCAAGACAGGCGACCCGCAAACAGCCCGCGACCTCTTCAGCGACGTCGTCACCGACCGCACCCGCGTCCTGGGCCCCGACCACCCCGACACCCTCACCACCCGCCACAACCACGCCCACTGGACAGGCAAGACAGGCGACCCGCAAACAGCCCGCGACCTCTTCGCCGACCTCGTCACAGCATCGACCCGCGTCCGGGGCCTCAACCACCCCGACACCCTCAGCGCCCGCCACGAGCAAGCCCGCATGACCGGCTTGACTGGCGACCCGCAAACAGCCCGCGACCTCTTCGCCGACCTCGTCACAGCATCGACCCACGCCCTGGGCCTCAACCATCCGCACACCCTCACCACCCGCCGCGAGCACGCCTACTGGACGGGCGAGGCAGGCGACCCGCAAACAGCCCGCGACCTCTTCGCCGACGTCGTCACCGACCGCACCCGCGTCCTGGGCCCCGACCACCCCGACACCCTCACCACCCGCCACGAACAGGCTCGCATGACCGGCTTGACTGGCGACCCGCAAACAGCCCGCGACCTCTTCGCCGACCTCGTCACAGCATCGACCCACGTCCTGGGCCCCGACCACCCCGACACCCTCACCACCCGCCACGAACAGGCTCGCATGACCGGCTTGACTGGCGACCCGCAAACAGCCCGCGACCTCTTCGCCGACCTCGTCACAGCATCGACCCACGCCCTGGGCCTCAACCATCCGCGCACCCTCACCGCCCGCCGCGAGCACGCCTACTGGACGGGCGAGGGAGGCGACCCGCAAACAGCTCGCGACCTCTTCGCCGACGTCGTCACCGACCGCACCCGCGTCCTGGGCCCCGACCACCCCGACACCCTCTCCACCCGCCACGTGCACGCGCTCTGGACAGGTGAGGCAGGCGACCCGCAAACAGCTCGCGACCTCTTCGCCGACGTCGTCACCGACCGCACCCGCGTCCTGGGCCCCGACCACCCCAGCACCCTCACCACCCGCCACGAACAAGCCCGCATGACCGGCAAGACAGGCGACCCGCAAACAGCCCGCGACCTCCTCGCCGACCTCGTCACAGCATCGACCCACGCCCTGGGCCTCAACGATCCGCACACCCTCACCGCCCGCCACAACCACGCCCACTGGACGGGCGAGGGAGGCGAGCCGCAAACAGCCCGCGACCTCCTCGCCGACCTCATCACCGACCGCACCCGCGTCCTGGGCCCCGACCACCCCAGCACCCTCACCACCCGCCACGTACACGCCCGCATGACCGGCAAGGCAGGCGACCCGCAAACAGCCCGCGACCTCCTCAGCGACCTCATCACCGACCGCACCCGCGTCCTGGGCCCCGACCACCCCAGCACCCTCACCACCCGCCGTTCCCTGACCTATTGGGACAGTCAGGGAGCTGTGCGGTAGTGCCCCGCCACGAGGGCGAGGGCAGAAATCCACACCGCCTGGCGCAAGGTCCAGCGCATTTACCAGAGCGCTGACCGAAACATCGACGACTCCTCGGGCCCCGACGCATGAGGTTGTCCAGGACTGATCACTGCCTTCGCCCGAAGACCTTCCTGCAAGTCAGGCACCCCGGCCGGTCTGCGGTTGCGCGGCCGCCTCGGTCAGGTAAGGCCGACGGAGGCGTTGTCGTCCCAGCCGTCTTCGCGCTGCATGTATCCGAGCAGGGAGCGGGAGTGGCGGGCCCAGCCCCCTTGGTCGGCAATGGCGATGCCGTCCTTGCCCTTCTTGCGGCCGGTGGAGGCGAGGCCGATGCGCAGGGAGTGGCCGGTCCAGGAGATCGGCACGCCGGCGCGGGCGGAGATGCGCTTGACGGCGCGGGTGACCGAGTCGGGGACCAGGCCGCCGGTGATGTGGCCGTGGCGGTCGATGCCGACGAAGGCCGGGGTGGAGGGGTCTGCCCAGCGTGGTCCGTGTTCGGCGACGAGCCGCTCGCGGTAGGTGGCGTAGGCGCGGACCGGGCAGATCTCCGGGTCCTGGGCGTAGCCGATCTTGGCGTTGCGGACGGAGTGCTTCGTCTTGCCGGTGAGGACGGCGACGACCAGGCCGCGCGGGTGCAGGGTGACGTCGCCCTTCTGGAGGCCGGCGGGGTCCTGGGAGCGCGAGGCGTAGTGGAAGCCGGTGAGGACGAGGGCCTTGTCCCGGTCCCCGGCGAGGGTGTCGGGGCAGGAGCGGGCGATGGCATACAGCCCCTCGACGTCGGCGCCGACCGCTTGGCCGCGGCCGCGCCGCTCCCCGGCCTGCAGCAGCTTGACCTCCAGGCCGGCCAGGGCCTTGCGGGCCGCGGCCTGGTCGTCGCCGCTGACGGCGACGCCCCGCTCGCGCAGGCCGATGACGGCGGCGGCGAGGTGGGTGTCGGCGGAGCTCGGTGCGTAGCCCCTCCCGTTCTGCTGGCCCTCGCGCAGCATCCAGGCCACGAAGGCGACCAGGGCGCCGCGGGAGCCCTCCCGGTCGGGAAGGCCGGCGGCGGCGCAGAACCGGGTCCAGACCCGCCACGACTTCTTGTAGGTGTCGACGGTGTTGTCCGGGACGATCGCCACGGCGATCGCGTCGGCGAGGTCCTCGGCGGCGGCCAGGCGGTGGGCGGCGTCGATGCCGTGGCGCTCGGCCCAGCGCTCGACGAGCCGGATCCGCTCGGCGGCCGCCGGGTCTGCCGCCTCGACGGCGGCCTCCCGGGCGGTCTCGGAGGCCAGGGTCACGGGTGGGACCGGTCCCCGTCCAGGCTGCCGCGCTGCATGCCCTGGTCGGCCTGCTCCACGAACTCGGCGTGCTCCACGCACAGGTAGCGCAGGCGGTGCCAGCGCGGCCGGTAGTCGGGGTGGGAGGCGAAGCGCGATGCGGTGTCGATGAGCCGGTTCCACCGGAAGCCGAGGCCCTGGCGCAGGGTCTGCACCGGGCCGGGCTGCCCGGCGCGTCCCTCGGTGAGCACCTCCTGCCAGATGACGAGCTCGTCCTCGAGGTCGCGGCAGGCGGCGTCGGTGAGTTCGGCCAGCCGCTGGGCGGCCCACCGGGCGTCGGCGTCCTGCTCCTGGGCCGCGAGTTCGCCGAGGCGGGCCCCCAGGAAGCTCTGCAGGGGTTCGATGTCCGGGATGCGCAGGTCGTCGGAGAACTCCAGGACGGCGGCCGGGGCGAGCAGGTCGTCCACGGCCTTCAGGTGCCGGTCGGTCATCGGGGCCCCTTCGCAGGGTGCGGGTGCTCCACGGGCGTTTCCCCTCCCTTGCCGACGCCCCGTCACGACCCGCTGTCGTGTCCCGGTTTGTCGCGTCGGATAAGGGGAGCTTATCCGACGTGATGGAGGCCACAGGACCTGTTCCAAGATTCTTTGACAGATCGCCACCGCGCCGAGCCCGAGGAGTGAAGGCTCAAGAAGCGAACCCGAGGAGTGACTGTGAGCTACATGCCGGCCAAAGACAGGGACGCAACCGCACTGCCCTCTGCGGTCTCGTTCCTGGGGACCCGACTGTTCCCGAAGACCGCCGGGGCGTACATCGACGTGGATCGTTCGTTCCTGGTACTTGGCACGGGGTCCTCACCGGTTCGGCGCCACGGGAAGACCACCACATCGCCGGCGCTCGGGATTTCCCTCATCGTCCAACTGCACACGTGCCCGACGGGGCGTTCGTGGCTCACCACGGTGGCCAGCCCCATCGCCGAACTGTCTGGCATCGACGGTGCGGGGCGTGCGCTGGCCGACCTCATTGCGCGTCCGGTGTCCCGGACGTCCAGCTTCTACATCCAAGTGGTCGCGGACACACTGCTGGTTTTTGGACTCCGGAGCCGCTTCGCGAATGCCCCGGAAGCGCGAGCAGAGGCTCGGGAGGCGGTGGCCGCAGCCCTCCAAGCCCGCAGGGCCATCCTGGAGTCCGTTGACGACATGGACTGGAGGCCGACGGTAGCGGCCTTCTCAAGTAGGTACCTGGGCATCGGCCGGGCCGACTGGCAGTGGCTGGAGGCTGTATCAACCGCCCTGCTCGGGAACTGGACCAGTGTCCTCGACACACAGCCGCCGGATAGTGACGACACGTTGCACCATCTGCGCCAGGAAGCGCGCACGGTGCACCGGCAGCTGATGCCATTGGGGCAGCGCAAGGCCGGCCCTGGTCGGGTGTGGATGCTGGACTACCGATTCCAGTCCGGGGAGACACTCCACGAGCTGGTCGGTGGTTCGTACCGGATCGACGACGAGGCGCTGGCCTGGTATCCGGACCGCCATGACGCCTGCGCCGTATTCGGCCGACTCCGAAAGGACGAGCAGCATGTAGCCCGCGCCTTCGCGCTCGGGGGCGGATCGTGGGCGGAGGCTGCAGCCGCCGCAGGGTTGCCCGCTCAGGCCGGTGAGCGCGTGATGCGCAAGCTCCGGCGGCTCGGCCTGCAGCACCAGCAGCGGTGGGCGACCTTGGTGCATGCCGCGTGAGCACCGCATCCGCACTGGCCTGGGCAGCGCTGCCGGAGTTCCTCGGCAGCCTCACCGCCGGCCTCGTCATCGTGGGCACGACCTGGCTCACCCGCCGAGTCCAAACCGTCCGCCGCCTCCGCCGGGGCGAGGATTCCCGCTGCCCGTGAGCAGGCCCAGTCAGGAAACGGGCAGAGGCTCACGCCGGTGGTTGCTCCGCGGCCGCGCGGGCCGGAGCCGGCCGGCGGAGCAGGGGGCTGCGAGCAGCCTTCTGGAAGCTGCCCGGAGGGCGGGAACGTCCGTTCCTCGTGCCGCGCTCGACGACTCCGCCCACCGGACGATCGTGCGGGAGCAGAGGGTGACACCCACACAAATCCAGGATCCAGCCCGAAACCTGCCCCGTGCCCACGTCCCGACCGACCTGCTGACCGGGCGTCGACCGGGCCTGCGGCGAGAATCGGGGGCCGCCCCCGGCCGTAGGTCGTGCAGGAGGCCCCGTACCTGCCCACTAGGCGGCGGGGTGCTCGGCGACGTCGACTACGGTCCCGTCCGGGCATACGATCATGGTTCAGGGGCGCCGTCCCTCGACAATCAGCACGTCGCCTTCATGCTCATCTTCAGCATCGCTCAACACGCCGCGCAGTGCGCCTCGATGGGAGCGTCCGGGAGCAGTGCCAGGTCGGCGAGCACGATCCGGTCCGGGGTGCGTGCCGGGCGCGGCAGGTCCGGCTCCCACCCGGCGACGAAGTGGGGGCGGTGTGCTCGGCCTCTATGCCCTGCCTACACGGGGGTTATGAGGGCTACGATTCCTGCATGGCAAACGACGTGGTGTTCCATAGGTCGGCGACGGTAGCGATTGAGCGGTCCATCTTCGGAGTGGACGAGAACCGTTATCCGGGCGAGGCGGATCGCCCCTACTGGGTCGATCTTCCGATGGACCGCGAAGAGCCAGTCCGTGTAGGGCTGAGCATGCTCCGAGTCGTGAGCCGCTCGGGAACCCATGATGCGCAAGTCACCATCGAGGTTCGTCACCGACCGAGCCACCTGAATGAATCCGACTTCGAATTTCTTGGCGAGTGGGCTTACCGAAGCAGCAGCGGCAGGGCATGTGTATTCAATATCGATGGGCCGATCTTGCCATTTGAGCTCGAGCCCAACAGTGAGTACAGGTTGCACATTTGGCGCAGCCATGCAGGGGCTAGAGAACTGCAGGATTCCACACGCTCTATGACAGAACCTGAAGAATACGTAATCCAGTTCTGCTCCGAAGTTGCTCTCATGGAGTCCTGAGGCGGCTGCCGTCTATTACTATCGGACGACAGCCGCAAGGCAGACGAATACACCCTTCGGACTAGCCAGAACGCGAGTTCACAGCTCTGGGTGCGCTTCGCTCGGAGCCATCAGACGTAAACTGCCAAGGCTCTCTCAATTTCAGGGCGACGCCCACTTCTGATTCGGATTACCCGTGCATGAGTAGAGCATGACAGGCGTTCCATTCGCTGTACCCCAGGCTGTCACATCCATGCACAATCCGCTTGGAATGTGAACAATGGATCCCACGATCGTGGGATGCCGTCCCCACTTTTGACTAGGGCCGCCGGTGCACGTCTTCGCGGTCAAAGGAGTTCCACTCGCACCGCTACCGGCGTCAACGCAGTTGCCGAACACACGCAATTCGCTATCATCGTTAACGTAGAAATCCTGATTCGCCCCGCCCCAGTGGCTCCAGAGCTGAACTGCCGCACCCGAGCGGAAATTCTGCACATCCATAGCCATCTTCGCTGGCAGCGCATGCTGAGCAATGGCGCTACCAATTCCCAACTTGCCGCCTGTTTCGATTAGCACCTGGAATGCGTCACCATCGAGAATGCGATCTTGCCCGTACCACTTACCCAGCGCGCCGCCAGCCTTCGAATTATGCGACTGTGGGACATACCGGACCGAGAAATTCCGATCCCCCAAACCAGCACCCTCCTTCGTGGAAGCGAAAGGAAATTCATCACATTCGTGGGTGGCGTCAACTTTAGGGATACTGGCACATGCCGCATCTTTCGCAGCCCTGTTATTCTTCTGAATTTGGTCAGATTGCGCATTGAACGCTGGATAATTCCGATGAAGTACCGTATTGCTCCAAATTTCCCCCGGTATCTTCTTGGGGGTGCTGATCCAGGGTTCTGTGCCATCAGGATTCTCTAGAGCGTAATACACATGCTCAGCCACTCGGCTGAGCTCTTTATTGTTGTAGTCATACGTGAGATTGGGGGTGACCCAGCTGAAGATGGCCCCCTTGGTGCCGTACGGCGCAAGGTAGGCGGCTGAATCGAAACGCATTTCAATGGGCACACTGTTGCTGTAGTCCGTAGCCCCCTTAGTGGCATCCACCTTGTATGAGCTGCGGACCTCACACGAAGCCTTTTTGTCTATGCGACTCTGATCTCCCCAGCTCTCGGGGCTTTCCGCCTCGTAGTAGACATACGTATCGTTCCAGGTGGCCACGGGCTCCTTGTATGAAGTTGAGGAACCGAAAGTTGCTCCGCAACCGCGACCTGGATCACTACTCACACTCATCGTCATGTTGGCGCCCGACCCAACGCCAAATATTCCACTGGCAACGACTTCGGTTACCTTGACATGAATTCGACCCAAGCGGGCGTCACCCACGGACAGACCAACTTCCGTCTCTCGGAAGCGAACCTGCCCTTCTACCCGCCCTTGCCCATCGAGCTTCGTGGCCGTGTTGTAGCCCCATCGGCAGAAATTGAAGCGATTTACCACGTCTCCCTTGGGGTGATGCCCCTCGGTATTAGCGTTGCATGCCGCAAAGTCGATAGTCCCGTCAGATTTAACGAGCGATACCTGATTTCCATCGGTAATGCTCGATTTGTAACTTGAACCGCTCTCGAGCAGAGCTCGCTCCCTCTCTTTTGGGTCCATGAGAGTCGGCTTAATGGGCTTTTCCGACGAGGGGACGAGACTTGACCGAGGCGGCAACGCGCGATACTGGGAGCCAACCGCTACCAACGGCGTCTCAATATTGCTTCGCGCCCAGACCGTAGAGCCCGGTGCCCGGTCTGCCGCTGAAGCCGGCGGCGAGGACAGAGCGACCAGAGCCAGCATCAGCCCTATCGCTGCCGAAATCGGGCGTTTCATTTAAATTCCCCCCAATTGTTTCCACAGTGATCAACTTGCGAAACATAGCAACTCCGAGTGGGGAAGGGGCGTCGGGTGCCATGGGTCAGGGTGGTGCGGCTCTCCTCCGTTCTGGCCTTCGGCGGGGTGCCGACTGGGAGGGCGAGGATCTGAACGGACCACGAAGTAGGTCTGAACGGGACTTTGGAGAACTGCTGATGTGCGGCTTGCCGCGGGTGGCGTCGGTGGCGGTCCCGAGCCCGGTCCAGCTAGCGCCGCCGCGTACGGCGGAGGTCGCGAGGAGTGCCGGACGCGCTCGAAGGCCATGGTGACCACCGCGCTCGCCCTGGCCGTCGCGCCACCGGACAACTCTGCGGGGTCAGCAACTGGCCGGGGTCCGCCAGCGTTCAGCCTCCCGCCCCGCGCGCGGCGCCGAGCGGGGAAAACCCCCGCTCCTTCGTCGGAGCCGTGGGCTACCTTCCGCAGATGACGCACGAATTCAAGAACCTGGACGGCTACGACCCTATCCGTCAGACCGTCGCGGGGAAGTGCCCCAGCTGCATCCGGCTGACGACCCTGACCGTCACCTACCACATGCGTGTGGAAGCGCCGGTAAGGCTGACGGGGACCAGAAAACGAGCCGCCTCATGCTGACGTTGCTCTGCAACTGGTGCAAGCACGACAGCGTGTTCGTCCGCCACGCTGCCGTCAGTACGCTGCCCAGCGGGGGAGGCGGCTCCACCTACACGTACAAAACGATCACCATGGACCAGGTGTGGCCGCCGCGGACACCGCGAGAACTTGCTCCGGAAGCGCCGTCCATCGTCCGGGAGGTGTTCGCCGAGGCGGCTCTCGCCGAGGCCGCCGGGGCGTACCGGTTGGCCGGGATCGGCTACCGGGCGACGGTCGAGCAGATCGTGAAGGAGAAGGGAGCCGCGGGCAGCAACCTTGCTCAGAAGATCTTGGCTCTGTCCGGGATGGGTGTCCCTCAGGACATCGTGAATGCCTTCCACGAGGCGCGGTTCGTGGGGAACGACTCGGCGCACGACGCGCTCGCCTACTCGGCCGAGGAGATCGCAGACATCGCGGAGCTCATCCACGAAGCCGTCCTCGTGCTCTACGTGCAGCCGGCACAGCGAGAGGCCATGGCGCAGCAGCGGGCCGCTCGCCGTACCGCCGCCAAGCAGTCATCCCGGTAGGCGGGGGCACCTCCCGAGCCTGGGCGCGACCGGTGGGTCAGAACGGGACTTTGGAGAACCGCTGGTGTGCGGCTTGCCGGGTGGTGCCGGTGGCGGTGCCGATCACGGTCCAGGACGCTCCCCCGCGGACGGCGGAGGTGACGGCCTGCTGCAGCCGGGCGGTGCCGAGCTTCTCAACCCGGGCGGCGGCCTCGACCGCGGCCAGCGGCCGGGCGTCGGCCAGCGCCGCCAGCTGGACGCGCAGCTTCTCGATGGTGTCGGCGACGTCGTCGGGGATCCGCCCGCTGATCAACTGGCCAACGTGTTCGGTCTCCCACTCGGCGAACGGGCCGTCGCCCGTCTCGAAGCCCTCGGTGTTGTCCTGGTCCTCGAGGAAGACCGGGAACATGGCCGCGCTGCGCCACCCGCACGCGCAGCCGGCCTTGACCGCGAAGGCCCGCGGCCGCCCCTCCTGTCCGTCGTACTGCCACCACGACGAGTTCTCGCCGGTGTACGCCTGTCCGTCGGCGCCGGTTCGCGGCGTACGGACCGGGGGCGGTTCGGTGCCGTCGGCGAGCACGGCCACCGCGTACCCCTCGTGTCCGGCCGGCAGGTCGTCCGAGTGCCATCCCATGTCAAGATCTCCTGACGCAAAGGGTGAACCGTCAAGGTTCCTTGCGCCAGAGGCTATCGCGTCAAGCCTCCTTGACGCAGGCTTTCGCGATGATCCCTTGATCCCGGATAAGCTCCCCATATCCGGGATCACAGGAAGCTCACAAATGCGGCGAACGGGGCGGTCCATGGCAGACAGTCAGAAGGCAGTTGAATCGGTCGTCTTCCCGGCGGCGCCGACCCGGCCGGAGGAGTACGACACCGCGACCCGCGCCGTACTCGACCACATCGACCGCCAGGCCATCCGGACCGTCTCCGACGGTCGGCCGGAGCGGACCCGATCCGGCTACGCACAGGACTGGGCGAGCTGGACGAAGTTCTGCGCCGCCTCCGAGGTACCGGTGCTCGCCGTCACTGCGGGCACGCTCGTCATGTTCGTGGAGTGGCTCTGGACCCAGCCCGGCTGGAAGAAGGGGACGTGCACCGCGCCCTCGACCATCGACCGGCGCCTGTCCGGCACCGTCGTCTCCGCCCGCGCCGAGCACGGCGTGCGGCTGGAGGAAGGCATCGCCCGCCTCGCCCGCAACCGGCTTAAGCAGCTCGTCAAGGAAATGGAAGCCAGCGGGGAGACCCGCGGCCGCGGCCAGGCCCCGCCGCTACTGGTCGACCACCTGGCGCGGATCAGCGCCGCCTGCCCCGACAACCTCATGGGCATCCGCGACCGAGCCCTGGTCCTCATGCACTTCGCCGTCGCCGGCCGCGAACACGAACTCTCCTTCAACCGGGTCCGCGACTACGCCGAGACCCCCGCCGGCATCCAGGCCGACCTGCGCGTGTCCAAGGTCCGCCCGCGCATCGTCCCGGTCCCGTACGGGTCCCGCCCCTCCGTCTGCCCGGTCCGCACCTGGCAGGCATGGAAGGACGCGGCCGCACTGGACGACCCCGACAGCCCGGCGTGGCTCCGACTGCACTCCCGCCGGCACACCGTCCAAGAGGGCGGTCTCAGCCCCGAGGGCATCGGCGACGTCATCACCCGCGCCGGCGAACGCGCCGGAATCGAAATCCGCTTCACCGGCCACAGCCCCCGCCGCGGTCTCGCCACATCCTCACGCCTCAAGGGCCACGACCAGATCGTCATCGCCAAACAGGGCGGCTGGGCCCCCCACTCCAAAGTCCTCGCCGGCTACCTCGAAGTCGTCGACCAGTGGGAGGACAACGCGTTGTTGGGGGTGCTGTAGCGGGGCTGCACCGAAGAGGATCTCCAGGCGGCCAGCCGCTACCAATCACGAGGCGCTGGCCCGACCGGTGGCCGCGTCGACCGCGTACACCTTCCTGTCGTCGCTGCCGATGTACACGATGCCGTCCACGACCACCGGCGATGAGCGGACCTCGCCGCCGGTGGTGTGGATCCAGCGGGGGATGCCGGTGGCCGCGTCGACCGCGTACACCTTCTTGTCGTCGCTACCGACGTAGACGGTGCCGTCCACGACCGTCGGGGACGAATAGACCCCGCTGCCGGTGGTGTGCATCCAGCGGGGGATGCCGGTGGCCGCATCGAGCGCATACACCTTCCCGTCGCAGCTGCCGACGTAGATGGTGCCGTCCACGACCGTCGGCGACGAAAGGACCCCGCCGCCGGTGGTGTAGGTCCAGCGGGGGGTGCCGGTGGCCGCGTCCAGCGCGTACACCCTGCAGTTGTTGCTACCGACGTAGACGGTGCCGTCCACGACCGTCGGCGACGAACGGACCCAGCCGCCGGCCTTGTGGGTCCAACGGGGGGTGCCGGTGGCCGCGTCCAGCGCGTACACCCTGCAGTCGTTGCTACCGACGTAGACGGTGCCGTCCACGACCGTCGGCGACGAACGGACCCAGCCGCCGGCCGTGTGGGTCCAACGGGGGGTGCCGGTGGCCGCGTCCAGCGCGTACACCCTGCAGTCGTCGCTGCCGACGTAGACGGTGCCGTCCACGACCGTCGGCGACGAAAGGACCCAGTCGCCGGCCGTGTGGGTCCAGCGGGGGGTGCCGGTAGCCGCGTCCAGCGCGTACACCTTCTTGTCGCCGCTGCCGATGTAGACCGTGCCGTCCACGACCACCGGCGACGAAACGACCCTTTCGGCGAGCCGCGCCCAGAAGCCGCTGCTTGTGGTGTGGGTCCAGCGGGGGGTGCCGGTGACCGCGTCCAGTGCGTACACCTTCTTGTCGTAGCTGCCGATGTAGACCGTGCCGTCCACGACCGCTGGCGTCGTCCGGACCGGGCCGATGGTGGTGTGCGTCCAGGGCTGATGGGAGGGCTTCGCCATGGTGGGCCGAGCCGGTGGAGGCCGGAGACCTCCGGTGACAGTGCCGCCATTCCGGTAGTCCGGCTCTGCGCGCGGGGTCGGCGGTGGTCCGGGAGGCGAAGACGCGGGCAGGTGGTGGAGGCGGTCACGGACATCGGCGGCACTGGCGGGCCGGTCGCCCGGCATCTTGGCAAGGAGTTCGACCAGTAGCGCGTCGAGATGCGGCGACAGGCCGGGACGGTGGCTTGAGGGTGGTGCGGGCGGGGTGTTTACATGGGCGTACATGAGGGCTGGGGTGTCGAGGTCACCAAACGGGGTGCGACCGGTCAGCAGCTCGTACAGCACGCAGCCCAGCGCATACAGGTCCCCGCGGATGTCGCCGACCTTGCCCAAGAGCCGCTCAGGCGGCATGTAGGCGACCGTGCCAATGACGCGGCTGGCCATGGTTCGGGTGGAGATGTAGCGGGCGATTCCGAAGTCTAGGATCTTGACGCCGCCCGCCGGGGTGAGCATGAGGTTGGCGGGCTTGAGGTCACGGTGCACGATTCGCACGGTGTGCGCCGCGTACAACGCGTCGGCGGCCTGCGTGGTCCACGCCAGGACGTCCCCGACCGGCGGCAGGCCCTTTCCCAGCACAACGGCCAGGTTCTGCCCGGGAACGTTCTCCATCACGAGGTAGAGCGTGCCGTCACGGTCCCGTCCGAGATCGTGGACGGTCACGATCCCCGGGTGACTTAACGTCCCCGCCGTACGGGCCTCCCGGAAGAACAGCTCTTCACCTTCGGTCGTCCCGAGATGCGCCTGGAGCAATTTGACCGCCACCAAACGCTGCATCACGCCGTCGCGGGCCACCCACACCTCCCCCATCCCGCCCCGCCCCAGCAACTGCTGCAGCTCATACCTGCCCGCGATCACCCGCTGCGCCACCGGCTCCCCCAAGTTCCCAGAACTGCGCGCATTCTCCCGCACATGCCCCCAGCGAGATGGAGATTCCAATGGGCTCACCCTCATCCCTGGAATCGTCCCGGACGTGGCTCGCGCGAGGAGCCTCCGAGCGGGGTGGCTACGCGGCGGCCGGTTGTTCCGTCAGTCGTTCGACGGTTTCGGTGAACTTCCTGTGGTCGGCGTGAAAATGCCGTAACCGGGTCCACCAGAAGCCGAAGAACTGGCGCTGGACGGGGAGGGTCAGGTCGCCCAGCAGGTCCAGCTTAGTGGTCTCCTCGCGCTCGGACAGGATCAGCATCCGGGCGTGGCTGGAGTAGGCGACGGCGAGGTCGATGAGGTGGCGGGAGGGCCAGCCGCCAGCGAACGTGGCGACGTGGTCGTTCATCCACTGGGTGGCTTCGTCAATCTGCTGCAGCCAGCGTTCGCGTTCTGCGGCCAGCCGCTCCCTGACGACTGGTGTGCAGGCCGGGTCATCGGCTGCGGGTAGCGGGAAGTTCCGGAGCCTCGTGGATGCCATGAGGACGGTGGTCAGGTGGGTGTTAAAGGCGTCGCGGGCGGCGTGGGCATCCCCGATGCGCTTCTTGCGGGCGTCCAGTCTGGGGGTGACGGTCAAGCCGGTCGCGGTGGCGGCCACCACAGCGGTGACGGCGGCGACGGCGATGGTCCACGCGGTGTTCGGCATGTCCGACATGGTGACGCACGTCGCGTGCCCGGGTCCCGGGTTCGGCTGATCGGCCCCGAGAGCGACGGGCTCGCGGAAGTTCTTCGCGACGGATCCTGTCCCGCGCGACCCTGCACCCGTATATGGGTGGAGGCGGGGGACCCCCGTCGCCGAGACCGGCACCAAGGTCGTCGCCGTCGGCGACCCGCTCCAGCTGCGCACGGTCGGGATCGGAGGCGGCTTCGCCCGGATCCACCGCATCGTCGACGGCCTCGAACTCACCGAGAACCGGCGCCAACGCGACATCGTGGAACGGGGCGCCTTGCAGGACTGGCGCAGCGGCGGCCGCGCCAGCGCGCTCGCCGCCTTCGCCGCCCACGGCCGCGTCCACGCCGAGGACACCGCCACCGAGGCCCTGACCGCCATGCTCGGTGTCTGGAACGAAGCCCGGCCCCGCTGGGCCGGTGACCCCCACGGACAGGTCTCCGACCTTCTGCTGCTCGCCGCCCGCCGCGCGGACGTCGCCACCCTCAAACGCCGGCGCCCGCGCCGCGCTCGTCGCCTCCGGAGAGCTGGAGGCAGGCCACATCTACGCGGTCGCGGGCGGGGGGCGGATCCAGTTCGCGGCCGGGGACCTGGTCCACATCCGGCGCAACGACTACCGCAGTCGGCGCGACGAGTCCGCGGTCGACGTCCTCAACGGGTTCCGCGGAGTCGTACTAGACGTCGACGCCAAGCAGGGGGTTCTCGTCCAGTGGCACCGTCCTCGGCTGGCCAGCGGGTTCGTAATGAGCGAGGCCTGGATGTCCGCCCGCGACATCGCCGAGGGCCGCCTGACCCACGCCTACGCGATGACGATCGGATCCGCGCAGGGCCTGACCGCCGAAGTCGCCGTCGCCTACGGACTGCACGCCGACTCCCACAGCCTCTACCCGGCGATGTCCCGGGCCCGGCAGGAGAGCCACCTCCACCTGCCGCTCGACGAACTGGAGGACCACCCCACCCGGGCCGCCCTCGAGCCGGTCCGCACCGACGCCGACCGCCTGGACCGTGCGATCGCCGCGTACGGCCGCATCCTGCAGGCCAACGCCGAGGACACCATGGTCACCGACGAGCTCACCGGCATCCCCGCCTTCCCGGACCGTGGTCAGGGAAGAATCCGCCTACACCCCGTGGCAGCAGCGCCCGTACGGGCACTTGCCCTCACAGCACCTGGCCGCCCGGGCTGCGGAGGAGAGCGCGGCCGCGCAGCGCGCCGAGCACCTGGCCGCCGAGCACGAGGGCCAGGCCGGTGAACAACAGCACCACCTGGAGGCCCCCGTCACCCCTGGAGGGGCACTCGCCGCCGAGGCGTACGACGTGCTCTCCCGGGCAGGCGGCTGGACGCAGAGGGCGCGAGAAGAAGCAGAGCGCCAGGTAGCGGCCGAGAGGCACGCCGTGTCGACGCGCCGGGTCCTCGACCGGATCGAGCAGTCCGCGCAGAAGGGCCGGATAGCGCTCCGGCTCGCCGGCACCAGCCGGAAGGAAACCGCAGCTCTCACCGCCCAGTACCAGCAGCAGTACCTGGCCGCGGTCGACGAAGCCCAGAGGGCCTCGCGCGCCTCCGCACATGCCCTGCGCCAGGGCTGGCAGGCCCTCACCGGCTACCAGCACGCCTCCCTGCTCATGCAGGGCGGGGCCCTGATCCCGCCCCGGGACGTTCCGGCGATGGAG
Organism: Streptomyces sp. Sge12; assembly: GCF_002080455.1. NCBI lineage: Bacteria > Bacillati > Actinomycetota > Actinomycetes > Kitasatosporales > Streptomycetaceae > Streptomyces > Streptomyces sp. Sge12. Next base: position 93,610 of record NZ_CP020556.1, read on the forward strand.
ACGGTCCTGGAGGCGATGCAGCAGCGTGTACCCGTCCTGGCCGCCCGCCTCGATACCCGTATCGCCGAGGACATCCAGCAGCTGCGTGAAAGTTGCGGAGCCCAGCGGACGGTGGCCGCACGTCACCGTGCGAACGTCGTCGCGATGCAGCAGGAGCACACCCTGCGCGAGGAGATGCAGGCAGCCGCTCCGCTCCGACATGCCCGCGAGGCCGACGAGCGCGCCACCGCGGTGCAGGGGCGCCAGGTTCAGACACCTCCCGGGCAGGCGACGCGGGCGCCCTCCCCCTCACCGCGGCACCCTGCCCCCACCGAGCCCAGGGCTCAGCTTCCGCGACCGTGAACGCTGACCTCTAGCTCTGGGACTGCTCAAATCCGGTACGAACAGACCGCGCCCGGTCCAGGATCCGGGCCATGGACTTCGTTCAGTGGCTCCCCGCGCTCGCTGGGGCGGGAATGATCGTTTCCGCCACCATCACCAGCCGAACTGCGCTCAAGACGGCATCAGGGTCGGTAGCAGCATGGGTGCGAATCCGGCGGGCCATCAGGCAGAACTGGGATCGCGACATCATCCGCGGCCTTGGGATGCCCGTCCCGCGAACGGCTCAGGGCCGAGCCCGTCACCTCGTTGGTCAGCGCAGATGGGAAGAAGCAATCGCGGAGATTCGCGAGGCGACCGGATACAACCGACGCGACGCGAGATGCATCGCGCTGGCCCTGATGTACGGCTGGAAGATCCCAACTCGGATGCCACGGATTTGCAACTACCTTCAACCCACGGAGCCCGTCAGTTCTGAAGAGTGACCATCACGGAACTCCGGCCAGAGCCCGAATTTTCCTCACTGCGGCTCTTCGCCCCAGTTGGTTCACTCCGTGAACCAACTGGGGAATGCGGGGAGCAGAAAGCAAAGGACTCACCGATGGCTGGGTCGGTGAGTCCTTGAGTGCGGGTGGGTCAGTGGGACGAGACGAAGCCAGCTGACTGGTCGAGGTGGAACGGTGAGCCCGGGTTCTCGGGCGTCCAGCCGGCGGCGAGAGCGGTGCGGATGCTCTCGGCGACCTGGGCGGGCAGGATCGGGCTGCCTTGTGTTCCGAACCAGTTGCTCGGGTGCGGCTGATTGGTGGTGATCACCAGTGTGGTGCCCGGCGTCTCGGCATGTTCGGCTGCGTAGGTAAGGGGTGAATGGACCAGGCCTTGGTCGTAGGTCGGCCGTCCGCGGAGCCGCCACCGGTAGGTGGTGTCGTCCACGGTGATGAGCCGCGATCCCTTTTTGACCAGTGCCATGTCCACATCCTTTCCCATGTGACTGTAGTGAAGGGCGGCTGATCGTGTCGTGCCGATTACCGTCGGACGGTGTCAGCTTCGGCTTCATCGCCCTGGTCTCGTCCGCGAGCCCGGGAGGTGAGTAAGCCGGACGGGGCCTGCGGTGATTGCACGCGGCCGGAGATCTTGGTCCTTCCGGTGGCACCTCAAGGGGTTGATACGACCTGGGCGGGCTGCGCGCTGGAGGTGTGCCGCTGCGCAAGTTGAATCTGGATCCGCCGGACTGCGTCCGTGCCGGCTCCCTGCACTTTCGTGAAGGTTTCGATCAGCCCGTCGGCAAGGGGTTCTGCCTTTGAGGGCGGCAGTGCCTTCCACATGCTGTACGCGCGACGCACCGCGAGCGTGGTCTCGTCGTGGTCCGGGCCGTGCAGGGCAGCGTGCAGGAGGACGACGTGGAGGTACCAGGCCACCGCGGCCTCATGGTGACCGGACAGAAGCACGAGGTACGCCCGGACCTCCCTCACCCGCACCGTCTCGATGTGCCGCTCGCCGCGCGCCGTCGTGGTCTTCGCATCGAGCTCCTCGGCAATGGCGCCCGCACGCGCAAGGTCGACAGCGGCCACCGTCTGGATGGCGGCCAGCTCCTCGGCGACCTCTGCGCACACGGCTTCTGCAGCGGTATCTGCGACGAGGGGGACTGTAGCGGGAGTGGGAGCTTCCTCGGTCTCCGGCCCTGCCCAGAATGCCGGGTCGACCAGCCCCCAGGGCCGGAAGAGCGTTCGGTCTTCGTGCACGGCGTCTCCTGCGATCGTCTCGGTCACCAGGCGACCACCCGTCGAATTCCTGTCGCCCTGGTCATGTAGTTCGTGGAGTTGCGCCAGCTGCTGTAGGGGACGATCCGTGTCTGGACCCCAGTGCGCGGTGACTCGATCAGCAGGCCCGCGCCGATGTACATGCCGACGTGCCCGGGGCTGGCGGCCGAGCCGTCGGACCCGGCGTTGAAGACCAAGTCGCCGGGCTTCGGGCTGTCCAGGCCGACCTGGATGGGCAGGTTGATCTGGTCGAAGGTCACCCGGGGGATGGTGATGCCCGCGGCCCTGTACGCCTGCTGCATCAGCGAGGAGCAGTCGCACCAGTGCCGCGGGTTCGAGCCGAGCGCGTCGGTGCAGTCGCCTCCGAGCTGGTACCAGCCGCCCTTCTGGGCCAAGGCCCAGGCCACGGCGGTGCGGACCTGGGGCGGGGTGTCCGGAGGGAGCTCGAATCCGGCGGGCAGTTCGACCGGACCGCCGTTGCCGCCCGGCGCGGTGTACTTCACCGACTGGGCCAGGATCGCTTTCACGTAGTTGTAGGTCTGCCCCTCCGCGAAGCCGACGGGCGGGACGCCTCCGAACTGCTCGACGCGCCCCCAGCCCGCGTTGTAGCCGGCCAAGGCCTTCTCGATGGCCGATCCGCTGTACTCGGGATGGTTCTTGGCGGTCCGCAGCAGGCCGCACATCATCCGACCCTGGCTCGGGATCGCGTCCTTGGGGTCCATCACGTCCCGGTCGCCGTCGCCGTCACCGTCGATTCCCTGGCTGGCCCAGGTGTCGGGAATGAACTGCGAGATGCCGTACGCGATCGGCCTGCCCAAGCCGTCGCGGGAGATCGCGGTGGGGTCGAAATTCGACTCGGCCCAGATCTGTGCGGCCAGGATCGCCGGGGGCAGGCCTTCCTTGCAGTCGGCGGCCGCGGCCAGGATCAGCGGCGCGTACTGGGCGGGGACACCGTCACGCCCTCCGATCCGCAGCGATCCTGCTGTCGGCCACGTCCCGACGTCCCGCGCCTTACCGCCGTCCTCCGCCACCGCGGCGACAAGCATCACGACTCCGACCCCGAGGGCCAGCGGCGTCGCCACCACACCGGCCACAGCAAGCCCAAGCCACCTCTTCGCCCCCATCGAAATTCCCCTCGACCATCCCCCGGATTTGCGCCCACGAAGACTTTTTCAGGCCAATGTGGCCGGTTGCATTTCCCCGTGGTTTCGCGTCGCGGATCGTGACACTATGCCATCTCTGCTCGCAGGAGGGGTTGGTGATTGGCCCTCAGGGATCGCTCGGGGGCCGGTGTAGGGTGCCGACGGATTCCGAATGCGCGGCGTGAACATTTGAAGTTCACATTAGCTACGGATTTCGTTGTTGTGCACGGGGGGATTCGGTGGGCAAAAAGGGCAATTCGGCGATCCCGGGATTTGCTGCGGCCTCGCGCCTCGTCGTGCCAGTCATGGCCGCGACGGGCGGCAGCGCCCGGTCAACGGTGGCGCACCTGCTCGCCGGTGAACTCGCGGCGGCAGCCGACACGGTCGTTGTCGACCTTGCTCCCCGCCTTGCCTCCCCGTGGCCGGCCTGGACCGCCGGGTTGCAAGCCGGTGGCCTGGCCGACCTCCCGCACGACGTTCCCCTGACCCGTGCCCGGATCCGCGCCGCAGCAGCAGTGCGCCGGTCGTCCGAGGGCGACTGGGCGGTCCTGACCGATGGACGGGAGTGGAGTGCCGCCCCGCTGTCCCTGCCCGTGCCGGCGGCCGCCTGGTACCAACTCGCGGCCGCGGGCGGCTGGCAGGCCCTCGTGGCGGACACCGCCCATCCGGTCGCCCACGACCTGCTCGCGGCCCGATGCGCGGATGACGGCGTGAGCCTGACCCGCGCCTGGTGCGAGCTCCCGTTCACCGTTCCGGTGCTGTGCGCCCAGGCCACGGCCGACGGGATACAGGCCTTGCAGCAGGCCGTGATGGTCCTGCACGCGGACGGTCTCCCGCTCCAGCGCACGGTCGTCGTCCTGACCGCCGGTACGGACGGACGGACGCCCGCCGTTGCCCGGGCCGCGGCCACCATGCTGTCCGCCCGCACCGCCGCCGTGGTCCACCTCCCCCACGACGTGGACATCCGCACTCACGGACTCCAGGCCCAGCCAGCCCGGATCCGTGCGCGCACCCGCCAGGCAGCACGCGACCTGGCCACCGCCGTGCTCGCCGCCGCCTGCGAGTCCTTCGGCGATCCGCTTCCCGACGCGGCGCAGCCCGCGCCGATTCCCCCTGCCCACGTCCCTGCCGTCTGACGAGGAACTCCCCGATATGAGCCAGCTCCTGAGCAGCCTTCACACCCTTGCCACCGACCCCGGCCTGGTGGTCCTAGCCGACGGGGTCGGCCCGGTGCCGGACTTCGACCCGGCCCTGCCCGCCTCGGTCAACACCCCCGTCGCGACGATCCTGGCCTGGACCGCCGGCGGCGGCCTGGCCCTCGCGGTCCTCGGCGGTCTCGCCGGGTGGGGCCTGATCGCGATCGGCCACAACACCCAGCGCGGGGAGATGGCTGCCCGGGGCAAGCAGGGCGTGCTGTGGAGCCTGATCGGCGCGGGCGGCATCGGCCTGACATCCTCGCTGGTCCTGGCCGTCTACACCATGACGAGCGTGTGAGCGTGGACAACGGGCTCAAGGCCCGCCGGGCGCGCCTCGTCCTCGCCGCGATCGCCGTAGCCGTGGCCGGGCTCCTCGTGTCCGGCGGGTTCGTGGCGGCCTCGCTGATGCAGGACGACGCCAAGGGCACCCCGCAGGCGGCCGCGTCCGCCACCCCGTCCGCTGGCAGCACCGCGCCGACCAGCGCCCCCACGGACAGCCCGATGACCCCGGAGCGGGCCCAGAAGATCACCTTGCGCAAGCCCACGGACCACAAGAACGGGATCGCCACCGGCTTCCCCGGCTCCCCCAGCGGCGGGATCTCCGCCGCCGTGTACTGGTGGGAGGAGTTCGCCTGGCTCGACGACGAGAAGGCCGCCCAGCAGCTCAAGGCCGCGGTGTCCAAGGAGGCCCCGGGCTACGTCGACAAGCAGGTCTCGGAGATCCGCAAGATGCGCGAGGTGCTCGGCCTGGCCCCCTCGGGCGGGATCCCGGCCGACGTCTCCTTCACGACCGCCGTCCACGCCGCCCGGGGCAAGACGCTCAAGGCGCCCGGGCTTCCGGTCGGCGACGTGATGCAGGTCTGGCTCTCCTACGACCGCTTCGCCACCGGCCCCAAGGGCGGCACCGACCAGAACCCGATGCGCGGCGCCACCATCAGCTTCGTCGTGAAGTGGGAGGACGGCGCCTGGAGGCTCACCGACAAGTACGACGCCCTCGGCGACTACCCCGTCGCCTACGAGCCCAACAGCCCCTACGCGTGGAGCGATGGCTGGGTCCAGGTCCGCCATGCGAACTGACCGCCTCGTGCGCGCGACCCGCGCGGTCGTTCTGCTCTGCGCTCTGTTCTCCTTCCTCGGCGCGGGCGCCGTCCTGTCGATTGCCGTGGCAGCCGACGATCCGAAGTACCACGCGGAGGTCGGCCCGCCCCAGCCCATCCCCAAGGACTGGGACCAGTTCACCGTCGGGCTCGACACCCGCGGCAAGTACTGCCTGGTCGACCAGATCGACGACCGCTCGATCTGCCACCTCCCGGGACCCGACGACCCGCCGTTCCCCGGCCGGACGAAGATCTGCGAGGGCGCGGACGGCAACGGCGCCGCGGAGTGCAATCCGCAGGAGCAGAAGGAAGCGGAGATCCGCCGCCTGGAGCAGTGGCGCAAGGACTTCCCCGACCGGCAGTGGAAGAACTTCGAGCCCCTGAACCAGTTCCTCACCGACTGCGTCGTGCGCGACGGGCGCCCCTTCACGGTGTGCCAGAAGGAGGGCGAGGCGAAGTACCCGCCGCCCGCCAAGGGCCCGCTGGAATGGGTGGCGGGCAAGTTCAGCGAGTTCGCCTCCAACGCCCTGAAGGAAGCCGCCTCCTACATCGGCAAGAGCGTCGTGTGGCTGCTGTCGGAGTTCGCGACGCTCTTCAACGAGAACTCCTCCATCAACCTGAACCACACCGGCATCGCCAAGCTCACGCTGATGATGACCTCCCTGTCGGCGGTCCTCGCCGTCTTCCTGCTGCTGATCCAGTTCGGGAAGGTCGCCGTCAGCCAGCAGGGCGGGCCGGCCGCCACCGCACTGACCGGCCTCGCGAAGTGGGCCGTGATCTCCTCCGTGTACTGGACCGTGGCCCAGACTGCCCTGGTCTGGTCGGACGCCGTGTCGACGTGGATCATCAACAAGACCTTCGACGGCGGCGGCAGCAATGAGGCAGCCGCTACGAAGGCCATGCAGGAGCAGCTCGGCACCCTCTTCGGCGGTCTGATCACCGGGGGCGGGGGCGCCGCCACAGCGGGCGGCGCGCTCATCGCCGGTGAGACCGTGACCGCCTCGGCTGTCGGCGTCGTCATCGTCGTGGGCATCGTCTGCATCCTGGTCATCGCAGCCCTGTGGGTGGAGATCCTGATGCGCCAGGTCGGCATCATGATCATCGTCGCGACCATGCCGATCACCCTGACCGGGCAGCTCTCGGACGCCACCTCCGAGTGGTGGCCCAAAGCGCGCAACGCCTTCATCTCCCTGGTCCTGATGAAGCCCGCGATCGTCGCCTGCTTCTCCCTCGGCTTCTTCGCAATGTCCGAGGGCAAGGGCGTGCAGAACATGCTCGTCGGGTTCGTGATGTTCCTGGCGGCCGCGCTGTGCTGGCCCGCCCTGGCCAAGTTCATGACCTTCACGACCAACGGCGAAGGCGCCTCCATGGTCTCCGGCTGGCTCAGCTCGGCCGGCTCCTCCGCCTCGTCCATGACCGGCGGCTACCGGCCCGACCCCAGCGGCGCCGGATCGGTCGCCGGCGGCCCGGGCTACACCAGGGCCCTGGAAGCGGAGAACGCCACCAGCGCCGCCGCCCCCACGCCCGCGGAAGGCGGCGGCGCGGCCAAGTCCGCGGCCCGCTTCGGCGGACGAGCCCTGGGCCTGGCGGCCTTCGGGCTCCAGGTCGTGGCGCTCGGCAAGGACAGCCTGGAGTCCGGGCTCGGCAGCACGGCCGCCAACGCCGGCCTCGGACCCGGCGGCGGCGGTGGCCGTCACGTGGTGATCCCACCGCGCAGGCAACCATCCTCCGCGCCCGCTCCGGTAGGAGCGCCCCCCGAGATGCCCGACCCCGACCCGCAGCCCGCCCCGGCTCCCTGAAAGGAGGGATGACCATGTCCCAGCCCGTTTCCTACGGCGGCTGGCAGTCCGAGAAGGCCGGCTTCATGGGCCGGCTGTCCGGACCCGGCTTCGCGATTGTCGCCTTCGCCTGCCTGCTCGCCCTCCTGCCCTTCAACGTCGGCTGGCAGTCCGCCTTCGTGTGCGTGCCCCTCGCCCTGCTCATGCTCGCGCTTGCCCTCGGACGGGTCTCAGGACTCAGCGCCGACGAATGGATCTCTCTCGCAGTAAGGCACCAGATCTCCGTGGCTACCCGACGCAACCTCTTCTTCTCCGGCGCCTTCGCGCCGCGCTCCGCCACGACCGGGCGCCAGCCGATGGACCTGCCCGGCATCCTGGCCCGGCTGCGGATCCTCGAGGCATCCGACGGACTCGGCGGGCAGCTCGGCGTCGTCCACGACCCCGTGGCCGGCACCTACAGCGCCATCGCCCGCGTCACCTTCCCCGGCCTCGCGCTGGTCGACACCGAGAAGCAGGCCGCACGCGTGGCGTCCTGGGCCCAGTTCCTGCGGTCCTACTGCACCGAGGACTCCCCGATCACCCGGATCGCCGTGCACCAGCGGTGCCTGCCCGACGACGGCGCAGCCCTGGCCTCCTGGACCGCCCGCCACGTCACCGCCGACGCACCGGCGGCCGCCGTGACCGCCCTCGCCGAACTCATGGACGGCGCCGGCCCCGCCGCGGCCGCCCGGGAGACATACCTGACGGTCACCCTCTCCGCCTCCCGGGCGCGCCTGGCCATCAAGGGCGCAGGCGGCGGACAGATCGGTGCTGCGGCCGTCCTCGTACGCGAACTCCACGCCATGGGCCAGGGCCTGTCGACGGCGAGCCTTCAGGTGGTGGAGTGGCTGCCGCCCCGCCGGGTCGCCCAGACCGTACGCACCGCCTACGACCCCGAGGCCCAGCAGGCCCTCGCCACCCGCAACGCGGCCGCCCAGAACCCCGAGTGGACCGGTACCCCGTCCGGCGTGGACCCGGACCTCGCCGGTCCCGCCGCGGCCGAGACGGCGTGGGGTGTCTACCGGCACGACGGCGCCTGGTCGGTGTCGTACCAGGTCCGCACCTGGCCGCAGTCCGCGGTGTACGCGACGATCCTCCAGCCGCTCCTGCGGCCGCGGCAGAACGCCCGCCGGGCGATGACCCTGCTCTACGAGCCGATGGGACCGCGCCGGGCCCGCCAGGAACTCGCCCGTGACAAGGCGAAGCGGACCTCCGCCCGCCACCTGCGCGCGAAGTCCGGCCGGGACGAGAGCGAGGACGAGCGCCGCGAGGAGGCGGTCTCCCGGCAGCAGGACGTGGCGCGCGCCTCCGGGCAGGGCGTGCTGCGGATGACCGCAGTCCTGACCGTCACCGTGACCGACCTCGGCGAGCTGGAGACGGCCTGCGCCGAACTCCAGGCCGACGCCGCCGCCTCTGGGCTGGAGGTGCGCCGCATGTGGGGCGCCCAGGACGTGGGCTTCGCCACCGGGGCGCTGCCGCTGGGTCAGGGCCTGCCCGACCGCAGGGTGGGATTCTGATGGGCCTCTTCTCCCGCCGCCCGGCCGGCGACACGCTGCTCGAGGCCATCGGTCTCGACGAGGCCGCCGGGGTCGCAGACCGTCCGCCCGTGGTCCTACCGCCGCAGAGGACCGCGCGCGAGCGGCGCCAGGCCCGGCTGCTCGAAGACCCGGAAACGGTGATGCGCCTGGCCCCGAAGAAGGGATGGACCCACCCCTTCGCGGGCCGGGCCGCCTCCACGCCGCGCACCGAGGTCGTCCGCGCCGACACGGCGAACGCCGCCGGGATATACCCCTACCTTCACGCCGCGAGCCTGCCGCCCATCGGCGCGTACATGGGCCGTAACGTCCTGACCACGGAGGCCTTCAGCGCTCACCCCGCGGTCTGGGTGAAGGAAGGACTGTGCACCAACCCGAATGTGATGGTGACCGGGACCCCCGGCTCGGGCAAGTCCGCGCACCTCAAGGCCCTATCGCTGCGGCTGATGGCCTTCGGGCACCGCACGCTGATCGCCGGGGACGTCAAGGGCGAGTACCAGAGCCTGTGCCGGCACCTGGGCGTCGAGCCCGTACGGCTCGGCCCCGGCCTGCCCGGACGTCTCAACCCCCTCGACGCCGGCCCCTTGGGGGCCGGCCTGGACCTCATCAAGGACCCCGCCGAGCTGAAGGCACGGCTCACCGAGATCCACCGCCGGCGCCTCACCCTCCTCAAGGCCCTGCTCGAACTCCAGCTGCGCCGCACTCTTCAACCCCAGGAGGAGGAAGCGCTCGACGTCGCCGTGCGCGAGGTCACCGGCGAGCTCCACGGCGCGGGCGCCGGCCGCTTCGCGACGCCCACCCTGCCGCTTGTCTACGACCGCCTGCGCGATCCCACGGACGCCATGGCTCGCGAGCTGCGCATCCGGGACGGCGAGGTCCAGCGCGCCCGTGAGCAGATGGCCTCCATCCGCTCGGCCCTCGGCGGAATGGTCACCGGGCACCTGGGCGGCCTCTTCGACGAGGCCACATCCCTCGCCCTGGACTGGGACGCCCCGATCCAGTCCGTCGACATCTCCGCCCTGCAGGAGTACGGCGACGAGACCGTCGCCATGGTCCTATCCTGTGTCTCCACCTGGGCGCAGTCCGCGATCGACCAGCCCGGCCAGAAGCCGTGGATCGTCGTCCGCGACGAGCTCTGGCGCCAGATGCGCTCCGGCGGCGCCACCATGGTCAAGAAGATCGACGCCGACCTCAGGCTCAGCAGGGCGACCGGCACCATCCAAGTCCTGGCCACCCACCGGCTGTCGGACTTCGAGTCCGTGGGCGCGGCCGGCTCCGAGGCCGTCGCGATCGCCCGCGACCTGATCGCCTCGTGCGAGACCCGCATCCAGCTCGCCCAGGACACCCGGCCCCTGCAGATCACCCGCGAGGCCATCGGACTCACCGACTCCGAGTGCAGCCTCATCGGCTCCTGGGGCGCCGGCCAGCGCGGCAGAGCCCTGTGGAAGGTCGGCCGCGGGGGCGGCCACGCCGTGCAGCTGATGCTCTCGCGCACCGAGAAGCGGCTCTTCGAGACCGACGAACGGATGGTGATCTGAGGTGTCCGAGCGCACCGGCCCGTCCGCTGCCGCCCTGGACGACAACACGCTCCTCGCCGCGTACGGCGCGGGTCTGGTTGTCACGGTCGGCGGCTCCGCCCTGCTCGCCGGGCCGCTCGCCGGACTGCTGTCCGGCAACGGCTGGGTCCGCAGCCCGCAGAGCGTCCCCGTCACCGTGATCTCGGCTCTCGTGAAGGGGCCCGGCTCCGTCTACCAGCCGGCCCCGCCCGCCTGGCTGTTCTACGCCCTCACCGTGTTCTTCGTGCTCGCCCTGGGCGCCGCGATCGTCAAGGTCGCCAGCGCGGTGTCCTTCGGCGCACGCTCCGGCGGGGCCCAGTGGGGCGGGGCGAAGACCGAGCGGAAGATGTCCGCGCACAACGACCCGACCAGGCGCGTCAACCGCATCACCGCCGGGCGCGGCATGCGGACCAGGAGGATCGTCGCCGCGCAGCCGAACATCTCGGCGACCGTGTTCGGCGTGCCCGGCTCGTCGAAGACCACCGGCCTGGTGCTGCCCAACGCGGCCGAGTGGCAGGGCCCACTGGTGGTGACCACCACCAAGGCCGCCGACCTGGACATCATCTACGCCCGCCGCCGCTGGATCGGCCCCGTCTGGGTCATCGCCCCCGCCGGCATCCCCGGCCGCGCCAGCGACCACTGGTCACCGGTCGAGTACTGCACCGACGCCAAGGCCGCCGACCGGATGGCGTCCTGGCTCGCCGAGGCATCCTCCTCCGGCGACGACAAGCGGGCCGCCCCCTGGATCGACCAGGCCAAAAGCGTCCTGAAGGGCATCCTGCTCGCCGCCCACCTCTCCGGCGGAGGCATCTCCGACCTGCGCCGCTGGATCTCACTGGGCAAGGACGCCGTCGACCACGTCCGCGCCATCCTCCTCGCGCACGGCCACAACGACGTCGCCGACGACTACGCCTCCCCCTGGCTGCGCCTGCACGAGGACGGCATCGGAAGCATCCAGTTCAGCCTGAACGTGCTGGCACGCGTCTTCGCCGACGAAGAGGTCCGTGACACCTGCTCCCGCTCGGACTTCGCCTTCGAGGACTGGCTCGACAAGCGGGGCACCATCTGCATCATCGCCTCCGAGGCCGACGCAGACCGCTTCGCACCGCTCATCAGTTCACTGATCGCCGGAGCGATCCACGCCGCCGAGACCCGTTACAACACGTACGGGAAGCCCATCGACCCCAGCGTCGGCTTCTTCGTCGACGAGGCCGGGAACATGCTGCGCTACCCCCGGCTGCCGAACATCCTGACCACCGGCCGCGGCATGGGCATCGTCATGACGACCGTCTGGCACGACCTGTCCCAGCTCCGCGAATCCCTCGGCGTACAGAAGGCCAACACCGTCCTGTCCGCGAGCGGCCTGCGCATGCTGCTGCCCGGCTGCGGCGACCTGGAGACCCTGCGCTACTTCTCCGGCCTGTACGGACGGACCGAGGTCATGAAGACCAGCCACGGCCGCTCCAGAGGCGAGTACTCCACCAACACGCAGGCCACCGAGACCGACCTCGCCCCCGTCCACTCCCTGCAGCAGCTCCCCGACTTCACCGCGATCGCCCAGTACACCAACCTCCCGCCGATCAAGGTCCGGATGCGCCTCACCTTCCACGACAAGGACCTGAAGAAGCTTCTCGCCGAGCCCAAGGCCATCACCGGCAAGAAGTAGCCGACGACCGCCAGGAGACGTACGTGCCCGACCCGCTGAACCCCGCCGATCTCTGGCCGTCCATGGACGGATCCCCGCCGGCAGCCGAGCCGCAGCGCTGGGTGTGGGCGGCCATGGAACCCAAGGAGCGGCAGATCAGGATGCGCGAGCTCGGCGGATGGGTCGACTGGCTCCGCAGAACCTTCGAGCTCCACAACAAGATCACCCACTGCTGGTACCGGCACTCCCCGGTCGTCGAGCACCTCACCGCCCTGTACGCGGGCTGGATGCGCACCTACGCCGGAGAGGAGGCGCCCGGGCGCGAGCTCGCCGAGGCGGACTGGATCAACACCTTGTACGCCTTCGTCCCGCGCCTGCAGCTCGCCGCCTGCGCCACCGGCGCCCACCAGGAACCGCCGCTGGTCGTCCCCCCGCCCCCTGGCAGCGACGAGTCCTTCGACCTGTACCTGCTCTCCGACGCGACGACCGCCTCGGCCGTCCACCCGGCGGCCGCCGAACTGAACCGTCGCGAAGACGAGCTGAACGCGCCGCTGTAGGCGCCGCCCGCCCGACGCGGCGCACGACCCCAAGGAGGTACCCGCGATGGCCACATCAGCGGATCAGGCAGCGACAGGCCTTGCCGCCGCCGCGCACGTGCGGCCGGGACCCGACGCAATGCCCTTGTGGCAGGACCCGGACAGCCAACCGCACCTGAGGAAGCCGCCAGCTGCCACTGCCGACGAGGACCTGCCCCAAGACCCGGACGACACCTACTGGGGAGAATTGGAGGAGGCGCTGACCGCCTGGGACGAGCTGCGTATCCCGGTCCCCGCCGCCGAGGTCCGGTCTGCGGTCGCCGCCGATCTGGCAGTCCTGAATCCACGAACGCAGGAATCCGCACCGCCTGGGGCCGCGCCCGCCACCCCCGCTTCGTCAGCTCCTCACCAAGCCGGGCCGCCTACAGTTCCGGTTGCTGCGACAGCGGTGGACGCGGCCGCAGCAGAAGCCGACGTCCACGCAGACACGCTCCAGAGCCATCCGGAGTGGCAGAAGATCCAGACGCTCCGCGGCGCCCTCCGCCACGTCTTGGACGTGATGAAGGAGAAGGCCGGCAGCCGCTACTGGGACACCCTCCGCGCCGACGTGCATTTCCAGGGCTTCTGGAGAACGGCTTCGATCCGGGCATGCGAGGCGATCGCCGTCCAGGCGGCGACGCTCGCGCACCGCCTCCGCGCCGACGACCGAGGAGCCCCCTCCGCCGCCCTGCTGAAGCTCTCGGCCGCCGCCGTCACCTACAGCGCAGTCGCATCTGCCGAGCCCAAACCAGAGCCGACGGCGTCCAAGGAGACCAAGGCCGAGGCCCCTCTCGCGGTGCACCATCGCATCGATCGGCGGGAGCCGACTCCGTACGCCACCCGCGACGATGCCGTGCGGGCCGCGCACGAGGTCGCCGTCCGCTTCCAGTCGTGGATCCAGACCCCGATGGGACAGGAAGCCGTCGGCTCCAGCCACAAACGCGTCCAGGCGTTCCGCGCCGCCTGGATGAAGCTCCCGTCCGACGGCGCCCAGACCGGCCCGGCCGTCGGCTCTTACGGGGAGGTTGCCGAACATGCTCAAGCCCTCGTCGCCCTGGCGGTGCGCTCGGCCCGCTTCGCCCCCACCGACGTCCAGGCCCTGCAAGACCTGGCCAAGGCCTCCGGAGCCCATTCGGCCCGCCTGTCGGTGACCCTGCCGCCCGGGCCGCCCAAGCCGGCTCTGACGGCGGCCGCGCCGATGCCGCGCGTTGCCACCCCCGCGGCGGCTCCTACGACCCGCACTCCCCGAGCGTCGGCCTAGAACCGATCGACGCCGAGTGAGGTCGCGCACGCGCTTCACTCCATGGCGGAGCGCAGCATCCCTGCGGTCCTGGCCATCGCGGCCGCCGTCGCCTCATCGGCGGCGGTCCGCACTGCGTCCTCCAGAAGCAGCGCTGCTGCCTGGAGGAGCCCGACATGCACGGGCACGGTCTGCAGCCCGGTGAGCGCGGCCATGGCCTGGTCGGTCGCGCTCTGCGGGATGAGGGTGCTGACGCCGCGGCCGATGCCCCGCGCCTGACTCGGAGTGTTCACCCGGTGATTCTCTCCGGTCAGACCATCTGGCCGGTCCCCGAACAGCAGATGCTCACCTGCGGATTCCCGGGTGACCTCCTCGCCCCCGTGCGGGTTGGGAAGTCATGCGAAAGACGATCTACATGGTGACCGCAGCAGCGCTGCTGTTCGGCGCGGCGCCGGCGCACGCCGATGCCAAGGCGAAGGACGGGCGCGTCGGCCTGTCCGTCTACGGCAAGGGCCTCCGCGTCCACGACGTCGGAGCCCACATCGAAGGCCACGGCACCGGCGTACGGGCCCGCCTCATCACCTACACCCCGAAGGGGTACCGGTCGGAGCTGACCGGCTGGAAAGACGCCACCCCAGTGACCGCAGCCATGACCAAGATGTCGACGGTGGGCTGGAAGTGGAAGGACGGCAAAACGTTCCCACACGGGACCAAGCTGTGCGTCGAGTTCAACATCGTGAACGGGGAGCCCTGCGCGGTGATCCACCGCTAGGCCCATGGGCGACGACGTCGGAGGGCCACAGGCCCGGGGCCGCGGCGGACGTCCAGAAGAGTACGCCGGGAACGAGGATCACCACGCGGAAGCCGCAGCTGAACGGCTGTGAGGATGTCGCCGACGGTCTCGGCGTCGAGTCCGCCCTGTAGCGGATGCGGATCCGGGCGCCGCTGTTCGGTGTTCAGGCTTCGACGTATGCCACGATCGTGATCGTTTGCAGGGCGGTCACGTAGTAGATGACCCGGATCCCGTCGATGTCGTCTACGTAGTCGCGCAGCAGGGTGCCGGGGACTTCGGTGCCGAGGTGTGGGTTGACGCTGATGGCGACGATCGCACGGTCCAGGCGGTGCGTCTCGTTCGCGGTCAGCTTCGTCAGCTGGGTGAGGGCGGGCTCGACCATGACGACGCGCGAGCGGCGTCCGGAGGCTTCAGGCGACACGGGGCTGCTCGTCGGCGAGGCGGGCCAGGTGGGCATCGCGGGCCGTCTCCCACAGGACGCCGGTCTCCGGCGCGGGGTACCCGTGGGAGGCGATGTCCTCGAGCACCGAGGCGAGGACGTCGATCTTCGCGCGCTGCTCGGCCGCGTACGCGAGGACGGACGCGGCCGCATGCTCGTCAAGGGGCTGACGTTCGGGCACGGGCACGGTGGCCGGCTGCTCGCTCATCCGGGACTCCTGGGCTCTCAATCTGGCGTGGTGTCACCACGGTATCGCCCAGCCCGAGGACCGGGATCCGCTCCGGCGAACCGGAATCCAACAAGGCCGATGTTGCGGTGCGCGTCGTCACCGCTACCGGTCCTGGGCGGTCAGGAGCAGGAACAGGTCCTTGGAGTGGGTCGTCCCGAGCCCGGTGGCCACCGTCTCAGCCGACGCGCCGTCGTCGCACAGCATGCTGGCGGCCTCCCGGCTGACACGGGCGACGACCCGCTCCAGCACTCCGACGGCGCGCAGCGCGGCCAACGGTGCGTCCGCGGTCGTGGCGGTCGGCTGCTCGGTGATCTCGGCCAGGAAAGCGGCCAGCGGCTCGAGTCGGCACCGGCGAGGTGACCGACCGCCGACGCGGTCACCCGGGACCGGCACCGCAACGGCGCCCCCAGGGCTTCGGTCAGCCAGTCCGCCGCCCGCCCCGCACCCACCGGACCCCGCAGGGCCGCGCGCACCTGCTCCGGGCCGGCGGCCTTCAGCTGTCGACGGGCGGCGGCCGGTCAGAGGGCTTGAAGGCGTGCGCCTTTGCGGCGGCGGGCGGCGAGGCTGATCACGGGGGCAGTACGGCGCGGAGCCGGGTCGGCGGCGACGTCCGGTGCGAGGGAACGCATGAGGACGGGGTGCAGACCGAGGTCTTCGGCGGCCTGGAGCAGGGACGGTGGCTCGCCGTACTTGCGGCCGAGCATGGCTCGAACGAGGGTGGGCTGCTCGGGATGCACGGCGACGGGCTCGTTGGTCCGCCAGCCCCGGGCGGCGAGCTGCTTGTAGAGGCTCTCGCGGCGGGCCTGGTCGATGTGGCCGAGGTCGTAGGCACGATTGATGAGGGCCTGGATGGAAATGCCCCAGCGCTGCTTGAGGACGGCGAACTCGCGGAGCATCAGCGGGCCGCTGAACGCTTCCTCCGCGCGTTCCTTCGGGAGCAGGAACGCGCCCGCGAAGCGGTGCGCCTCGGTTTCGGCCTGCTTGGCGTCCAAGCCGGCCCGGCGCTGGGGGTGGAGGACGAGGTGGCCCAGTTCGTGGGCTGTGGTGAATCGCTGCCTGTCTCCGCTTCCGGCGGAGAAGTAACTGATCATGGATGGCCCTGTGGTGCCCTTCCAGCAGGAGACGCCGGAGTGCCCGACGACCGCTTCCTCTCCGGCCCCGTCGGCGTCGAGGAGCATGAGCGGGACCACGGGGATACCGGCCCGCTCGCAGGCGCGGATGACGTGTCCGATCACTCCGTCCGAGGCGATGCCCAGGGCGGCGCGGGTCTGGTCGGCGAGATCTTCGATGTCGTCGGGGAGGAGGGTGCCTTCGGCCACCGGCAGAGTGGTGCGACGCACCTTGGTCTCGGCCATGAGGCGTACGGCGACCCGGTACGCCTCCCTGACCGTGGCCTCCACCCGCGCGACTTCCTTGGCCGAGGCGCTGGCCTTCTTACGGAAGGCCAAGGTGTCGGCGGGGAGGTCGGAGGGGTCCACGTCGAAGAACGACATGGGTGTGCCGGTCGCTGCGGCAATGCGGGCCAGTACGTCGTCGCTGACCGGCTTGAGGCCCTTTTGGATCTGTGAGATCAGCGGCTGCGAGACGCCGGCGGCCTGCGCGAGTTCCCCCTGGGTGAGGCCCATCAGAGCCCTCAGGGTCCGGATGCGCTCCGCTGGATCACGCACTACTTCCTTCACCCTCTTCGCGCACGTCCTCGTCGAACTCGAAGGGCAGTGTGAAGCCCTCGTCGTCCGGAATGAACTCCCAGTCGGTAAACGACTCAGTGTTGC
The DNA here is from genome assembly GCF_002080455.1 of Streptomyces sp. Sge12. Classification (NCBI taxonomy): domain Bacteria; kingdom Bacillati; phylum Actinomycetota; class Actinomycetes; order Kitasatosporales; family Streptomycetaceae; genus Streptomyces; species Streptomyces sp. Sge12. The sequence continues at coordinate 110,721 of NZ_CP020556.1, forward strand.
GGGGGAGCTCGTAGTACAGGTCGAACTTCGCGGCCCGTCCCGGCTTCCATTCACCTATCGGGCGAACGATACGGACCGAGATCTCCCCGCCCTCCTCGGGCGGCGAGAGCCAGACCGCGATGAGGTTGCTGCCCGCCACACCGAGCAGATCAAGCGTTCGATTCTCATAGTAGGTGATCCGGGCCCGGTTCCTCCCAGGGGCCGGGACCATCTCGTACGGGGTGGCGTGCAGGACGCGGATGGTCATCGTCTCGTGGCGCAGGTGCAACCGGCCGCTGGACGTCTCTATGGGCACCCAGCCACCGAGGTCGAGCCCGTCGGTGTGGCGGCGCTCGATGAAGCCGCGGGTGTGATCGCGCACGAGGTCGGTGCGGCCCTTGGTGTAGCCGTTGCCGGTCAGGCCCGAGTCGTCGTAGTGACCATGGGCGGCGATGTATCCGTGGTCGAGCGCTTCATAGAGGGGTGCGGACAGACCTTCAGTGGCCCGCGTGATGTATGACGCGTCCTCAGGTGTGAGCATGGCGGTTATTTTATAACCGAAAATTCCACACCTTCAACGGCTTCACGAGAACAGCCATCCCTCCAACACCTATGCGAGCTACGGCCGGACGGCCCCGCAGCGGTGTGCAGCATCGACCAGCAACGACCTGCGGCCCCGGGCGGACTCTGGGCATGACGAAGGGCCGCCACCTGATCGACGAAGGTGGCGGCCCGTGAACAGCTCTACGGGGCGGGCGTGAACTCCACGTCCGTACCGCCGCAGCCCGCTGCGATGTCCAGCAGCCGGTCCTGCTCCAGCTCGTCCACCGCCAGCCCCCACCGCAGCTTCGTCGCGGTCCACTCCGCGCCGTACCGGCACAGCGCGTCCGGGGCCGGCGGCAGCCACTCGGCGGGGTCCTGGTCTGCCTTCTGCCTGTTCGAGCGGGCCGTCACCGCCACCAGCGAGGCCGGCTGGCCCTGGTCGTTCGCGTACGCCTCCCGACGCGCGGGCGTCCACGCCGAGGCCCCGCTGTCCCACGCCTCCGCGAGCGGGACCATGTGGTCGATGTCCAGCGCACCGGCCGGCGTCACCTCCCGCTCGTCGTAGTAGCTCCACCACACCCCGCCGGTCAGGGTGCAGCCCGGCCCGATCTCCGGGTACACGACCGCTTCGGCCAGGAGGACCTTCTGGCGGGTGTTGCATCCGTCGGCCGGGATGTCGCCGGCGTTCCAGTGCCTGAATGAGGTCCGCTGGTAGCCGGTCCGGTTCTCGGTGGCGAGCGGGAGCGCGGACACCGCGACCCCGATCGGCAGCACCTGCGGCACGGCGGCCGAGGCCGGAGCCGGGGTGGCGGGTTGTGCAACCGCGTGCGCGGCCGTGGGCAGAGACAGGGTCAGGACGAAGGCGGCGGCCGCGACAGCGGACCGCTTCATGATCATCATGAGCCGGTTCTACCGGCCACCACACCGTCAGCAACAGCCCGTGTCGGCCGGGTTCACCCGCCCGAGCACGCCGGTTCACCGGCGAAACGCCACTGCACCCACCCCCTGCCCGGTCAGCCGGCGGCCGCGGCCGACCCCTCCCCGAACCTGGGTACGTCCTCGATCCCGACATCCAGGCGCAGGCGCTGGAATCGGAGCGGGTGGCGGTAGATGCCGCCGTGGTCGATGGCTCGGTCGGCGCTGACCTCGGCGACCAGGCCGGGGTGGACGAGGGTGGTGTCGAGGACGTCGCGGCTGCCCCACGTCGCCGAAAAGTGCTCGCCCGTCCACGGGTGTCCGGGCGCGGCCGGGGTGAGGTGTTCGGCGATCTGCCGGGCGGCGTCCGGGCGCAGCGGTACGGTCCGGCCGACGGCGCGCAGTCGGCCCGTTTGGTCGTGGCGGCCGAGGACGAGGAGCTGCGGTCGGGTCAGGGTGCCGGTGATCGCGCCGACGATCGTCTCCGTGGTGTCCCGCCTTCTGATTTTGGTCCACCCCCGGTACCCCGCGAGGTAGCGGCCGTTCAGGGGCTTGACCAGGATCCCCTCGACGCCCGACACGTCTGTCCAGGACTCCAGCCATTCCCGTGCCTTGGCCAGGTCCGTCGTCATCGGGCAGAGCGTCCACGGGGCCGTCAGGGCATGCTCGGTAAACAGGTTCTCCAGCAGGGTGCGCCGCTCGGCGTACGGGCGCGTGAGGAGTTCCTGGCCGTCGTGCTGCAAGAGGTCGAATGCGACGAAGTAGGCCGGCCACCGGGCCGCCAAGGTCTGGGCGCCGCGGGCGCGGGTGGCGGCCCGGCGCTGCAACGCCTCGAACGACAGGCGGCCTGCCTCGGTGTCCCAGACGACGAGTTCGCCATCGAGGACCAGGCCGTGCGGCAACTGCGCTTCGGCGGCCGCCACCAGGTCCGGCCACCGGTCCTGCACAAGCGCCCCGCGGCGGGTCTGCACCAGCACCGTGCCGCCCAGGCTGGCCGCGGTGAAGAGGAGCGTCCGGTGGCCGTCCAGTTTCTGCTCGTACGCCACCCCGCCCCGCAGCGCCGCCGGGCCCGGCACGGCTTCCGCGGCCTGCGCCAGCATCGGCTCCACCGGCGGTCGCAACATCGCCCTGGACGCCTCCCTTTCGCGCTCAGGCCCGGGTTGAGGACAGTGCCTTCACAAGGTCGTCGCGGGTCATGTGCGAGCGGCCGGGAATGTCGGCGGCGGCGGCCTTCTTGTATAGGTCGGCCTTCGACAGACCGCTCAAGTCTTCCTTCGGCGCGGAGCGGATCCGCTTCTTCGCCCCTGGTTTCTTCTCGGCGGCCTTGGCGGAAGTCGTGGCCTTGCCGCCGGTAGCCTTGGGGCTTCCGGCCCGCTCGACGCTGGCGCGCAGGGTCTCCATGAGGTCGACCACGCCGGTCGGCGCCGCGGGGGCCTCGGCCTTCTCGACGGTCTCGCCGGCCTGCTTGGACTCGATCATGGCGGCGACCTTCTCCTGGAAGGTGTCGTGGAACTGCTCCGGATCCCACTCCATCGTCAGGGCTTCGATGAGCTGCTCGGCCATGGTCAGCTCTTTGGCGGAGGCCTTCGCCTTGCCCGGGAGGTTGTCGATCTCCTTCCGAGGGTCTCGGATCTCGTCAGCCCAGTGCAGGGTGTGCAGGGTCAGGAGCCCATTCTCGGCCTTGAGGGCGACCAGGTACTCGTGCTGGCGCATCACGAACGTGGCGATGCCCGCCTTGCCGGTCTTGGCGAGGGCCTGCTCGAGGAGGCTGTAGACCTTGCCGTACTCGGCGCCCCGCGGCCCCAGGTAGTAGGTCTTGTCGAAGAAGATCGGGTCCACCTCCGCCAGGTCGACGAACCCGGCGATCTCCAGCGAGCGGGAGCGGCCCGGCGCGATCTCGTCCAGCTCCTTCGGCTCCACCAGCACGTACTCGCCGCCCGTGTCGTAACCCTTCACGATGTCGGAGAGGTCCACCTCGTCGCCGGTCCGCTCGTTCACCCGCCGGTTACGGATCCGGTCCCCGGTCCCGCGCTGGAGCTGATGGAAGTGGATCGTGTGGCTGTCGGTGGCCGTATAGAGGCCCACCGGCAGGCTGACCAGGCCAAACGAGAAATTCCCAGCCCATACGGGACGCGCCATAATCACCACCGCCTCCGGCCGACTTCGCGTACTTCCACCTCACGGTCTCCCCCCGGTGATCGCATCCCCGCTTCGGCGCCGCCACCTGAGCCGCCCCGCGGGCCCCCTTCCCGCCCGGGCTGCCGCATCATGGGCGCGCAAAAGATCTTGAGAGAGGTGAGCAGAGCGTGGGCGTGACTGGTGATGATCAGCGCCGTGTCGTACACGTGGGCGGCGAGATGGACATCGACCGGGCGCCGATGCTGCACGCCGCCCTGCACGCGGCAATCACCCAGCCGGGCGGCCCGGCCGAGATCGTCGTCGACCTGTCCGACCTGTCGTTCTGCGACTCCTCCGGTCTCAATGCCCTCATCCAGGCGCGGCAGACCGCGGCAGAACACGGTCGGCGCATCATTCTGCGCGACCCGCAGCCCCAGTTCCGGCGCCTGCTGGAGTTGACCGGCGCCGAGGCGCTCTTCCCGATCATGGACAACTGACCGGGGCGGCACCCGGCCATGGGTCCCCCACACGGACCCGCGCCCCGGGCGGCCCACGGTTGGCCGTGGCACGGTGACAGGGCGACGAGAGGTCCCACGCACGGCGGGGCCCGACCGGTTGAAGCCACCCCGGCCGGGCTCCGCCACGGGCACCGGCGTCCTCGGCCCCGTCGTCCCCGCGCCGCCCTCGCAGCCTCCCTTTCCCGTCCGCGGCTTCCGGTCGGGTGACCTGCGCACGGCACGCCGCCCGGCAGACCGGCAGCCGGCGCGGGCGCAGGCGAGGATGCACAGGCCCCGACCTTCTACAGCTGGAGATCACCCGTGCTGGAACGCAAGCGGCTCAAGGGCAAGACTCAGGTCACCTTCGTCCTGCCCGAGAACACCCCCGCGGGACCGGTCAGCGTGGTCGGGGACTTCAACCACTGGAACCCCGCCGCCCACCCCCTCGAACCCCGAGGCGACGGCACCCGCGCCGCGAACGTGTCCCTGCCCGCGAACACCAGCCACTCCTTCCGCTACCTCGCCGCCGGCGACTACTGGTTCGACGACGAGCACGCCGACCACCACGACGGCACCAACAGCCGCATCCACACCTGAGCCACAGGACAACCCCGTAGACGTGACTGAACCAGTCACACCAGGGCCGATGACCGGGAGCGTGGCGTTCGCAGAGAAAATCGAACACGTGTTTCACTGGGGGTGTGAGACCACCGTTCCGCTTCCCCGAGGACCTGATCACGCTCCAAGGGGCGTGGCAGCAGACGTACGCCGAGCTCGCGCAGGCCCCCGCCGGGGCCGGTACGACCGCGTTGCGGCGCCGGCTGATCGCCCTCTCCGGGAACCTGTGCACCCACCCCTACTGGGCGGCCCCCACCGCTTGGCGGGCCGGCGGCGTCGAGCTGCGGCGCGCCGCCCGCACCCACACATCCGCACCGGCGGACGGGGAGGCAGCAGCATGAGCGAGCAGACCACCACCAAGCCCCGCCCCCAGGTCGTCACCTGGGCGCCCAGCCAGACCGGCCCCTGCGCCCGGTGCGGATCACCCTGCGCACGGTACGGCGCCCCGGCGTCACCGCTCTGCGTGTCCTGTAAGCAGGCCCGCCAACAGCTGCTGGCCCACCCCTGACCGTGTCCGATGCTTCTCCCTCGGCCCCGATCACCTTGGTCCTCCCCGACGGGCAGGCCATCGAGCGGGTCCGGCTCTACGAGCGACAGCAGCTCGACTCCGGCCTGTGGATGTACCGCATCGGCGTCCCCCTCTGGCAGACGGCCGCCGGGGGCGGAGTCGAGCCGGCCGAGTACGGCACGTGGGTCACCGCCGAGCAGCTGCGCCCGCTGCCCGGGGTCGACCTCGGCCGCATCCCGGCCCCCCACGTACCCGTACCTCGGCGCCGGCTCGGTGGGTGTGGCTGCTCGACGGCCGCGTCCACGGCCGCTCGGCCACCGTTCATGCAGAGGGCTGTCCGAGCGCCACCGACCGCGCGCATCCGCTGGGCACGATGCAGGCGCTCGACGCGCTCGCGCGGCCCGGTACGACGGCGTGCACCGTGTGCGACGCGGCCGAGGCGCTGCTGCCGATCCTCGCTCACGGCCAGGCCGACGTACCCGCCCCAGGCGACTGACCGCATGGACCGATCCGCCGAGGGCCGAGCCCTGGCCGGGCCTGCTTGGCGACGAGGGTGCCGACTCGTATTCCGGCCGCAGTTCTGGTTTTCAGCGCCGCATACGTGGTCCGCTCTGCTGTGGGTACGGGGGACGGGCGGCAGGTGTCGTGCTTGCAAGAACGGCTGCGGGCTGACGCTGTTGGGCGGCTGCGACGACCTGGCGGGCCAGGGTCTCGGCCTGGTGGAGATCGGGGTGGCGTTCGGCGAGGAACCGGCGGCGTTGCTGCTCGGCGAGGGCCAGGGCGGCGTGGCCGCGCCAGTTCGCGGCTTCCTGCCCGGCCGCGCGCACGATGCCGTTGAGCTCTCCCAGGGTGTTCTGGTCGCCGATGTCCAGGGCCTGTGCCCGCTGCGGTAGCAGCTCTCTCATGGCTGCGAGCCTCGGGGCCATCTCCTCCAGCACAGGGGCGGATCCCGTGGCGCCGAGCGTGCTGGCGAATCGGCTCTCCTTCACGGCGTCCCATGCGGCGAGGCGGGCCGCGTCGCTGGTTCTGCGGGCGCGTGCAAGCTCCTCCTCACCGGTGACGGCCTTGTCGAGGTAGTGCTCGCGGAGCTTGCTGACCTCTGCCTTGCTGCTGCCGGCCAGCCGGAGGGCGATCCAGGAGGATTCGAGCTGTCGGGTGATGCCCGGCAGGATCCTGCGGGCCTGCGTGGCCTGTTCGTCGGCCTGTCGGGCCCGGCCGGCCTCCTCGATGGCGGTCGTCAGGTGCGCGATGGCGGAGTCGAGGACGGCTCCGGCCTCCTGGGCCCATTGGCTCCCGCGGGTCGCCCCTTGGGCGAGGTCCTGTTCCAGGCGCACACGCAGGGCCTCGTGCCCCTCTCGGGCCTGGGCGGCCTTCTCCTCGTACCGCTTGGCCTCGGCGAGGCAGGCGGCGATCGTGCCCGCGAGTTCCTCGTCGCCGCGCCCGCCGTACGGGCGCTCCTTCCACGGCGGGATCGGGGCCCCCTCGCCTCGGCGTGCCTCCGGCGCCGGTGCGGATGCGGGGGTGCGGCGGGCCTCGGCCTCGGCGTCGTGGCGCAGGGAGGGCTGTGCCGACGGGGATTTCACCCGGGCTGCCCGCGACGAGACGGTGTGCCGGGCCTGTTGCAGGGCCGCTGCGGCATCGTCGCGGGCCTGGTCCAGCTCGACCTGCCGGGGCACCGGAGCGCGGACCGGTTCGGGGGCCGGCCGCAGCTCGTCGGAGATCATCGAGTCCGGTCGGGACTGGCCCAGGTAGCGGGTGAACGCCGACACCGCGCGCTGCAGCTGCTCGGTCTCCGTACGGGCTGCGCCGAGTTCGGCCCGGGTGCGTTCGTCCTCGATGGCGGCCAGGGGGAGCCAGAGGTGGTTGGCCTTCCTGGCGCGGGTCAGTCCCGGGTAGGCAGCGTGTGCGTTGGCGCCGTGTCCGTACAGGAGCGAGGTGTGGCAGGTCATGCCCTGGCTCGCGGCCACGGTCATCGCGTAGCCGAGGGAGAGGTGGCCCGCGGCGATGTCGGAGGGCGTCATCCATGCCGACTTGGTGCGCGCGGTGCCGTCGGGGAGGCGGTCCTTCGTCCGCCACGTGATCTCGACGCGGTGGTCGTCGGTGAGGGCGGTGATGGTCGCGCGGTAGCCGTTGAGGATGTCGGGGCCAGCGCCTCGCCGGCTGCGGTAGTCGTTGGTTCGGACGCGGACGACGTCGCCCTCGGCGAGGGTCAGCTCGCCTCCGCCGGGCAGGGCGTAGGTGTGGGCGGCGCCGAGTTCGCCGAGGTTGCGGCGGATGTGCTGGGCGCCGAGGTTCAGCGCGTCGACGTCGATGTTCCGGGCGGCGAGGACGGCGAGGTTCTCCAGCAGGTCCAGCTCGTCGGGCCACTGGCGGCGCAGTTCGTCCCACGCCATCAGGATCTGGGAGCGGGCGTCGGCGGCGGTGGTCACCGCGTGGACGCGGCCGCCGGCGGCGAGCAGCTCCAGTGCCGCTCGGTGGTCTCCGGTCCGCCACACCTCCAGTGCCTGGCGCTCGGCCTCGTTCTCCTGGCGGCGGTTCTCGGTGAGGAGTGCGCCGTCGACGATGCGGTGGACCTCGGCGAACCAGCCGCCCACGCCGACGGCCTGGAGCTGTTTGGGGTCGCCGATCGCGATCAGCTTGGTGCCGGTCCGTGCGGCCTCGGTGAGGAGTCGGGCGGCGGAGCGGTCGTCGGTCATCGCTGCTTCGTCGAGGACCAGGACATCGATCCCGGCCAGCCCGCGGCCGGTGTCGATCTGCTGGATCCAGGCGGCGACGGTCCGCGAGGGGATCGCGGAGGCGTCCTGCAGGCCCTTGGCGCCGACGGCCGACAGGCAGGCGCCGGCGTAGGTGGTGCCGGTGGCGTCCCAGGCGATCCGGCAGGCGTCCATGAGCGTGGACTTGCCCGCGCCGGCCACGCCCACGACCGCGTCGATGCCGTGCCCGGCGGTCAGGAGCCGGTCCACGGCCCGTCGCTGTTCCTCGGACAGAGCGAACCCGGACGCGACCTCGAACACGTTGCGGGCGGCCTCTGCCTGGGTGGCCGTCAGCGCCGCGCTGCCGTCGCCGTAGCGGGCCTGGGCCTGGGTGATGGCGACGTCCTCAGCGTCCAGGACGTCGCGGGTGGTGTAGCGGGCGGTGGACGACATGACGGTGGAGCCGATGTGCGGCAGGGCCACGGCGTATCCCTCGACGTGCAGCACGTCGTCGACCAGGTGCTCCAGCGCGGCCGGGTCGTCGCCGATCCCGTCGGGCAGGGCGTTGCCGACGGCGGCCAGCAGCTCGGCCCGGGTGAATGCCTTTCGGCTCGCGGTCACCCCGGCCTCCGGGTCGAAGACGATGGCGGCGAGGTCCGCCGGCGGCGGGATCCTCGGACCGCTCACGGGGCCGCCGAGGGCCGCGCCCCCGGCATCGGGGCCCGGGCCGCCCGGCGCGGCGGCGGCGACCATCTCGTCGACGTCCACGCCGAGGGCCTCGGCCCGCGCCCGCCAGGAGTCGCGCATCCCGGCCGCGTCGGCGGTGTGCTTGGCGCGCCGGGTCTCGGCCGCGAGCCGCTGCTGGTCGTCCCGGCTGGCGTCCGGCCCGAGGTGTTCCTCGACCATCGCCGAGCGTCGGCTGAAGGCGTCGCGCAGCTGCTCGGGAATGCCGTCGACCTCCCACGCCCCGGTGGTGGCGGACTGGCTGCGGCGGACTCCGAAGTGTTCGCGGGTCAGGGCGCGGACCCGCGCTTTGAAGAAGGCGTCGGCAGCGCTGGCGTGGCGGTAGAGGTCGGCTCCCGAGTTCGCGATCGAGCGCCACTTGCCGTCGGTGCAGCGGGCCATGTTGGCGATGACGACGTGCAGGTGCAGGTGCGGGTCACCGGGTTCGCCGTCGCCCATCGGGCGGGCGGAGCGATGCTCGACGGACCACCCCAGCAGACCGCCGGTCGCCAGTCGCACCGGTCGCCCGTCCTGGCTTCCGACCGCGTACCCGATCCACCGCTCCAGCTGCCGGAAGGTGTCGGTCTTGGCCCGGTGCACGAGTTGACGGAACGCGGCGTCGTCCAGTTCGCCCATCAGGCCGGCGAGCACACTGTCGCTCTTGGGGAGGTCCAGGACCAGGTCCCATCCCCGCACCCTGCTGTCGGTGCGGAGGTCCTTGTTCGTCCACGCCGACTCCAGCTCGGTCTCGCCGTAGATGTCGGCGAGGTCGAGGCCGGCGGCGCGGGCCAGCTTGTGCAACGTCTCGACGTGCAGCCGGTGCCCCTCTCCCCGCCGGTTCACCATCCGCTGCTGGGTGGCGAACGTCCGCAGCTGCTTCGGTTTGCCCTCCAACAACTCCTCCGGCGCCACCTCGGCCTCCTCCGCGGCGGATTCGATCGCCCGCACCAACGGCGCCACGGTCAGCGTCGCCTTCTCGTGAGCGCGGACCGACGTGGCCGATCCCGCGAGGCGCGCGCCGGTTGCCGGGTGGCTCCCCCTCATGAGCCGGCGGGCGGCCTCCTCGCCCTCTTGGTCGAGAATCTGGCCCTCGGTCAGACCGACCGCCTCCAGCCCGGACCCCATCCAGACCAGCACGCCGTCCGACCGCAGACGGTAGTCAACCGCCGGATCCGCCGAGCCCGAGCCGGCCAACCCAGCGGAGGCCGCTGCGCTCTCCACCACACCGCATCCGGCGTGCCTGCGCAGCCGGTAGTCGACCTGTTCGTCCGCGCTGATCTCCGTCACCCACGCCACCGGCGCCCCGCCCTCCCATGCTTGTGCACTTCCCGGCTGTGCCGGGGTTCCCCGCGAGGGGAACCCCCTTTGTACATCACCTCTTTTTGATCTTGATCTGAACCGGGGAGGGTTCCAACGGCATCTGTTGTGTCGTGCGCAGGGGTGGCGGGCGCGGTGCACGGCGGAGACATTGCCCCGGTAACGGGCGTACGCCTCCGGGTCGGTCTCGCTCAGCACATACGGCTCGGGCCCGCGGTGTTCGGGGACGCGGGTGTCGGCGGAGAGTCACCGCCACACCGTGCGCTCGCTTCGTGTTCGCGGCGGTGGCCGAGGTCGAGCGGGAGTTCATTTACGAGCGGACCCTGGCCGGCCTGGACACCGGCGCGGCGATCGGCAAGCACGGCGGCCGCCCGCTGGCCGTCGACGGCGACATGCTCGCCGTCGCCCTGCGCCGCCGCGACGCGAAGGAGTCGGTCACCGCCATCGCCGGGCAACTCGGCGTCGGCCGCTCCACCCTGTACCGCACCTTCGCCGCGCACGACGAAGCCATCGCCACGGGCCGGGAACCGGCGGGATGACCTTTAACGACCCACAACCTCGACTGCGGACTCCTCGACTGCCTCTCCGGGCGCTGCCCTGGCAGCGGGCGCCAGGATCGGCTGGATCTGCTGCGACGGGCCGGGCTCGGCGTCTACGGTTGCCGCATCGCTCTGACCACGGGTCAGGTACTGGATATGGGGTGGGTGCGGGTGGATGTTCCTCTGGCGGACGCGGTCGCCGCGGTGCGCGACCAACTGATCGAAGCGGCGGGCCGGGTGGGGGACGACCCAGGGGTCGTGTTCGCGGTGGGGCCGGTGGAGATGGAGTTCGAGGTAGAGCTGCGGGCGGACGCGAGGGCGAAGGCCGGGTTCAAGCTGTGGGCGGTGGGTGCGGAGACCGAGGCGGGCCTCTCGCGCGGCCGCACCCACCGCGTCTCCTTCACCCTCACCCCCAAGCGTCCCGGCGGTGGCGACCTGCTGGTCAGCTCCGCGCAGGACCGCCCGGAGGGGCCCGGTGACGTGTCGGGGCGCATCCCGGACTGACGGTGGGAGGGTCCGGTCGTGCCGACCGGACCCAGGCAGGGTGGTCGGGATCGGATAGGCCGACCCGGACCAGGTGTCGGGGCGGGGGTGGGGTAGGCATGGAACAGCTGAGGGTGGCTGCGGTGACCGGGCCGAAGGGCGCGGGGTCGGGGTACGCGGTCGGCGGCAGGCTGGTCCTGACCTCCGCGCACGTCGCCGGACCGACCGGAACACGCGTGCAGGCCTTCCCTCCGGGCCTCGGCGGCAGCGCGGGCGGGACCGTGGTGTGGGCTGGGACGCCGGGCGGGCGCGATGACGCCGCGCTGGCGGCCGTGCAGGAGGCCGTCGGTCACTACCGCTTCCTGGCCGAGGCGAACCCCGACGCCTACCTGCCCGACCTCGCCGGCACCCTCAACAATCTCTCCATCGACCTGAGCATGGTGGGGCGGCGGGAGGAGGGCCTGGCCGCCGTGCAGGACGCCGTCGGTCACTACAGCTCCCTGGCCGAGGCGAACCCCGACCTCTTCGGACCAGCCCTGCAACAGTCCCTGGACATGACTGCCTGGTTAGAAGGACTCAAACCGTAAGCCCGGAGTCGGTTGCATCGACCCGACTTTTGTCCGCGGACAAAAGTCGGGCTCTCCCAGCGGGCGTCCTCGCCCACTCCGCGGGAGTCGATCGGAGCCGCTTCCCGGGCAAGTCCGGAGAACCGGGATGTCCTGCCTCAGAACGCGGAGGGCCCCACCGCGAAACGCGGTGGGGCCCTCGGAGGCCCGCCCGACTTTTGTCCGCGGACAAAAGTCGGGGCGAGCGCTGCTAGCTCTCCTGGTTGTTCTCGATCAGGAGCATGGCCAGCTCCTCCCGGTGTTCCGCAGACATGTGCAGCCGGATCGCCTCGTAGACGGCCTTCGGGTCCCGCCAGGACACCGAGGCCGGATCCGTGCTCCGGCCCTGGGGCGGGATGCCCCCCTCCGGCTCGGACACAAGCGCGCTCGGCCCCGCCGTCACCAGGGCCGGGGCGGGGGCTTCCCGTACCGCCTGTTCGGCGACCGGTTCGGCGGCGAGCTCGGCGACCGGAGCGGGGGCTCGGACCGAAGTGGGCGTCGCGCTCTCCCGCTCCAGACTTTTGTCCGCGGACAAAAGTCTGGCCGGCTGCGGATCCCGCTCGGGTGCCCCCGCCACTCCCCCGGTCGGCGCCGGCACGGCCGCCACCCGGTCCGGTACGGACTCCTGCGCCTCACGCAGGATCTCCCGATGCACTGCCTTGACCTGGGCTTCCTGCTCCTTGCTCTCCCGCAGGAACGCCAACAGCTCATCCGCGCCGACGCCCGGCCGGTCCTTGGCCGTGCGCGCAAGCACCCGCCCGTCACGCTCCGGCAACTCCCCCGCGCTGAGCATGGTCTGGATTTCCTCGGGAAGTTCCAGCAGCACCAGCTGGTTCGTCACCCAGGACGGCGACTTGCCCAGCCGGTCCGCCGCACGCGACTTCGCCCCGTGCTCCTTGCCCTGCTCTGCGCACGTCGCTACGAGCTGCTGCACACCGCGGGCCCGCTCGATGACGTCGAAGTCCTCCCGTTCCAGGTTCTCTGCGAGGAGGTGGTCGATGAAGTCCGTACGGGAGGCCGCGAGGTCGTCCCGTACGACGAAGTCCAGCGATTCCAGTCCGACATGAAGAGCACTACGGAACCGACGCTCACCGTTGATCAAGACGTACGCAGCCGTCCCGATCCGCGCGTCGTGGTCCGGCCACAGCGCGAGGTACGCCCCCCGCGTGACGAGGACGCACGCCGACAGCTGTGCCTGCCGCAGCTCCTCACCGAAGCGGGTCATCTCCTCGTCCGTGCCGAAGTTCCGGCGCGGGTTCAGGGGGGTGGGGGAGACCTGGTCGAGGGGAACCCGGAGGAGTTCGTACGCCGGCACGTCGCCCTGCGCTATGGCCTTGGCCCGGCCCCGCTCGCTGCGACCGCCCGCGCGGCGCGCGTTGCTGAAGGCGGCTCCGGTACCGAGGAGGTCGCTCTTGCTCATGCGGCAATCCTCCGCGCGATCTCGCGCATGGCCTCGGACTGCTCGCAGTCCGGCGCGTAGTGCAGCAGCGGCAGCTTGACGCGTACCGCTTCGCGCTGCTCCTTGAGATCAGCGATGACGGTGATGACCGGCGGGTCGCCGAACTCCTTCCAGCTGTTGAGGGAGGAGGTGACGACGTAGCCCTTGCGGCTGTCGTAGAGATTGACGACGAATCCGAGCTGGGCGATCTCGATATCCAGGTCGTCGACGAGGTCTTCGATCTGTTCGCTCAGCATGTCGTACGCGTCGGCAGAGGTGTCCTCGGCCTGGACCGGCACGACGATGCCGGAGGTCTTCGTCGCCTCGCCCTCACGGGTACGGGCGTAGTAGAGCGCGGTGTCCATGGTGTAGCCGAGGCTGGGCGGGCAGTCGACAATGATGTAGTCGAACTCCTCCTCCAGCTCCTCCAGAGCCTTCTCCAGCGCTGTCTCCTTCGTCCGCACGTGGCGCGTGGTGGCCAGGCGCGCGTCGAGGAGGAACGCGTCCTTGCAGGAAGGCAGCAGGAAGAGCCGCCCGGCGAAGACTCCGTGCTCGATGGGGACGAGCAGGTCTCGCACCTGGCCCTCGATCTCACCCAGCATGTGCTTGGCGAGGCTCGGTTCCTTGATGCCGAGCATCTCTGCGCCCAGGTGCCGCGTGAGGTGCCCCTGGGGGTCGAAGTCGATGACGCAGACACGGGCACCGGTCTCGGCGAGGGCCTGGGAGAGCCCGTTGCTGATGGCGCTCTTGCCGACGCCGCCCTTCTGGTTGCAGACCACGATCCGGCGCGCCCCCTCGTGGGCCGGCCGGCGGCGGCCGCCGGGGGACGGGTGGGTGTCGAGCCACAGCCGGATCGACTGGGCGAGGCCCTGGGTGTACGGGACCTCCCGTACCCGGCAGTCCTCCTTGAACTCCCCATACAGGCCCGTGGGCAGGTACGTGGAGAAGGAGGAGGAGCCGGAGGTGTCCACGGGCGTCGCCGCGGAGGCGTCGGCACGCCAGGCGTGGACGCCTTCGGTGACGGCGTCCTGGATGTCCACGCCCAACTGGGCGGCGCGGACCTTGAGTTCCTGCCGAAGGGACGCGGGCAGCTTGGCGACTACCTTTTCCCTGACTTCCGGATCGTATGGAGCGGTCATGCGGGTACCTTACTAACCTTCTTGATGGAAGGCGAAGAGCCACACCGAGCTATGTCGGCACTGTATGCAAGTAGTTGTTCTAAATTGCCCTGTTGATCCGCCGCCCGGACGATGAACCGGCCCCAGGCGTTCTGAACCATCCGGTCGCGGGGTCTCCGTCACCTCGGCCCATGTCAGTGGGCGCCGGGACGATGTCCGGACATCACCACGAGCAGGAGAAACACTCGTGGGTACCTGTGACGTCGGCCCCTTCGACAACGACACCGCCGCGGATTTTTCCGGCGACCTCGACTAGGCACCCGAAGCCGAACGGGAAGGCATGATCCGGAATGTGCTCCTGCGAGCCGTCGACACCCGCGACCATCTCGATCAGTACCTAGCGGTGCAGGCAGTCGCCGCAGCCGCTCTGGTCGCCCCCACAGTGCCCGGGCGGCGACGCCGTCATCACTGCATACGGGCCGGATCTGCCCCTCCCGGGGCTCTCCACCGACTTGCGCTCGCCGTCCGGGCTCTCGACCGCGTTGTCACCGAACCCTCCGAGCTCATAGAACTCTGGGACGAGACCGACGGGACCGGTCCATGGCGAGCCACGCTCGTCCGGCTCCGCACCGCCCTCCTGAGTGCAACCTCCGAAGAACAGCCGGCATAAAAATCAGCATCGATGAGGGTCGGCCGCTCGCCGACCGGCATCATTCCGAGGACGCTGAGGGGTTGGGCCGTCAGGCGACATGGCCCGGACGATGAGCCACTAGGCACTGCGCCAAGGCTCTGTACGACTCCCTGCGGGCCTTTGCAGGCAGGGGTGACCGGATCACACGCGGCAGCGGGAGATCGGCGCCCCAAGGGGCTGTTCTGCGGGTCGGTTTTGGGCGGAGTAACCACCAAGCTCCTGATGGTCCGGGTTGCGAGGCCTCCAGGCACCACAGGGTTCAGCCGGAGGGCCGACTCCGATTTCTCACTGACCACATTGCAACAGAGGCTCTGGTACTTCGTTGCCCGCGGACCATGAATCCCAGGGGCCAGCCCCTGGACCCCGCCAGCGCCTGGCCGCGCTGGACCGGCCTTGGCATGGGGGGCTACTCGCCCCCCAGACCCCCTCGCCAGGCGCTAGGGCGCCCTGGACCCGCTCCCCCTCGCACCCTGCTCCGCCTCCCTGACGGTCGGCGGTGCACCCCTCGGGCGCTGGGCGCCCTCACTGGGCACGAGGGCAACGATGAGGGGGTGTTGAGACCGGACGGGGCAGAGCTGGGGGTGCCCAGTTCCTGGGCACGTAACAGCTGCACGGGGGTCGAGGTGAGTCGGCACAGGTGTCAGTCGAGCAGGTGGCGCGGATGGAGCAGGGGGACGATGTGGCACAGACCGGCTACCGAGTGGACTGCTCAGACCAGGACCGTGGACGGCAGGAGCCGTCCATCAGGTTGCGCTCTTTAATAAGAGGGCGCCGCCGTCGTAAGCCTCTGACCTGCATGTTTGTCGAGTGGTATGTGTCCCCCAGGACACATTTGGCCTCCTGAAATGTGTATCTGGCGAGCACATTTCGCAGCAAACTCAAGCGCCAGTTGATTTTCTGACGAGGCCAACTCGCCTGCGAACAGCGCAGGTCAGAGCGTTGGGCCAGACAGCCCGAGGGGCCGGACCCTATACGTGGCACCTACACCAACGTGTCGCCATCACGACAATCGAACTCAAGCAGCCGTGTACTTTCGGCGCTTGACGGCGAAAAAACTTCACGTACTGTGTACTTTTCGCGCGCTGTTCGCACAAGGCTCGGGTCAGAGGGGCCCTCCGGCGTGTCGAAGAGCCCAAAAGACAAGCACACGTTGATTTTTTGGATAGTCTCGGACCGCCTGAGTAACAAGGAGGTCTTGTGACATCTGATCCGCCCGCCCGTCGTCGGCGCGGGCCCCGGCCAGTACCTGCCCCCACCGCCGCGGGCAGCGAAGCCGAGTACGGAGACATCCTCGCGGTCCTCGGTCAGCAGCTGGGGGAGAGGGTCGCAGAGGCCACCGACCCCGGCGGACGCCGCAGGCTCAAGGGAGTCCACTTCGAGTACGCGGCCGACCCGCGGGCTGTCCACGACATGGCCGGGGGCGCCGGATACAGCCTGGCCAGCAACTGGTTCACCCAGCTGCTGGCGCAGCTGGCCGTCGCGAACAGCATCACCAAGTCCCAGCTGTGCGTCTTCCTCTTCGTCGCGGGAGGACAGGTGCCGGGGACGGGGCTTACCCAGTACACCCAGCAGGAGATCAC